>NZ_NCUK01000013.1:666051-999076 GCF_002096445.1 Streptococcus oralis subsp. oralis
TGTTTTTCTTTTCTTAGTTAATTCTAAAAAGAAATCGTAGGGGGAGTAGGGGCTAGTGATGATATAAATATTGGCTAGTAACGGTTTATCAAAATAACGACTACTTGCCATCGCTTTAACATTGTAAGGGTCAAACATTTTGAGTAAGTCTGAGTAGTCAAATTGATGGGGGCGTAATTCGTCTAAGATAATCACGTGTTCTAAATTGTATTGTTGAAAAGGGTCACGGATTGAGCCCGTAATAAAATAGTTAAGGTCATACTGTTCTGCGTATTGACGTGCTAGACGAGTCTTCCCTGTTCCCGCTTTTCCAAAAAGCCAAATAATTGTAACAATTTCATTCTTGTCAATCATTTCTTGTCGCCATAGTTCGGCTTGTGTTTCTAGTCGTTTTAAATAGACGGTTTCTATTTTTTGCCTTGCTTTGGCATATTGTGAACCAGTAAGTCGTTGTTCAATTTCTGATTTTGTAATATCACCAGTATAAAGTAGATCCAGTAGATTATCTATAATCATAGTGTCATTTATTTCATATCGTTTGGTTACATTTTTTTCGATAGTGTCTAATAGGAGTAAATAGTCAAAATTAGCAATAACTTCCTTTGGAGAATATTGGTATTTATCTTGATTGGACTCCGTATGATGAACGAGATATGAATAAGCATTGTTAACAGAGCCTCTCCATTGCTCAAAGCACTGTATTGGTTGTTTAGTCAACTTAGCAAGATTATTTAAACTTCTAGCACTTTCAAACTGTAGAACAAGGTGTATATGTGGTGCGACAAGGTTTCCATCTTGCCCAATATCCTTATCATGTAAAATTCCTGCAAAACGAATCGGTTTTAGAATGTTCGTCATATACTCGATGATATCTTGTAAATTTGAAGATTGGAAATACTCAATCTGTTGAACAAACATAATATTTCTGGCTTTTACCATTTTTGACTCCTCTCTTTTTTGGAACAATGGAACAAAACTATACTGCTTCAATAACAAGCCCTGAAGCAGTATAATAAAGCTCTCAAATGAATTGAAACAAAACCAGCTTGGAGCTCTTGCCTTACGGCAAGCTCCGCTGGTATTTTAATCAATTATGCTTTCTCTCTCCTTCTTTCTCTCTCCTTGTATTATATGATTAAGTGAAGTACTATCTTTGGGAGAGAATGTATATATTTCACGATAGTCTCTTGTAAGATAGTCGTACAAAAAAAGTAATTTTTTTTGTAAAATTGTATCAATATCTGAGTTTTCCGCCCATGGTATAATAACTAGGATATATTCATGAGTTATAGTACATCTGATAGATTGAATAATAGTTTTGTACTCTTTTACAATCTCACTATCGCTTTCGCTGGCTTTCATTTGTTTTCGTACTCTCCTTAATAGATCTACTGTTTGGAAAAAGTTCAAAAACTTATCTTCTTTTATCCATACGATGCAAAGAAGGATATGCGCTAAAAGATAGATGATAAGAACGATAATCATTGCTTTAAGTAGTATAGATTGTGCTATTTGAAAATTATCTAAAATTTGGCTCCAAACGTCCCAAGGGATAATGGTGCTAACTTGGTTAACAAACCATATACCGGCTAGAGATAAACTCCACAGAAAGCTCAAGAGTAACTCTAAAGGCAGTATGTAGTAGAGTTTATCGGTAATGACAGTGCTATTTCTTATAATTCTATTGTTAATGTTTTTCATATATTTTCTCCTTTAAATGTTGGTACTAGCAATGGCATAACATTAGGTGCTGTTATACCGTCAATAACTTGAACAATACCAGTTCCTTTTCCGTTAGGAATGACAATTCCTGTCTCTGAATCCAAGTCTGGGAATAAAAACGTTGTCGTTTTTCTGTTGATTAACCCGAGTTGTATCAAGAAATTACACTGCTCTCTAACGGCAATCGGTAAAGCGTTTGTGTCCATCCGCTGACTAACTAGGATTAGATGAACAGACGTTGCTCGTCCAAGTAGTGCAATATTGGATAATAGTGCAAAAAAGGTCTCTTTAACATTTTTGGAAACCAAAGATGTTAAAGCAAGCAATTCATCAATCACAAGACAACGATGTTGAAATTTCTTAGACTGATTTTCAAGAAGCTCTGCTTGTCTTTGATAGATAGTATCTAGTTCTACTTTTAGCAGGGTGTTCACCTTAGACAAAAACTCATCCGCTGAGAAGTCTCTCTCTTGATAAAGTACAGGTATGTTCTGTTTTAAGCAGTATCGAGAGATAGAATCGCATTTAGGGTCTACAACTGTTACATGAGCAAATTGATTAATAACTGAGATGAGGAAGGTCAAAGCGTAGCTCTTTCCAGAACCAGAAGAACCAGCAATCAAGCAATGAACGATGCGATTAAAATCAATTCGATAGTTTTTCATGAGTTCAAAACTCTCGTTTTTAACAGAGACGTCGGATAGATTTTGATACGTCAACCGTTCAGGTATTCCCTTAAAGAATGGAAACCTAAAAGCACGACTAGTGTTAATACTCGCACTATCACGTTTGACGATATAGGCAGAAGGCTGTTTTAGAAATGTCAACAAAGGATAAGCACTTGTGGACAAAATTTGAAAAATCTGTTGGTATAGAGTATTATCCAAAATATATGCACAAGGAAAACGAGGTACAAAGTCTAGATAATTGTCACCATAGATGAATTGGAAGGAATTAGTAGTTGAAGAAATAGAGCTGTTTTGCAACCCTATTTCTACACACTGAACCAAGTATTCAGTATCAACTACAAACTCCCGTTTATTTTCTGATTGAATAAACGGAAATGCCATTGGTTATTTACCTCCTTTATTTAATACTGTTACTGAGTTGGCTCGGAAATAGATGTTCCCTTTGACATTGCAGGCCTCTGCACCATGCAATTCGACCTCGTCAAATTGTTCGATTGTTTGTTGAGCTGAGAATTTAACCTCAAAAGGCTGTTCTCCTTTAATGACGAACCAATAACGATACGAATCAATTTCGTCTGTCGGTTTATTATCAACGTATTTCATTCGAATAATTGGTTCGGGTGATAATACAATTGCAGTTTTTTCGTTTCCGAAAATTTCTTGAAATAGTTGGCTAGAATAGCCAGATTTATTTTTAAATATGAACATATAATGTACAGTAATCAGCATACCTAGGATTTGCTGCTTCCTTTCTTATTTTTTTATAAGCGCTTATAGTTTCATTCTAAACCTCAATAGAATAGAAGTCATTACTAGTTTTGAAACTATAATTATTGTTTCAAAACTATAATATGAGGGACATAAAAAGCAGTCGCTTATGCGACTGCCATGAATTGGTACTTATATGTTAGTGTGTGCCATTATCTTTCTCAATAAGTTGATTTTCCAAAAAAATTGTTAAATCTATAAAATTTAGTATATTTAGATTTAATTCGGTTAGATTTTTAATTTTTTTATTTTGGTTATCATTATAAAATTTCTTTAGGATTTCTATATCTTTGTCTAATTTGTCCTTATCATAGTACATACAGTTAGATGAAGACGAAGCAATTTCATTTACTGCTTGTTTAGCTTTATTTATGAACAATATGAAATTATCAGTATTTAAGCTTTTATCTAGTAAATTTAAAAATTGTTCAGATGAAAATACTTCAATAAAAAAATTATTATCGAGTCTAGCGAATATATTACGATTTTTACTTTTTGACACTTTTAGAATCTCTTCCTTGATTTTTTCTTTATAGAATTCAAGAAATTTATCTGAATTTATATCTATAAAATTATTGAAGGAACTAATAAATGTTTGATAATTCTCTTTACTATTCAAAATATACTCAAATAAAAAATTTGTATGTAGTGTATGATTGAAGATTAGCCTTTTGAAATCAATAAAGAATTCCATATAATCACTACAATGATAGTTAAAAGCATCTATAAAAGCATCTAAATCTCTATCTGTTTTTGATGATGAAATGATGTTGATAAGTAGCTTGTTTGAAACATTTATAAGAATTTCTTCCTTTATGAACGAATCTTTAAAAATACTTTTATGGGTTGCATCTTCAAAGAAAATATCATCAGTAGGAGTATCTATAAATGGATTGTAATCAGAGTTATTGAATAAAATCAATAAAAGAGAAAATTTAAAAAAACTTAGAATTTCATTTTCTGATTCAAATATAAGCTCCTCAGGTGTTATATCGAACATATCTGTGAAAATCTCAATTTTGTTTTGAGACATAAGAAATCTACTGTTTGTAAGTTTTCCTTGTAAAATGTTTGATAATGTTGGTTCGTTTATTGTGTGCTCCGGACCTTTCGTTTGATATTTATCATTGACTATTCGTGTGAATTTAGCTTGTGTGGTATATGAAACTTTGATTTTGTTTTTTAGGCGTTTCCCTATCATAACGTATAGATATTTAGTAAAATCCATGGTTTCCTCCTTATCAAAAAGAACCGCATAAAAGCGGTTCAGTAGTTCATTTAATTATTGAACCTTATAGAAAAATCCTGAACTATTTCCTTCTATAAGTTGTTGTCCTGTCCATAGTCGATCTTGACTAATATCGGATGGGTCCTTATATCCGTTTTCAGGTGAAGAAGTGATAGTCGTTGTCAAAGGAATTCCTGCAGGTAAAAAGGCAAGGGCAGAACCACCAGCTCCTCCATTTTTAGGAAGTAAACTTGCTTTAAGATAGTGGTCAATTTCTTTAGCATGTTCAATTGAAACTTGCGAATTATCACTAACCAGTCCATGTTCATCAAATACAAGTTCTACACCAGCACTATTGCGCCATGTACCAGAGATACTTGAAAAATCGCCGTTTTGGATAGAAGAAATATTCATTCCTTTAATTTCTTGTGAAGGTGTTGTTTCTCCTGATATTGGATTTGTTACAGATTTCCAAGAAAATGTATCTTGGTTCAGTAGTGGTGGTCTAGTTCCTAATCCAGTTTCTGTATCTGATTCAGTGAGTAATTCTAAGTCAGGTGTATTTGTATTTAGTTTATAGAGCTTGTGAGATTGTTTACCGCCAGATGCACTTGAAAGTTGAAAATATCCATCTTCAAGAGGGACAAAAATCACTTTTTCTCCGATAAAATCTAAATGATTTTCTGCATTAGTGAGTTGAATAACTTTATCAATCTGAATCGTTCTGATGTCTAAAATATCATGTTTACCTGACTTAATTTTCAGAGCAATGATTAGTTCGTCCGTCCCATTTTTATCAAAATCATATAGGCAGTATTCAATATCTGAATATACTTGTGGAGAATCATCTTTTAAGTTAGCTTTGGGATTAATATCCTTGGATGGGTTATTTTGTGGTTGAGAATATTTTTCTATTACCTCGTTATATAAACTATAATCCGTTTTCTTCACCTCAGGAGAGGAGCTGGATGCTTCCGTACTAGTGGAACTCGTTTGTTCTGTACTGGCTGAAGTAGTATCTTCTTGCTTTTGGTGGCAGGCTACAAGAGTCAAACTAGTTAAAGCAAGAATAGTAAATAAAGTTGTTTTTTTAATCATAGCTAATTTTATAATGTTAGAACTGTTTAAGTTTGTAGGTTAGTTCTCTACAGTTGTTTGCAGTCTTTACCCACGTTTACGTTTTACGATAAATCCTAGTCCAGTGATTGAAAGGACAGTACCGATAATTCCAAGAGTAGATCTTGATTCACCTGTATTTGGTAAAGTCTTCTTGTCATTGTTTTTGTTGTCTTCTTGTTTAGTAGTAGAAGTGCTAGTAGTTTGTTGTTTTTCTTGTGATAGTGTATTATCAGAATTTTGTTTGCCTGTCTTCGTATCACTAGTTTTATTAGTGCTTAATTCATTTTTATCCTGCTTGCCAGTGTTATTGTTAGTACTTTGTTTATTTTTATCATTGCTTGGCTGTTGATTGTTGTTTGTTGTCTGGTCTGACTTTGGTTTTGTAGTACTATCTTTTGGTTTTTCAGGTTGAGTAGTTGTTGTTGAGTTACTCTCTCCTTTTAATGTAACCTCTGTTCTAAAAATAAAATGACGTTTTCTTTTATCAGAATTTTGTCCGTAGGGAGCTCCTGTTGTTCCTTCAACTGTTAGCACATAGTTTCCCGGGGTAAGAGATGGCTCAAAAATAGTACCTTCAAGTAAGTTACTGTAATATAGAGGAGAATTTAAAGTTTGATTTTTTAATTCTTCTGATAGTCCTTCTAATACGACACTACTTTTAGAAACTTCTTTTCCTGTTACTTTATCTGTTAAAGTTGCGTGAATGTTTGGAATATCTGGACCAGCATGGGGAGCACCTTCAGATAATTTTGCTTTAAATGTTAATCCTGTAGAAGTTGTTTTTATTTCAGTAAATTCACCAGTAATTTCCTTGATGTCATTAGAAGTTTTTCCTTCATCTACTGGCTTAGTAGGCGTTTCAGATTTCACCTCTTCCACAGGTTTAGTAGGAGTAACAGGTTTAACCTCTTCTACAGGTTTAGTAGGAGTTTCGGGTTTGACATCCTCCGCAGGTTTAGCTGGAGTTTCAGGTTTCACCTCTTCCACAGGTTTAGCCGGAGTTTCAGGTTTCACCTCTTCCACAGGTTTAGCCGGAGTTTCAGGTTTCACCTCTTCTACAGGTTTAGACGGAGTTTCAGGTTTCACCTCTTCCACAGGTTTAGCCGGAGTAACAGGTTTGACTTCTTCCGCAGGTTTAGTAGGAGTTTCAGGTTTCACCTCTTCCACAGGTTTAGTAGGAGTTTCAGGTTTAATATTTTCTACAGGTTTAGCCGGAGTAACAGGTTTGACTTCTTCCGCAGGTTTAGTAGGAGTAGCAGGTTTCACCTCTTCAACTGGCTTTACAGGTTCAGTGGATTTAGATTTAGATAGGGCTTTAGCTACGTTTTGAACCGTCTTCTCAGAAGTCTCATCCAATGAAACTTTTCTGATGATTGCATAGACTTCGTAATTTTTCAAGTCTTCTGTTGGTACTACTCCAGCACGATAACTTCCGTACTCTTCGAGATATTTTTCCTTGATGTCATTGAGAGCTTTATCAGCTTCTTCATAAGTTTTGTATGGATCTGAAATAATCTCTACTGAATCATTTGCAGTATCTCGATTGATTTGAGCGTCCGCGTATATGGTTGTAGCACCAATCATTGCGGTTGCAAGAGTAGCAGTAGCAAAAAGTTTAATTTTAGATTTTGTCTTCATTAAAAGAGACCTCCTATTATTTTTGAAGAAATCCCTTGTCCAATAATTTAGACTTTTATGGACAAAATTGATAGAATGAATGAAGAAGATATAATCCATCAAGATACTAAATTTTTCATTATTTTGAATTAAGAACTGTGGAATATTAGTTGTCCAAAATTTTCTACTTTTTTTGACAAAAACTATAGTTTTTTAGCCAATTATGAAAGGTACTTTTTGAAACTCCTAAGATTTCTGCTCCTTCACGAATAGTTATTTCTTGTTGGCTATGTTTTTCGGCTAATTCATAAAATTTTTCTGGAATATTTATCTTCGGTCTTCCGAATTGTTTACCCCTTTTTTGAGCTTCTCTAATTCCTTCTAGTTGTCTTTGCTTGATTTGTTCTCTTTCCATTTGCGACACATAGGATAGAACTTGTAAAACCAAATCAGAAATTAGTTTACCAGTGATTGTATCGCTGGTATTTTTAGTATTTAGGAGTGGAAAATCTAAAACGCTGATGTGTACCTTTTTTGTTTTGGTGAGTAACTGCCATTGTTCTAAAATATCGTCGTAGTTCCGTCCGAGTCTATCAATTGATTTAATAACTAGCTCATCATCTGCTTGTAGAACCGTTAGCAATTTTTGGTATTCCGTCCTGTTAAAATCTTTTCCAGAGGCCCTATCTATAAAAATTTGATTTTGGGGGATATTTTCTAATGACAAGGCAGACATTTGTCTATCGATATTTTGCTCCTTAGTGGATACTCGTACATAACCATAACGCATAAGGCTACCACCTATCTTTTTATCTTTATTTTAGACGAAAAGAAAACTACCGCCCATAATGAGCGGTAGTTTGGTGTACTCTTTGCTACTGTATTTTTGCCAAGATTTTGTCTTGGATGCGTGAATAGTAGTGTTGGATAAAAAATCCTAAAGACTTAAAATCCTTTTAAATCAACCTTTTTGATGTTTACAAAAATTAAAAACAGTATGTTCAATTTTTGCATGTTCATCATGGCGGTTTACAGTTTCCTTTTTTCTATTTTTTTCTTTTTTATTTTATCAATTTTAGGGGCAAAAGTCTATTATTTGTTTAATTCATGAGATATATAACCTTTTATAATGAGTCTCTCAAACAACTTTTAAGAAATTTACTATGCACACCTAGTATTCTTTGCTAAACAAATAATTTCATTTAAGCTTTCTTTAAGGTTTCTATTATATTCTAAAGAACTCTATATTAACCGAACGTTGGACGGATAATATAGAGGATAACCTATTTTTATTTCTTAATTTGTTATGGTCTTTCTGGATTTAGTAACACATTGTTCACTTTTTACCTTAAATGGTGTGTTGATTATACTAAATGACGCTCTGTCTTTTCTTCATGATGGAGGCAGATTGTGATATAATAGATAGTAATGAGTTTTTTAGAATAAACTAAAGGAGAATATAAATGATCTATGCAGGAATCCTAGCCGGAGGAACTGGCACACGCATGGGAATCAGTAATTTACCAAAACAATTCTTGGAGTTGGGTGATCGTCCTATTTTGATCCACACAATTGAAAAATTTGTTTTGGAACCAAGTATTGAAAAAATTGTAGTTGGAGTTCATGGAGATTGGGTGTCACACGCTGAGGACCTAGTTGACAAGTATCTTTCTCTCCACAAGGATCGCATCATCATCACCAAAGGTGGGGCTGATCGCAATACCAGTATCGAGAAGATTATTGAAGCTATTGATGCCTATCGTCAAATCACTCCAGAAGATATTGTGATTACCCACGACTCTGTTCGTCCTTTTATCACACTTCGCATGATTCAGGACAATATAAAACTGGCGCAAAATCATGATGCGGTTGACACAGTAGTAGAAGCAGTTGATACCATTGTTGAAAGCACCAATGGTCAGTTTATCACGGATATTCCAAATCGTGCTCACCTTTATCAAGGTCAAACACCTCAAACCTTCCGATGCAAGGATTTCATGGATTTGTATGGTTCACTATCTGATCAAGAAAAGGAAATCCTGACGGATGCATGTAAGATTTTTGTTATCAAAGGGAAGGATGTTGCTCTAGCTAAAGGGGAATATTCAAACCTTAAAATCACAACTGTGACAGACTTGAAAATCGCGAAAAGCATGATTGAGAAAGACTAAGGCTATGATTAATCAAATTTATCAACTGACCAAACCAAAGTTTATCAATGTAAAATACCAAGAAGAGGACATTGATCAGGAGAATCATATCCTTATTCGTCCAAATTATATGGCGGTTTGTCATGCGGATCAACGTTACTATCAAGGGAAACGCGATCCAAAGATATTGGCTAAAAAACTTCCGATGGCCATGATTCACGAGTCTTGTGGAACTGTTATTTCCGATCCAACTGGTACTTATGAAGTCGGTCAAAAGGTAGTTATGATTCCCAATCAACCGCCTATGCAGAGTGACAAGGAATTCTACGAGAACTACATGACAGGGACCTACTTCCTATCTAGTGGTTACGATGGCTTTATGCGAGAATTTGTTTCTCTTCCCAAAGATCGTGTTGTGTCTTATAATGACATTGAGGACACAGTTGCAGCCATAACTGAGTTTGTAAGTGTTGGCATGCATGCTATGGATCGATTCCTGCATCTTGCTCATAGCAAGCGAGAGCGCATCGCTGTTATCGGAGATGGTAGTTTGGCCTTTGTGGTTGCCAATATTATCAATTACACACTACCAGAAGCAGAGATTATCGTGATTGGTCGCCATTGGGAAAAACTGGAGCTCTTCTCTTTTGCAAAAGAGTGCTACATTACTGATAATATTCCAGAAGATTTGACCTTTGATCATGGGTTTGAGTGTTGCGGTGGTGATGGTACAGGCCCAGCTATCAATGACCTGATTCGCTATATTCGTCCACAGGGAACGATTCTCATGATGGGAGTGAGTGAATACAAGGTTAATATCAATACACGGGATGCTTTGGAAAAAGGATTGTTATTAGTAGGATCATCTCGTTCAGGACGCGTCGATTTTGAGAAGGCCATTCAAATGATGGAAGTTAAAAAGTTTGCGAATCGTCTGAAGAATATCCTTTATGTTGAAGAACCTGTGAGAGAAATCAAGGACATTCACCGTGTCTTTGCTACAGACCTGAATACTGCTTTTAAAACAGTATTCAAGTGGGAAGTGTAGAAGATGGAGGTTAATTGTGGAGAAACTCATCAAAGAAAAAATTTCTTCCTTACTATCTGATGAAGAGGAAGTACTCAGTGTTGAACAGTTGGGAGGCATGACCAACCAAAACTATTTGGTTAAAACAACCAATAAACAATATATTGTGAAATTTTTTGGTAAAGGGACTGAAAAACTCATCAATCGTCAAAATGAAAAGTACAATCTTGAACTTTTAGAGGATTTAGATTTAGATGTCAAAAATTATCTCTTTGATATTGAGTCAGGGATCAAAGTAAATGAATACATCGAATCGGCAGTAACTCTTGATTCAACATCTATCAAATCCAAGTTTGAAAAGATTGCACCAATTTTACAAACCATCCACGCTTCAGGGAAAGAATTAAGAGGAGAATTTGCTCCCTTTGAGGAAATCAGCAAATATGAATCCTTGATTGAGGGAGCTATCCCTTATGAAAACTATGAAGCTGTAAGAAAAGATGTATTTTCACTAGAAAAGAGATTGGCTGATTTGGGTATTGATAGAAAGTCCTGTCACATCGATTTGGTACCAGAAAACTTTATCGAGTCACCACAAGGTCGTTTGTATTTGATTGACTGGGAATACTCTTCTATGAATGACCCGATGTGGGATTTGGCAGCACTTTTCTTAGAGTCTGAATTTACAAAGCAAGAGGAAGATGATTTCCTTTCCTACTATGAAAGTGACAAAACGCCTGTATCACGTGAGAAGATTCGTATCTATAAAATCTTGCAAGATACTATCTGGAGTTTGTGGACAGTGTACAAAGAAGCTCAAGGGGCTGATTTTGGAGATTACGGTATCAACCGTTACCAAAGAGCTGTCGAAGGTTTGACTTATTATGGAGGTTAGGATGAAGAATAAAAATGGTGTTTCCTTTGGTCTGCTCTCTGGTATCTTCTGGGGATTAGGTCTAACGATTAGTGCTTATATCTTTTCAATTTTTACCAATCTTTCACCTTTTGTGGTGGCTGCTGCTCATGATTTCTTGAGTATCTTTATCTTGTTAGCTTTTCTTTTGGTAAAAGAAAGAAAAGTTCGTCTCTCGATTTTCTTAAATATTCGAAATGTGAGTGTAATTATCGGTGCTTTACTAGCAGGACCAATAGGTATGCAGGCTAATCTTTATGCGGTTAAATATATTGGTAGTTCTCTAGCTTCATCTGTATCAGCTATTTACCCAGCAGTTTCAGTTTTGCTCGCCTTCTTCATTTTGAAACACAAGGTTTCAAAGAATACAGTATTCGGTGTTTTCTTGATTATTGCAGCGATCATTGCTCAAACCTACAAGGTTGAACAAGTTAACTCGTTTTACATTGGGATTCTTTGTGCCCTTATCTGTGCCATTGCCTGGGGGAGTGAAAGTGTTCTCAGCTCGTATGCTATGGAAAGTGATTTAAGTGAAATTGAAGCCTTGTTAATCCGACAAGTAACCTCATTCTTGTCCTATCTTGTGATTGTGCTCTTTTCTCACCATTCGTTTGCAGAAGTGGCAGATGGGCAGTTACTAGGCCTCTTGCTTGTCTTTGCGGCCTTTAATATGATTTCCTACTTAGCTTATTATATCGCCATTAATCGTTTGCAACCTGCGAAAGCAACAGGTTTGAATGTGAGCTATGTAGTCTGGACTGTCTTATTTGCAGTTATTTTCTTGGGTGCACCGCTAGATATGCTGACAATCATCACTTCACTTATTGTTATGGCTGGTGTTTATATTATTATTAAAGAATAAAGGAGATCCGTGTGAAAGCGATTATTTTGGCAGCGGGCCTAGGAACTCGTCTGCGCCCTATGACTGAAAATACCCCAAAAGCTTTGGTTAAGGTTAATCAAAAACCTTTGGTAGAATACCAAATCGAGTTTTTGAAAGAGAGAGGAATTGATGAGATTATCATCGTTGTCGGTTACCTCAAAGAACAATTTGACTACCTAAAAGAAAAATATGGTGTTCGTTTAGTCTTTAACGACAAGTATGCTGATTACAATAACTTTTACTCACTTTATCTAGTAAAAGAAGATTTGGCAAACAGCTACGTCATCGATGCAGATAACTATCTTTTCAAAAATATGTTTCGAAACGATCTTAAACGTTCTACCTATTTTAGCGTTTATCGCGAAGACTGTACGAACGAGTGGTTCTTGGTTTACAGTGATGACTATAAGGTTCAAGACATTATTGTTGACAGCAAAGCTGGTCGCATTCTGAGTGGAGTTTCATTCTGGGATGCACCAACTGCTGAGAAGATTGTTGGCTTTATTGACAAAGCTTATGAAAGTGGTGAATTTGTTGATCTCTACTGGGACAACATGGTTAAGGATAATATCAAAGAATTAGATGTCTATGTCGAAGAATTAGAAGGAAATAGCATCTATGAAATTGATAGTGTAAAGGACTACCATAAGTTAGAAGAGATTTTATCTACTATTAAGTAAGGAAAGAGAAGAAGGCCTAAGCCTTCTTTTTTTTGTGGATTTTATAACAAGAGTGTTTGATATTGATTGTATTCTTTAAATGAAACAAAAATTACAAAAAAATGAACAAAATAAAACAAAAATTATTGACAACGATTTCATATAGTGTTATACTTATAGCATAAAAGATAATTGAAAGAAGGGAAAATGTTATGGGATTAGATCATTTCTTTGACAAAAACCTGGTGTTTTGCTTAGAAGCGGATAATCAAGAACAACTCTTTGATCAGGTAGCAAGCTTGTTGGAAGAACGAGGAATTGTCACTCCAACTTATCGTGAAGCCTTGATCACGCGTGAAAAGTCATTTCCAACTGGTTTAGATATGGAATTTCTAGGAAAGGACTTGCCAAATGTAGCAATTCCTCATACAGATATTGTTCATAATCTAGCTGAGAAAGTAGTGGTTGTTCGATTAGAAAAACCAGTAACTTTTCACAATATGATAGCTCCTGATAAGGAAGTAGAAGTATCCCTACTCTTCTTTATCATTAACAACTCAAGTTCAAGTCAAACAAATATTCTGGCTCAGTTGATGGACTTTTTCACAGGAAATGGACATCTGGAAGATTTATCAAAAATTTCCGAACCAGAAAAACTTTATGCTTACATTGCTGAAGCAACCGCTTAATCTTGTCTATTAAAAAATAAAATCGGAGGAAATCCAAATGATTAAAATTCTTGCTGCCTGCGGTGCAGGTGTTAACTCAAGTCACCAAATTAAAAGTGCCCTAGAAGAAGAACTTTCAAACCGTGGTTATGATGTTCACTGTGATGCAGTCATGGTGAAAGATGTAAACGAAGACCTTATCAAGGGCTACGATATCTTTACACCAATCGCTGCAACTGACCTTGGTTTTGAACCTGGTATTCCAGTAATTGAAGCTGGACCAATCTTGTTCCGTATTCCAGCGATGAGCGCTCCAGTATTTGACAATATTGAAGCAGCTATCAAAGAACACGGACTAAGCTAATTTATTCTTTATCTTGTTAACATTCATATAACTAAAAAAACGGGAGGAACTATTATGGATGTCATTATCGAACTAGCCAATAAGATTTTCAAGCCAGTCTTGGAAATGGGTGGTCCTATCATCATGCTGATCATCTTGACAGTATTGGCTTTACTATTTGGAGTGAAATTCTCCAAAGCGCTTGAAGGTGGTATCAAACTTGCCATCGCCCTTACTGGTATCGGTGCTATCATCGGTATGCTCAACGGAGCTTTCTCAGCATCACTTGCCAAATTCGTTGAAAATACTGGTATCCAATTGAACATCACTGACGTTGGTTGGGCACCACTTGCTACGATTACTTGGGGTTCTGCATGGACACTTTACTTCTTGCTTGTAATGCTGATTGTCAACGTTGTGATGCTTGCAATGAAGAAAACGGACACACTTGACGTTGATATCTTTGATATCTGGCACTTGTCAATCACTGGTCTTTTGATCAAATGGTATGCAGACAACAATGGTGTTAGCCAAGGAGTTTCACTTTTCATCGCAACTGCAGCAGTTGTCCTTGTAGGTGTTTTGAAAATCATCAACTCTGACTTGATGAAACCAACATTCGACGACCTTCTTAATGCACCAAGTTCATCACCAATGACTTCAACTCACATGAACTACATGATGAACCCAGTTATCATGGTTTTGGATAAGATCTTTGATAAAGTATTGCCAGGTCTTGATAAATACGACTTTGACGCTGCAAAATTGAACAAGAAAATCGGTTTCTGGGGATCTAAATTCTTCATCGGTTTCATTCTTGGTATCGTTATTGGTTTGATGGGTACTCCACACCCAGTTGCAGGTGTAGAAGGAGCTGATAAATGGGAACTTGTTATTAAAGGTTGGTTGAGCCTTGGTTTGACTGCCGGTGTCTGCTTGGAGCTCTTCTCACTTATCGGATCTTGGTTCATCGCAGCCGTAGAACCACTTTCACAAGGTATTACAAACGTTGCTACTAAACGTCTTCAAGGACGTAAATTCAACATCGGTCTTGACTGGCCTTTCATCGCTGGTCGTGCTGAAATCTGGGCTTGTGCAAACGTACTTGCTCCAATCATGCTAGTAGAAGCTGTGCTTCTTTCAAATGTCGGTAATGGTATCTTGCCACTTGCAGGTATCATCGCTATGGGTGTGACTCCAGCTCTCTTGGTTGTTACACGTGGTAAATTGCTCCGTATGATTATCTTCGGAACACTCTTGTTGCCTCTCTTCCTTCTTTCTGGTACTCTTATCGCACCATTCGCAACAGAACTTGCTAAAGGTGTAGGTGCCTTCCCAGAAGGTGTGAACCAATCTCAATTGATTACTCACTCAACTCTTGAAGGACCAATTGAAAAACTATTTGGTTGGGCAATCGGTAATGCTACAACAGGTGATATCAAAGCAATCCTTGGTGCAGCAGTCTTCCTTGTATTCTATGTAGGTATCTTTGCTTGGTATAGAAAACAAATGATCAAACGTAACGAAGAATACGCAGCAAATGCTAAATAATTCGCTCCTATAAAATGTAAATTGTGAAAACTAGGTTGTTAATTTCCTACATTGGGAGTGGCAACCTAGTTTTTTATATAAAAATCTAAAAATAGTTGGAGAATATTATGGTAATTGAAATCAAATCAGATCAGTTAACGGTCCAGTTTAAAACCTTAGGTGGCGCCTTGTCGTCGATCAAGGATCGAGAAGGCATTGAGTATCTGTGGCAAGGAGATGCCACTTACTGGAGTGGACAAGCGCCAGTACTTTTTCCAATCTGCGGCTCTTTAAGAGAAGATACAGCCTTCTACAGTCACGAAGATGGAACGGAGACGAAAGGAAACATTCCTCGTCACGGTTTGGTCCGTAAAAAAGAATTTGACTTAGTTGATCAAACAGAAAACAGCGTAACCTTTGCTATCGAAGATGATGAGAATACTTATCAAAACTATCCTTATCATTTCCGCCTTGAAATCACTTATAAGGTTACTGGCAAGACAGTTCGTACTCAATACAAGATTTTCAATAAAGAAACCAGCAAGGTCATGCCATTCTTTATTGGTGGTCATCCAGGATTTAACTGTCCTCTGCTAGAAGGCGAAACTTATGAAGATTACTATTTAGAGTTTGAGAAAGAAGAGACTTGCTCTGTTCCACGTCCTTTCCCAGAAACAGGAATGTTAGACTTCCAAGATAGAAGTCCATGGTTGGATGGGCAAAAAGAATTAGATCTTAGCTATGATTTGTTTAGCGCAGATGCAGTGACTTTGGATGAGTTGCAATCCAGAACAATTGCCCTTCGTTCTCGTAAGCATGAGAAGGGATTAAAAGTACACTTCCAGGAGTTCTCAAATCTCATCATTTGGTCAACTTTGAATAAGGGACCTTTCATCGCTTTTGAACCCTGGTCAGGCTTATCAACTTCACTTGAAGAAGGAGATCATTTAGAAGATAAGAAAAACGTTCGTATCTTGGAACCCGGTCAAGTAGAACAGATTGGCTTTGATATTGAAATATTTTAGATAAAAAAACCACAAAAACAAACATTTACTGTTGACTTTTTCTATAAATAGGAGTATATTATGTTTGTAAACAACAAATGATGTTTGTAACAAACAAATAATCACTTGTTATATTCTCTTTCGAGGAGAAAGTTTGTTTTCAGGAACTTGATTTCCTTGACTTGGATAAGGTGATACTCATCTCATTCAATCAAATTTGTCAATAAACTGCTAGAAAGTCTTTTGTAGGTAAACTGCTAACTATAAAAGTCTTTACTAGCCTAGAAAAATAAAAAGGAGTAAACAATATGTCTATTGTTATCGGTGCAGATGCTGCAGGTTTGAGATTGAAAGAAGTTGTGAAAGACTTCTTGGAAAAAGAAAACTTCCACGTTGTGGATGTTACAGCTGAAGGTCAAGACTTTGTTGATGTGACTCTTGCTGTTGCTGCAGAAGTAAACAAAGAAGAACAAAACCTTGGTATCGTGATTGATGCTTATGGTGCTGGTCCTTTCATGGTTGCAACAAAAATCAAAGGAATGGTTGCTGCAGAAGTATCTGACGAACGTTCAGCTTATATGACTCGTGGTCACAACAACTCACGTATGATCACTATGGGTGCACAACTTGTTGGTGATGAATTGGCTAAAAACATTGCTAAAGGATTTGTTAACGGTAAATACGATGGTGGTCGTCACCAAATTAGGGTCGATATGTTGAACAAAATGTGCTAATACTCTTCAAAAATCAAGATAATCTGTTGTCAGCTCACTTTAGCTAACCTCAGTTATGCTTGCAGCTCGCTTCCTAAGCTAATCTTGATTTTTATTGAGTAAGGATAAATGATATTAGATTTATATAATTAATCGGAGGGAATAACTAATGAGAATTGCAATTGGATGTGACCACATCGTAACAGATGAAAAAATGGCGGTTTCAGAATTTTTGAAATCAAAAGGATATGAAGTCATCGACTTTGGTACCTATGACCACACACGTACTCACTACCCAATCTTTGGTAAAAAAGTTGGTGAAGCCGTTACAAGCGGTCAAGCTGATCTTGGGGTATGTATCTGTGGTACTGGTGTTGGAATCAACAACGCTGTCAATAAAGTTCCTGGTGTTCGTTCTGCCTTGGTTCGTGATATGACAACAGCTCTTTATGCAAAAGAACAATTGAATGCTAACGTTATCGGTTTTGGTGGTAAAATCACTGGTGAATTGCTCATGTGCGACATCATTGAAGCTTTCATCAATGCTGAATACAAACCATCAGAAGAAAACAAAAAATTGATTGCGAAAATTGAGCACGTTGAAACTCACAATGCTCATCAAGCAGATGCAAACTTCTTTACAGAATTCCTTGAAAAATGGGATCGCGGTGAATACCACGACTAAGAGGTGACGCATGATTTTAACAGTCACGATGAATCCATCCATCGATATTTCCTATCCTTTGGATGAATTAAAAATTGACACTGTCAACCGCGTGGTGGACGTGACCAAGACAGCTGGTGGTAAAGGGCTCAATGTTACACGAGTTCTTTCAGAATTTGGTGATTCTGTTGCTGCTACTGGTTTGGTCGGTGGTAAACTTGGTGAGTTTTTAGTAGAGCATATCGATGATAAAGTAACGAAACGTTTCTTCTCCATTCAAGGAGAGACTCGTAACTGTATCGCTATTCTACACGGTGAAAACCAAACAGAAATTCTTGAGAAAGGGCCTGAAGTTCTAGAACAAGAAGGGCAAGATTTCTTGGCTCATTTCGAAAATCTTCTTGACACTGTGGAAGTAGTAGCCATCTCTGGTAGTCTGCCAGCAGGGCTTCCAGTTGATTACTATGCAAGCTTAGTAGAACTTGCTAATCGTACAGGAAAACCAGTTGTTTTGGATTGCTCAGGTGCTGCCCTTCAGGCGGTTCTTGAATCACCACATAAACCAACAGTAATCAAACCAAATAACGAAGAATTGTCTCAGCTTCTTGGGAAAGAAGTTTCTGAGGATTTGGATGAATTAAAAGAAGTTCTTCAAGAGCCTCTATTTGCAGGGATTGAGTGGATTATCGTTTCACTTGGAGCAAATGGTGCTTTTGCAAAACATGGTGACACTTTCTATAAAGTAGATATTCCAAGAATTCAGGTAGTGAACCCTGTTGGATCTGGTGATTCTACTGTGGCAGGGATTTCATCAGGACTTCTTCATAAGGAATCGGATGTAGAACTCCTCATCAAGGCCAATGTCCTTGGTATGCTCAATGCTCAAGAAAAAATGACAGGTCATGTCAATATGGCTAACTATCAAGGTCTATACGACCAACTAATCGTAAAAGAGGTATAAAATGGTTTTAACAGAAAATAAACGCGCTTGCTTGAAAAAACTCTCAGATGAAAATGGCATTATCTCAGCTCTCGCCTTTGACCAACGTGGCGCTTTGAAACGTCTCATGGCTCAATACCAAACAGAAGAGCCAACAGTCGCTCAAATGGAAGAACTTAAAGTCTTGGTAGCAGATGAATTGACAAAATACGCATCCTCTATGCTTCTTGACCCTGAGTATGGTCTTCCAGCTACAAAAGCGCTTGATGCCAACGCCGGCCTTCTCCTTGCTTATGAGAAAACAGGTTATGACACAACAAGCACCAAACGCTTGCCTGACTGCTTGGATGTTTGGTCTGCCAAACGCATCAAGGAACAAGGTGCAGATGCTGTCAAATTCTTGCTTTATTACGATGTAGACAGCTCTGACGAACTCAACCAAGAAAAACAAGCTTACATCGAACGCATTGGCTCAGAGTGTGTGGCGGAAGACATTCCATTCTTCCTTGAAATCCTCGCTTACGATGAAAAAATCGCTGATGCTGGCTCTGCAGAATACGCCAAAGTAAAACCACACAAGGTTATTGGTGCTATGAAGGTCTTCTCAGACCCACGCTTTAACATCGATGTCTTGAAAGTAGAAGTTCCAGTTAACGTCAAATATGTTGAAGGCTTTGGCGATGGCGAAATCGTTCATACACGCGAAGAAGCGGCAGCCTTCTTCAAAGCACAAGATGAGGCAACTAACTTGCCATACATCTACTTGAGTGCGGGCGTATCAGCTAAACTCTTCCAAGAAACACTTGTCTTTGCCCACGAATCAGGCGCAAACTTCAACGGTGTTCTTTGTGGCCGTGCAACTTGGGCTGGATCAGTTGAAGCCTACATCAAAGACGGTGAAGCAGCAGCTCGTGAATGGCTACGCACAACTGGATTTGAGAACATTGATGAACTCAACAAAGTTCTCCAAACCACAGCGACTTCATGGACTGAACGTGTATAAGTTTTCCCCCCTAATCTTAGGAACATTGATCTAAATAAAAATTTTAAAAAAAGTTGAATGTAAAGGTTTACAAAAAAACTTACTTGTGCTATACTTAAATCACAAGTTAATACAAGGTGAGTGTTACTAAGTAATATTAGGCATGATCACAGGTGAATTAGAAATCAAAGGATTTTCTAGTTCATTTGTGGTCATTTTTTGTACTCATATACCTTTAAGAGATAAAAGGAGGTTGCCATGTATCGAATTCTAAACCCAATGAATCACAATGTTTCACTTGTCAGAAATGACAAAGGAGAAGAGGTGATTGTAATTGGTAAGGGGATTGCATTCGGAAAGAAGAAGGGGGATTTGATTGCTGAAAATCAGGTTGAGAAAATCTTTCGGATGAAGACAGAAGAGTCTAGGGAAAACTTTATGGCTCTGCTCAAAGATGTCCCGCTTGATTTTATCACAGTGACCTATGAGATTATTGATAAGCTTTCTAAGAAATATCACTATCCGATTCAAGAGTATCTCTATGTGACCTTGACAGATCATATTTACTGTTCTTATCAAGCTCTAACACAAGGAAGGTACAAGGATAGTAATCTGCCAGATATTTCCACTAAGTATCCTGTCGCTTTTCAAATCGCAAATGAAGCATTTGAAATTTACCGTCAGAAGCTAGCGGATCATTTTCCTGAGGACGAAATTATTCGGATTGCTTATCATTTCATTAATGCCGAAGGTGAAAATGAAGTGGAACTTGTGGAGTCGATTGATAAGAGGAAAGAAATTCTCAGGAATGTTGAAGAAGTGCTAAAGGGTTATGCAATTCAACGAACTAAAGAGAATAATCATTTCTATGATCGTTTTATGATTCATTTGAATTATTTCTTGGATTATTTAGACAGATCTAGAGATGATAACCAATCACTTCTGGATATGGAAGATCATATTAAACAATCCTATCCAAAAGCGTTCGAGATTGGTTCCAAGATCTATGATGTGATTACGCAACATACGGGTCTTGATTTGTATAAAAGTGAACGAGTTTATCTAGTTCTACATATCCAACGTTTATTGTCATAAAAATTTAATTAAAAATATATAAGGAGAATTCTATCATGAATAGAGAAGAAGTAACATTGTTAGGTTTTGAAATCGTAGCCTATGCTGGCGATGCTCGTTCAAAACTATTGGAAGCCTTGAAGGCTGCTGAAGCTGGCGATTTTGCGAAAGCAGATAGCTTAGTCGAGGAAGCTGGTGGCTGTATCGCCGAGGCTCATCACGCGCAAACAAGTCTATTGACTAAGGAAGCAGCTGGTGAAGATTTGGCCTATAGTGTAACCATGATGCACGGTCAAGACCACTTGATGACTACCATTTTGTTAAAAGATTTGATGCACCATTTAATCGAACTCTACAAGAGAGGAGTTAAGTAATGAACAAACTAATTGCTTTTATCGAGAAAGGGAAACCTTTCTTTGAGAAACTATCTCGTAATATCTATCTTCGTGCTATTCGTGATGGTTTCATCGCTGGTATGCCCGTTATTCTCTTCTCAAGTATCTTTATCTTGATTGCCTTTGTTCCGAACTCATGGGGCTTTAAATGGTCTGATGATGTTGTTAATCTCCTCATGAAACCTTATAGCTATTCAATGGGAATTTTGGCTCTCTTGGTAGCTGGTACAACAGCTAAGTCATTAACCGACTCAGTAAACCGTAGCATGGAGAAAACCAATCAAATCAACTATATGTCAACATTGTTGGCAGCAATTGTTGGTTTGTTGATGTTAGCAGCTGATCCTATGGAAGGTGGCTTTGCGACAGGTTTCCTTGGGACAAAAGGTTTGCTCTCAGCCTTCCTTGCTGCCTTTGTTACTGTAGCCATCTATAAGGTTTGTGTTAAGAACAACGTCACTATTCGTATGCCTGACGAAGTTCCACCAAATATCTCACAAGTCTTTAAAGATGTGATTCCATTCACTCTATCAGTGGTTTCTCTTTATGCTCTTGATTTACTAGCTCGTCATTTTGTTGGTGCAAGCGTAGCTGAATCAATCGGTAAATTCTTTGCACCATTATTCTCTGCTGCTGATGGTTATCTAGGTATTACGATTATCTTTGGTGCCTTTGCCTTCTTCTGGTTTGTTGGTATCCATGGTCCATCTATCGTTGAACCAGCAATCGCAGCGATTACCTATGCAAATGCCGAAGTCAACTTGAACCTTCTCCAACAAGGTATGCACGCTGACAAGATTCTTACTTCTGGTACACAAATGTTTATCGTTACCATGGGTGGTACTGGTGCGACACTGGTTGTTCCATTCATGTTCATGTGGTTGACCAAATCAAAACGTAACCGTGCAATCGGACGTGCATCTGTTGTCCCAACATTCTTTGGAGTAAACGAACCAATCCTGTTTGGTGCACCACTTGTCTTGAACCCAATTTTCTTTATTCCATTTATCTTTGCGCCAATTGCCAACGTATGGATCTTTAAATTCTTCATTGAGACGCTTGGCATGAACTCATTTACTGCCAACCTTCCTTGGACAACACCAGGTCCGCTCGGTATTGTTCTCGGTACAAACTTCCAATTCTTGTCATTTGTACTTGCTGCTTTGTTAATCCTTGTTGACGTAGCCATTTACTATCCATTCCTCAAGGTTTATGATGAACAAATCCTTGAAGAAGAACGTTCTGGTAAAGCTAATGATGAATTGAAAGAAAAAGTAGCTGCAAACTTCAATACTGCCAAAGCAGATGCGATTCTTGAAAAAGCTGGTGTAGAAGCAGCGCAAAACACAATCACAGAAGAAACTAATGTTCTCGTTCTCTGTGCAGGTGGAGGAACAAGTGGTCTCCTTGCAAATGCTCTAAACAAAGCGGCAGCAGAATATAAAGTTCCTGTCAAGGCAGCAGCTGGTGGCTATGGAGCTCACCGTGAAATGTTGCCTGAGTTTGATCTAGTTATCCTTGCTCCTCAAGTTGCTTCAAACTTTGAAGACATGAAGGCCGAAACCGACAAACTTGGTATCAAACTTGCCAAGACAGAAGGTGGCCAATACATTAAATTGACTCGCGATGGAAAAGGTGCTCTTGCATTCGTACAAGCTCAATTTGAACAATAAAATTTTAGAAGTGAGATGGAGAATAAAGCCTCACTAGCCTCCTCTCCATCTTATTTCTTTTTAATTGAAAGGTGAAATACATGTCAAAAACATTACCAAAAGACTTTATTTTCGGTGGCGCAACAGCTGCCTATCAAGCAGAAGGTGCTACACATACTGATGGTAAAGGACCAGTAGCGTGGGATAAATATCTTGAAGATAACTACTGGTACACTGCTGAACCAGCCAGTGATTTCTATCACAAATACCCAGTTGACCTCAAACTTGCAGAAGAGTATGGTGTCAATGGTATCCGTATTTCAATCGCTTGGTCACGTATCTTTCCAACTGGTTACGGGAAAGTCAATGCCAAGGGGGTTGAGTTCTATCATAATCTATTTGCAGAGTGCCACAAACGGCATGTTGAGCCCTTTGTAACTCTTCATCACTTTGATACGCCAGAAGCTCTACATTCAAATGGAGACTTCTTAAACCGTGAAAACATTGAACACTTTGTAGACTACGCGGCTTTCTGTTTTGAAGAATTCCCAGAAGTCAACTATTGGACAACCTTTAATGAAATTGGGCCAATTGGTGATGGTCAATACTTGGTTGGGAAATTCCCTCCAGGTATTCAGTACGACCTTGCCAAAGTCTTCCAATCTCACCACAATATGATGGTGTCGCATGCGCGTGCAGTCAAGCTATATAAGGATAAAGGCTATAAAGGTGAAATTGGTGTGGTTCACGCCCTGCCTACTAAATATCCTCTAGATCCTGAAAATCAAGCAGATGTTCGTGCTGCTGAGCTGGAAGATATCATCCACAATAAATTTATCTTGGATGCAACTTATCTTGGACGATATTCCGAAGAAACCATGGAAGGCGTCAACCATATTCTATCCGTCAATGGTGGAAGCTTAGATCTGCGTGAAGAAGATTTCGCTGTGCTAGAAGCTGCAAAAGACCTGAATGACTTCCTTGGAATTAACTACTACATGAGTGACTGGATGGAAGCCTTTGATGGAGAAACTGAGATCATCCACAATGGAAAAGGTGAAAAAGGAAGTTCTAAATATCAGATTAAGGGAGTTGGACGTCGAGTGGCGCCTGACTATGTCCCACGTACAGATTGGGATTGGATTATCTACCCTCAAGGTTTGTATGACCAAATTATGCGCGTGAAGAAAGATTATCCTAACTACAAGAAGATTTACATCACTGAAAATGGACTTGGTTATAAAGATGAGTTCGTCGATAACACTGTTTACGATGATGGTCGTATTGATTATGTGAAACAACACTTGGAAGTATTATCTGATGCTATTGCTGATGGTGCAAACGTCAAAGGATACTTCATCTGGTCATTGATGGATGTCTTCTCTTGGTCAAACGGCTACGAAAAGCGTTACGGCCTCTTCTATGTTGATTTTGAAACCCAGGAGCGTTATCCTAAGAAATCAGCTCACTGGTACAAGAAACTAGCTGAGACCCAACTTATTGAATAAAATTCAACAAAAATTCCCCGCCAAAAGGCAGGGGAATTTTTATGGTTTTGATAAAAGAATGGTTGTTTGTTCCGACAGCTCTTCAAATGTCTCCTGACTCAGTTTGGAATCTGAAACGATGGTATCAATCTCTGAGATATTGTAGAAAGTGTAAAAATCAAACTTATTAAACTTGCTGTGGTCTGCCAGTAAGTATTTTTTATTGGCATTGTTCAAGGCGATTCGTTGTACCTCGCCCTCTTCTTCACTGAAAGTAGCAATTGCCTTATCTTTAATACCATTACAGCTTACAAAAGCTTTAGAAAACTGAAGATTGGTCAAATCCTGTAAAGTAAGTGTCCCTACAAAAGCACCAGTGATAGAGCGATAATTTCCACCAATCAAGATCAAATCTGTTAGTTTTCGTTCGTTTAGGATTAGAAAAACTGGAAGACTGTTTGTTACAACACGAATATTATCAATTGGGAGCTCACGAGCAAAACATTCTAAGGTTGTTCCTGGCCCGATAAAAATAGTTTCACCTTCGTCAATCAAATGCCCTGCAAAACGGCTAATTTCTTGTTTTTCAGCAATCTGCAAGCCTTGTTTTTCGACGTTTGAGCGTTCGTTGTTTAAGAGAGAACCTGTACGAAGTTTTTCAGCGCCACCGTGCACACGAACCAGCAAATCCTTGTCTGCTAGTTCTTGTAAATAGCGACGAGCTGTCATATCTGACACATCAAGACTCTCCATAATCTCTTTTACAGTAATAGTGCCTTTTGTATTTACTGCTTCTAGAATACTATCTAGTTTTTCTTGCTTTAGCATCCTTATCACCTCGATTTCTACTATTATTATCTTACCATAAAACACTCAATCAATCAAATAGAAAAAAACAAAATAAAACAAAAACAAAAATATCATGGTTGTTTTAAACAAACCATGATATTTTGAATGATTGGTCAAATTAGTCTAAACCGTAGTTGTAATCCTCGTCTTGCATGGCTTCAACTTCACCAAGGAGGTAACCATTTCCGACTTGAGAGAAGAAGTCGTGGTTAGAAGTTCCTGTTGAGATTCCGTTCATAACGATTGGATTGACATCATCAGCTGAATCTGGGAAGAGTGGATCTTGTCCTAGGTTCATAAGGGCCTTATTGGCATTGTAGCGAAGGAAGGTTTTTACTTCCTCAGTCCAGCCAACACCGTCATAGAGGCTTTCTGTATAGCCCTCTTCGTTCTCGTAGAGAGTGTAGAGCAGGTCGTACATCCATTCTTTGAGTTTTTCTTGCTCTTCTTCAGGCAATTCATTGAAACCAAGTTGGAATTTGTAACCAATGTAGGTTCCGTGAACAGATTCATCACGAATGATCAGTTTGATGATTTCTGCAACGTTAGCCAGTTTGTTGTTACCGAGATAGTAAAGCGGTGTAAAGAAACCAGAGTAGAAGAGGAAGGTTTCAAGGAAGACACTGGCAACTTTCTTTTCTAGCGGGCTACCATTGAGGTAGATTTCATTGATAATTTCCGCTTTCCTTTGTAGGTAAGGGTTAGTGTTGGTCCATTCAAAGATTTCTTCGATTTCAGCCTTGGTGTTCAAGGTAGAAAAGATAGAAGAGTAAGATTTTGCGTGGACAGATTCCATAAACTGGATGTTGTTGAAAACAGCTTCCTCATGCGGTGTACGGATGTCCGAGCGAAGTGCTTGAACCCCTGTTTCAGATTGCATGGTATCCAAAAGGGTCAAACCACCAAAGACTTTTCCAACCAAGTCTTTTTCTTTGTTTGATAGTTTTCTCCAGTCGTCTAGGTCATTTGACAAGGGGATACGCGTATCGAGCCAGAATTGCTCCGTTAGCTTTTCCCAAGTGGATTTGTCGATGACATCTTCGATGGCATTCCAGTTAATGGCTTTGTAGTAAGTTTGCATTTGAAATCTCTTTCTGTGTTTAATATTGCGAGCTCACAATTATTTCTATTTTATCATAATTCTAGAGGAGTATCGCACAAAAAGTCGGAAGCCCGACTTTTTGTTATTTCATAATATAGATGCTTATTCCAGTCTAACATGGTGATTGAATCAGTAGTCTGAGAAAATGTGATTGCCTCAGATAAAAATTAAATCACACAACTTTCACATTGGTTAGCACCAACTTCTCCACCGTCGTCTGTAAAGGTACGGACGTAGTAGATAGACTTGATACCCTTGTTAAAGGCATAGTTACGAAGAATAGACAAGTCACGTGTCGTTTGTTTGTTTTCGTTCTTCCATTCGTAAAGACCTTTTGGAATGTCGCTACGCATGAAGAGAGTGAGTGAAAGTCCTTGATCCACGTGCTCAGTCGCAGCAGCATAAACATCAATCACCTTACGCATATCCATGTCATAAGCAGAAGTGTAGTAAGGAATAGTATCTGTTGACAAACCTGCAGCAGGATAGTAGATTTTACCGATTTTCTTCTCTTGACGTTCTTCGATACGTTGCGTAATCGGGTGGATAGATGCAGAAACGTCGTTGATGTAGCTGATAGAACCATTTGGAGCAACAGCTAGACGGTTTTGGTGATAAAGACCATCTTCTTGAACCTTTTCGCGAAGTTCAGCCCAATCAGCAGCGCTTGGAATAAAGACATCTTTAAAAAGTTCTTTAACACGGTCTGATTTTGGAACAAATTCGCCAGTCACATACTTGTCAAAGTAGCTTCCGTTAGCATAGTCTGATTTTTCAAAGTTGTGGAAGGTGATACCACGTTCGCGAGCGATATTGTTTGACTCAACCAAGGTCCAGTAGTTCATAAGCATAAAGTAGATGCTTGTAAATTCAATTGACTCAGGTGATCCATATTCGATGAGTTGTTGAGCAAGGTAGCTATGAAGCCCCATAGCACCAAGACCAAAGGTGTGAGCCAAACTGTTTCCGTGGTCGATAGTAGGGACAGCTACGATGTGTGAACTATCTGTAACGAAAGTAAGGGCACGAACCATAGCGCGGATAGAACGACCAAAGTCAGGTGACGTCATCATGTTGACCACGTTGGTTGATCCAAGGTTACATGAAACGTCCGTTCCCATTTGAAGGAATTCTTGAGCATCGTTGATTAAGCTTGGTTCTTGAACTTGAAGAATCTCAGAACACAAGTTACTCATGATAATCTTTCCATCAACAGGATTTGCACGGTTAGCCGTATCAATGTTGACGACATAAGGGTAACCAGATTCTTGTTGCAATTTAGAGATTTCAGTTTCCAAATCACGCGCCTTGATTTTTGTCTTGCGGATATTTGGATTTGCGACCAATTCATCGTATTTTTCAGTGATGTCGATGTAGTTGAACGGTACACCATACTCAAGCTCTACAGAGTATGGGCTGAAGAGGTACATTTCTTCATTTTTACGAGCCAATTCGTAGAACTTATCGGGTACTACAACACCAAGTGAGAGGGTCTTAACACGAACCTTTTCATCGGCATTTTCTTTCTTAGTTGAAAGGAAAGCGATGATATCTGGGTGAAAGACATTGAGGTAGACAACCCCAGCACCTTGACGCTGACCCAATTGGTTAGAGTAAGAGAAACTGTCTTCGAAGAGTTTCATAACTGGTACGACACCAGAAGCAGCACCTTCATAACCTTTGATAGGAGCTCCGGCTTCACGAAGGTTGCTTAGAGTAATACCTACACCACCACCGATACGAGAAAGTTGAAGGGCAGAGTTGATGGAACGTCCGATAGAGTTCATGTCATCAGTTACTTGAATCAAGAAGCAAGATACCAACTCCCCACGACGAGCACGACCTGCATTCAAAAAGGAAGGAGTAGCTGGTTGGTAACGTTGGTGGATGATTTCATTGGCAATATCAGTCGCAATCGCTTCATCCCCGTCAGCAAAATAAAGTGCGTTAAAGAAGACACGGTCTTCCATACTTTCAAGATAATATTCACCGTCATTAGTCTTCAAGGCATATTGATTGTAAAACTTGTAGGCAGCCATGAATGACTTGAATTGGAAGTTTTGGTCTTTGATAAATTGATGCAATTCTTCCAAAAACTCTGGACGGTATTTCTTAAGAAATGCAGTTTCAATGTAGTTGTGTTCAATGAGATAGTTGATTTTATCAGTGATTGAATCAAAAACCATGGTATTTGGAACTACATTTTCTTTAAAGAAGGCATCCAAGGCTTCCTTATCTTTATGAAGCATGATTTGTCCATTGACAGGACGGTTGATTTCGTTATTGAGACGGAAGTAGGTCACGTCCTCAAGATGTTTTAATCCCATAAAATTTCCTTTATCTAATTACAAAAGAAAGGCCTCTAAGTTAGCCCTAGAAGCAATCTCTTCTGGATGATGTACTAAGATTATGCTAATTGTTTCAGTTTTCCTGGTTGGAAGCCTGAAAAGACTTCAGTTGGTGTTTGGATAACAGGAGCAGCGCTGAAACCGAGCTCTTTAACTTGATCGATGTACTCTGGTTGCTCGTCGAGATTGATCTCACGATAAACGACATTGTTGCTGTCCAAGAAACGCTTGGTCATCTTACATTGGACACAGTTGTTTTTAGAATAAACGGTTACCATTTTCGTAACTCCTCATAAAATTTGATTACTTTCTTAGTATATCAGAAAAAAATTTTTTGTCAAACTTTTTAAACTAAATCTTGTGCTAAAAAGTTACAGTTTTAAAAACAAAGCACAAGATATAGTGTTTTGTCAGAGTGTAAAATTGGGTTTTCATTGAACTATCAAAGTTTATCAAAACAAAAAAACTATATACTGTATATTGGTAAGATAAATAGAAGATTTTCAGCAAGTTATCTGAAAGGAAAACGAAGAAAATAGCAAAAATCGTAAGAACAGGAATAAGTCTAGCTGAGACAATGCTTTAATAAAACAGAAACTGTGATATTTACGAAAAAAAGAAATTTTCCACACAAGATGTCCCAATATTTTGTATTAGAATATCTAAAATATAACAAAAGTGGAAATGACAGATTATGCTGTATTCATAAAAATGGATCATTGGTTAATTTTATATAGGATACTTATGAGTTTCGTATCCTTTTATAAGGAGTATATAAATACAATGGTTGAGAAAGTTCATTTTATGTGATATACTACATGTGATTATAAGATTAAAAAATGGATATCTGGATGCTTTTGCTTGATAGAGAATGTTATCAGATTATAATTAGATTAAATGAATGAAAGAACACAGAATTAGGAGGCGCGTGGTGAAAGAAAATGATGTTATTTTAAAACGGCAATCAACTCAAATATTTTTTAAGAATGGTGATACGGATTTTTTCTTTAATTGGTTGTTAGGAATCGGTGAAATTTTTGGTTTCTCTCATGGAGAGCTTTATTATCTTGCTCAAAGATTGGGGAACTCACCAAAGCCTGATGACTGGAAAAATGTATTTTTATCGCATGTAAACTACCTTGAACAAGAAGCAAGTAATTCAGGATTGAGTGAACAAACAAAGGCGCAGTATTATCTTGCACAGACCTACTCACTTCGCTCGGCAATCCAATTTACCGATCCATTTTCTGAAGAGTATTTACCGACCGTTCGTCAAATGGAGAAGGTGTTTTCTAGTGCAATTCATTCACTAGGTGCACCGATTGAAAAATTAACTATTCCCTATCAGGGTTCTTACTTGCCTGGTTATTATCTTCATAGCGACGATAATTGCCCAACGATAATCATGATTGGTGGAGGTGATACTTATCGCGAAGATTTATTTTACTTTGCAGGATATCCTGGATGGATACGAAATTATAATGTTTTAATGGTTGATCTTCCTGGTCAAGGGAGCAATCCTAGTAGAGGGCTGGTCTTTGATGTGGATGCTTCTATTCCAATTTCATTATGCATAGACTGGTTGGAAAATAGAAATCCTAAACTAAATTATTTAGCTATTTATGGTGTCAGCGGAGGGGGATATTTTACTGCACAAGCTGTCGAAAAGGATCCAAGAATTCATGCTTGGATTGCTAGTACCCCTATTTACGACGTTGCAGAACTTTTCAGAAAAGAATTTGGATCAAGTTTGAAAGCACCTAGTTGGTTAATAAATGCCATTTTAAAATTAGCTGGAAATTGGAATGAATCAGCAAATTTAAATCTTAAAAAGTATGCATGGCAGTTTGGTACTTCTGATTTTAAGAGTGCTATTGATGATGTATTTAACCATGCAAAGATTGTGGATTACCAAAAAATTCAATGCCCATGCCTTTTTATCATGGGAAAGGGTGAGGGTGCTGAACTGCAGCATCAAACTAAGGTGATTTATGAAGAACTTAAATCTAAAAATCAACAAACTAAACTTCAAGTATTTGAGGCGGAAAGTGGTGCGGACGCTCATTGCCAAGTCAATAATCTAAGACTCGCCCATAATGTCGTTTTTGATTGGTTGGATACTTTATTTGAATGGAATCAATCAAAGTTTTAGTTCTACTTATACCACTTAGATATATCAACCTTTTTACTGTTAGGGGCTACAAACTTATTTTACTTTAAGTAGCAAATTGGATAAATTCTCTACTGTTGATGGTAAGAGTAGGTTTTAGAATTTCAGGATTTGATGAAGTCTTTTCAAATAATGGATTTACTGAGTTATATTAATTATAGTTAAATAGTATTATTTCATTATTTACTAGGATTGTCCTCTGATTGGTATTAAGGGAAAATAGCTTTGAAAATTGAATTTTGATGATGACATTCTTTGAACAATTAGTGTTTAGATATGCTATTTAGTTACTAGAGTGCTCATTTAATAGAAAAAGAAGTAATTTCATTTTCAGTAAAAGTCCATAAAATACTTGAAAAATTATCTAGAAGGTGATATAATACAGTCTTGTAAGGGTTATCACATATAACTCAAAAAAGAAATAACTAAAGGAGAGTCAAACTATGGCTTCTAAAGATTTCCACGTAGTGGCAGAAACAGGTATTCACGCGCGTCCAGCAACATTGTTGGTTCAAACAGCTAGCAAATTTGCTTCAGATATCACTCTTGAATACAAAGGTAAATCAGTAAATCTTAAATCTATCATGGGTGTTATGAGTCTTGGTGTTGGCCAAGGTGCTGACGTTACAATTTCAGCTGAAGGTGCAGATGCTGACGACGCAATCGCTGCTATCACTGAAACTATGGAAAAAGAAGGATTGGCATAAGGAAAATGACAGAAATGCTTAAAGGAATCGCAGCATCTGATGGTGTTGCAGTTGCAAAAGCATATCTACTCGTTCAACCGGATTTGTCATTTGAGACTATTACAGTCGAAGATACAAACGCAGAAGAAGCTCGCCTTGATGCCGCTCTACAAGCATCACAAGACGAGCTTTCTGTTATTCGCGAGAAAGCAGTAGGTACGCTCGGTGAAGAAGCAGCTCAAGTTTTTGACGCTCACTTAATGGTGCTTGCTGATCCTGAAATGATCAGCCAAATTAAAGAAACTATCCGTGCGAAGAAAGTGAATGCAGAAGCAGGTCTGAAAGAAGTAACAGACATGTTTATCACTATCTTTGAAGGAATGGAAGACAACCCATACATGCAAGAACGCGCAGCGGATATCCGCGACGTGACAAAACGTGTATTGGCAAACCTCCTTGGTAAAAAATTGCCAAACCCAGCTTCTATCAATGAAGAAGTAATCGTGATTGCGCATGACTTGACTCCTTCAGATACAGCTCAGTTGGACAAAAACTTTGTAAAAGCTTTTGTAACCAACATTGGTGGACGTACAAGCCACTCAGCTATCATGGCGCGTACGCTTGAAATTGCAGCAGTATTGGGTACAAACAACATCACTGAAATCGTTAAAGACGGTGACATTCTTGCCGTTAACGGTATCACTGGTGAGGTTATTATCAACCCAACTGATGAGCAAGCGGCTGAATTCAAGGCTGCTGGTGAAGCTTATGCGAAGCAAAAAGCTGAATGGGCTCTCTTGAAAGATGCTAAAACAGTAACTGCTGATGGCAAACACTTTGAATTGGCTGCCAACATCGGTACTCCAAAAGACGTTGAAGGTGTCAATGACAACGGTGCTGAAGCTGTTGGTCTTTACCGTACAGAGTTCTTGTACATGGATTCTCAAGACTTCCCAACAGAAGACGAGCAGTACGAAGCTTACAAGGCTGTACTTGAAGGAATGAACGGTAAACCTGTTGTCGTTCGTACAATGGATATCGGTGGAGATAAGGAGCTTCCTTACTTCGATATGCCTCACGAAATGAACCCATTCCTTGGATTCCGTGCCCTTCGTATCTCTATTTCTGAGACTGGAGATGCTATGTTCCGCACACAAATCCGTGCCCTTCTTCGTGCGTCTGTTCACGGTCAATTGCGTATCATGTTCCCAATGGTTGCGCTCTTGAAAGAATTCCGTGCAGCGAAAGCAGTCTTTGACGAAGAAAAAGCAAACCTTCTTGCTGAAGGTGTTGCAGTTGCGGATAATATTCAAGTTGGTATCATGATCGAAATCCCAGCAGCAGCAATGCTTGCAGACCAATTTGCTAAAGAAGTTGACTTCTTCTCAATTGGTACAAACGACTTGATCCAATACACAATGGCAGCAGACCGTATGAACGAACAAGTTTCATACCTTTATCAACCATACAACCCATCAATCCTTCGTTTGATCAACAACGTTATCAAAGCAGCTCACGCTGAAGGTAAATGGGCAGGTATGTGTGGTGAGATGGCTGGTGACCAACAAGCTGTTCCACTTCTTGTAGGAATGGGCTTGGATGAGTTCTCTATGTCAGCAACATCAGTACTTCGTACACGTAGCTTGATGAAGAAACTCGATACAGCTAAGATGGAAGAGTACGCAAACCGTGCCCTTACAGAATGCTCAACAATGGAAGAAGTTCTTGAACTTCAAAAAGAATACGTTAATTTTGATTAATCGAAAAGTCCTTGCAACTCGGTTGCAGGGACTTTTTTAAAGAATTTTCAAGAAAATCTTTTTTATATAAAGTACATTCTAGAGAAAGTAGCGGTGAAGAATAAAAAAATACTTAACTGGTTCATAAAATTCTTGACAAGTTGAAAATTTAGGAGTAAACTATTAACCAGTTAAGTAATAGAGAGGAGTTTCTGCAATTTAGAAATGAATTGCAAATAGAAATATCAAAAAAGAAAGTGAGTTTCAATGAAAATTAATAAAAAATACCTTGCTGGTTCTGCGGCAGCCTTGATTTTAAGTGTCTGTTCTTATGAATTGGGACTGTATCAAGCTAGAACGGTCAAGGAAAATAACCGTGTTTCCTATATAGATGGAAAACAGGCTGCGCAAAAAACAGAGAATCTGACTCCTGATGAGGTCAGCAAAAAAGAAGGCATCAATGCGGAGCAAATCGTCATCAAGATAACAGACCAGGGCTATGTCACTTCGCATGGCGACCACTATCATTATTACAATGGGAAGGTCCCTTATGATGCTATCATCAGTGAAGAGTTGCTGATGAAGGATCCAAACTACCAGCTCAAGGATGAGGATATTGTCAGTGAAATCAAGGGCGGTTATGTGATCAAGGTAGATGGAAAATACTATGTTTACCTTAAGGACGCATCCCATGCGGATAATGTCCGTACAAAAGAAGAAATCAATCGACAAAAACAAGAACATAGTCAGCATCGTGAAGGAGGGACTTCAGCAAATGATGGCGCGGTAGCCTTGGCACGTTCACAGGGACGCTACACCACGGATGATGGATATATCTTTAATGCATCCGATATCATTGAAGATACAGGTGATGCCTATATCGTTCCTCATGGCAATCATTACCATTACATTCCTAAGAGTGAGTTATCAGCCAGCGAATTGGCTGCTGCAGAAGCCTTTCTATCTGGTAGAAGTGGCCAATCAAATACGCCTACTTATCGCCGTACCAATAACAACAGTGCTAGCAGCGATGTAGATAGATGGACTCCATCCTATAATAATCAAGGCAACAGCTATACGAACACAGCTAACAACAGTAGCGACGATAACCAAGCAAGTCAGAGTGATGAGGATATTGATAGCCTTCTGAAACAACTTTACGCCTTGCCGCTCAGCCAACGACACGTAGAACCTGATGGCCTTGTCTTAGACCCAGCACAGATTACAAGTCGAACAGCTAGAGGAGTTGCTGTGCCTCATGGGAACCATTACCATTTCATCCCTTATTCACAAATGTCTGAATTGGAAGAACGAATCGCTCGCATCATCCCACTTCGCTATCGTTCGAACCATTGGGTGCCGGATTCAAGACCAGAACAACCAAGTCCACAACCGACTCCGGAACCTAGTCCAAGCCCGCAACCTGCACCAACTCCTCAACCATCTCCAAGCAATCCAATTGACGAAAAATTGGTTAAACAGGCGATTCGAAAAGTAGCTGATGGTTATGTATTTGAGGAGAATGGAATCTCACGTTATATTCCTGCCAAGGAACTTTCAGCAGAAACAACAGCAGCCATTGATAGTAAACTAGCCAAGCAAGAAAGTTTAGCTCATAAGCTCGGAGCTAAGAAAACCAATCTCCCATCTGGTGATCGAGGATTTTACAATAAGGCTTATGATTTACTAGCAAGAGTTCATCAAGACTTACTTGATAATAAAGGTCGTAAAGTTGATTTTGACGCTTTGGATAAACTGTTGGAACGTTTAAATGATGAAAGCAGTGATAAAGTTAAGTTGGTCGAAGATATACTTGCATTTCTAGCACCGATTCGTCATCCAGAACGTCTAGGAAAACCAAATGCGCAAATTGCCTACACTGATGGTGAGATTCAGGTAGCCAAGTTGGCAGGCAAGTATACAACAGAAGATGGCTATATCTTTGATCCTCGTGATATCACCAGTGATGAGGGGGATGCCTATGTAACTCCACATATGACCCATAGCCATTGGATTAAAAAAGATAGTTTGTCTGAAGTCGAAAGAGCGGCAGCCCAGGCTTATGCTAAAGAGAAAGGTTTGACTCCTCCTTCAACAGACCATCAGAATCCAGGAAATACGCAGGCTAAAGGAGCAGAAGCTATCTACAACCGCGTGAAAGCAGCTAAGAACGTGCCGCTTGATCGTATGCCTTACAATCTCCAACATACCGTGGAAGTTAAAAATGGTAGTTTAATCATTCCTCATTATGATCATTACCATAACATCAAATTTGAGTGGTTTGACGAAGGACTTTATGAGGCACCTAAGGGGTATAGTCTAGAAGATCTCTTTGCGACTGTCAAGTACTATGTCGAACATCCAAACGAACGTCCGCATTCAGATAGTGGTTGGGGAAATGCAAGTGACCATGTTCAAAGAAACCAAAATGGTCAAGCTGATACCAATCAAACGGAAAAACCATCAGAGGAGAAACCTCGGACAGACAAACCTGAGGAAGAAAAGCCACGCGAAGAGAAGCCTCAAAGTGAGAAACCAGAATCTCCAAAACCAACTGAGGAGCCGGAAGAAGAATCACCAGAGGAACCAGAAGAACCTCAGGTCGAGACTGAAAAGGTTGAAGCGAAGTTGAGAGAGGCTGAAGAGCTACTTGCAAAGATCCAAGACCCCATTATCAAGTCCAATGCCAAAGAAACTCTCACTGGCTTAAAAAATAACTTGCTATTTGGCGCCCAAGACAACAATACTATTATGGCAGAAGTTCAAAAGCTGTTGGCATTGCTAAAGGAGAGTAACTAAACCTACCCCAATTTTCTAACTCCTAAAAACAGGATAGGAGAACTAGAAAAGTTAAAATCGAAAATGAGAGCAGAATGTGAGTTCTAGTTCTCATTTTTTTCATGAAAATGTGCAAAATATCTTGACATATAGTGTAAATAAAGATAAACTATTTACTAGTTAATTAAATGGTTAAATACTAGTTAAGGAGTAATGATGAAAAAAAGAGCATTTCTATTATTAGTGGCAAGTCTGCTGGTTCTTGTCTTAGGAGCATGTAGCCAAAAAGAAAAACAAGAAGCAAAAGGAATGAAGATTGTAACAAGTTTTTACCCAATCTATGCCATGGTAAAAGAGGTATCAGGGGACTTGAATGATGTTCGGATGATTCAGTCAAGTAGTGGGATTCACTCCTTTGAACCGTCAGCAAATGACATTGCTGCTATTTATGACGCGGATGTCTTTGTCTACCATTCTCATACGCTCGAATCTTGGGCCGGAAGTCTAGATCCTAACTTGAAAAACTCAAAAGTTAAGGTTTTAGAAGCTTCTGAAGGAATGACGTTGGAGCGTGTACCAGGTTTGGAAGATGTTGAAGCTGGTGACGGCATCGATGAAAAAACACTCTACGACCCTCACACTTGGTTAGATCCAGAAAAAGCAGGTGAAGAGGCACAGATTATTGCAGACAAACTTTCGGAACTTGATAGTGCCAATAAGGAAACGTATCAAAAGAATGCTAAAAACTTTATTACTAAAGCCCAAGAATTGACTAAGAAGTACCAGCCTATTTTTGAAAAAGCGAGTCAAAAGACCTTTGTTACACAACACACAGCCTTTTCTTATCTCGCTAAACGATTTGGTTTGAAACAACTTGGTATAGCAGGGATTTCCCCTGAACAAGAGCCAAGTCCGAGACAACTAACAGAAATTCAAGAATTCGTTAAGACCTATAAGGTTAAAACCATCTTTACTGAGAGCAATGCTTCTTCTAAAGTCGCTGAAACCTTGGTCAAATCAACAGGAGTTAGCCTAAAGACTCTCAATCCTTTGGAAGCAGACCCTGAAAATGACAAGAATTACTTAGAAAATCTAGAAGAAAATATGAACGTTCTTGCAGAAGAATTAAAATGAGGAGATGATGAAAATGAAGAAGAAATACCTTGTAGCAGGATCGGCTCTTGTCCTTTCCCTAAGTCTTTGCATCTATGCATTGAACCAACACCAGGTAGAAGGAAACAAAGATAATAACCGTGTGTCTTATGTCGATGGGAAGCAAGATTCTCAAAAAACAGAGACCCAGACACCAGATCAAGTTAGCAAAAAAGAAGATATTCAGGCTGAACAAATTGTCGTGAAAATCACCGATCAAGGTTATGTGACTTCACATGGTGATCATTTCCATTATTACAATGGTAAAGTTCCTTTTGACGCGATTTTCAGCGAAGAACTGTTGATGAAAGATGCCAATTATCAACTGAAAGACGCTGATATTGTCAATGAAATCAAAGGTGGCTACATTATCAAGGTGGATGGCAAGTATTATGTCTACCTTAAAGATGCGGCACATGCTGATAACGTTCGTACGAAGGACGAAATTGAGCGCCAAAAACAAGGTCATACTCATGATGCACCAACTTCTAACAGTGCAGTGACACTTGCGCGATCACAAGGCCGTTATACTACCGACGATGGCTACATCTTTAATCCGTCTGATATTATAGAGGATACTGGAGATGCTTATATTGTCCCTCATGGTGGACATTACCACTATATTCCAAAGAGCTCCTTGTCTGCTAGTGAATTGGCTGCTGCCCAAGCCTACCTTTCTGGAACTAGAAAACAAGCAAGTGTGACTGACTATCGTCCAAGTCAAAATGGAACCAGTCAAACCACTAATCCTAGTCAACAAACTGAAAGACCAAGCAATCCAGAAGAGAGCTTACAAACTCTATTGCAGCAACTCTATGCTCTTCCAAGTAGTCAACGTTATGCTGAATCAGATGGCTTGATTTTTGACCCTGCTAAGATTTCAAGCAGAACACCGAGTGGTGTGGCGATTCCTCACGGAAATCACTATCATTTCATCCCATATACAAAGCTTTCTGCATTGGAAGAAAAGATTGCGCGTATGATTCCTTTAAATAGCGACAGTGGGAAGCCAACACCTTTGGAAAATCCAAGTAAACCAGTAGAGCATCCAGCTCAACAAGATCATCATCATGACCAAGACGGTGACCAAGGAAGTCAAGATACCAACCATGAAGATCATGACCATGATGGAGTGGAGCATGACCACCACGGTGAAGAACATGATCATGGTTTTGCAGCTGACCGTGTTATTAGTGAAGATGAGCAAGGGTTTGTAGTTTCTCATGGAGATCACGCTCATTATTTCTTTAAGAAGGACTTGACTGCAGCTCAAATCAAAGCTGCCCAAGATCACTTGAAAGAAAATCATCAGCCGCAGCACGTTCAACCACTTGCAAAGACTGTGGAAAGTTTCTCAAGAGATGCTAGCGATGAAGAAAAAATCAAGTATATCTCACAGACCTACGGAGTACCGCTTGAAGCGATTCGCATTTCAAATGGATTCTTTGTCTTTGGAAATCCGGATCAAGCCTATGATCCAACCCATATCCATCCCTATGCTGTTCGAAAAGAACATGTTCGTATTCCTCTCCAAACTGGGAACCCAGAACTGGATTTCCTAAATGAACTGTATACGACTGCACTACGTGATGGGGTGTCTCCTTATAGTTTGCAAGTAGAAAATGGTAGTTTTGTGATTCCTCACGGAGACCACAATCACTATATCAAAGTTCAAACTAAGGGCTATGAAGTAGCTTTGAAAAATAAGATTCCGGCCCTACAATCGGCCTATCAACCTGGAGCATTTGATGAACAAACAGTTCTATCTAAGGTGGATCAACTGTTAGCAGATAGCAGAAGTCTCTACAAAGACCAGCCAATCATGCAGAGACGGGTTGAACTTGCTTTGGGGCAATTCACCGAAAATATGAAAAAACTGGCAACAAACTCAACTGCTGGATACCTAGCAGCCTTGGATCTCTTTGATAAACAGTATATCCATGTGGATCAAAGTATGGCACCGGTTGAAACTTCACCTTTAGATAAGAAGTATCAAGCCCTTGTAGATAAGATCAATACATTGGATACAGATACTTATGGCTTGCCTAAGAAAGATCTTTTGGTACATTTGCAGGAAGCAAAACTAGCACAAGATGAGACAGAGTTGGATGCGATTGAAGCGAAACTGCAAGCCTTGCAAGATTTCCGCGATCGTACAGGGGTTACAACAGTAGAGTACATCAAGTATTTCTATGAACATGTATCTGATGGTCGTTTGAGAGAAGAACTTCGAAACCGTGTTGCCAAGCTGACTTGGGAACTTTACCAGTCACAATCTTTCCTCAAAGCAACCGACTTGAACAAGTTATTCCCAACTATTTACCAAACTAAGCTAGAAGTAGAAGAAGCTCTCAAAGAAGAACCCGTTTCTACAAAAGCTGGTAAGACTATTCTAGATACGGAAAAAGTAGATAGTCAAACTGCTAAGACCGCCATCTATGAATTCCTAAAAGAGCTCTACGGTGATTTTATGCCCGAAGAGCGGGTTAGCCATGTTAAGAAGGAAGAAGTGGATGCTCTCCTAACTAAAGCTGCCCAACTTCTAGCACGTGTCAAAGAAGATGGTGTCAAACAATCCCTAGCTGAAGAAGCAGCTAATATCAAAGCGGCTACTGAAAAGGAAAATGCAGACCTTGACGAAGCTAAAACACAACTTGAGGATCTCTTGAATCGTATTGCAGCGACTATCCAACGAGAGAAAAAAGAAGCAGAACAGGATCCACAAACGGTGATCATCTACCAAAAGCTCTATAATGTCTTGCTCTCTCTTCACAAGTACTTAGAGGATAACAAAGGATCTGATGCTGACTTTGAACGTGTTGATGCCCTATTTGATCAACTTGCAGCCAAAAGCAGTGATAAAGAAGGTCTCCTCACTCTAGCTAAAGAAATCATTAGCTTGAACCAGGAACTCCGTTCAAAAGCAAGTGAAACTGATAGCCAATCTAAGTCCGAGAAAGACAGTGAAACAGCTGCTTCTCAACCAACAGAAAAGCAAGCACAAAGTGAGTCTGAGCCAAGTGCTCAACCAAACGAATAAAAAGAAAGACGAAGTAGCTGAGCTACCTCGTCTTTTTTAGTCTTTATAAGCTACAATACCAATGATGGTATCCACCGCACGCTCCATGGTCTGAAGACTCACGTATTCAAAACGTCCATGCATGTTTTCACCACCAGCAAAGATATTAGGAGTTGGGATCCCCATAAAGGAAATCTTAGAGCCATCTGTTCCACCACGAATCGGTTCAATAATTGGCGCGATCCCTAAATCTTCCATAACAGCTTTAGCAATGGTAACGGGTGTCATGTCTTTCTCGATGACTTCCTTCATATTGTAGTACTGGTCAGTCAGAGTCAAGGTCACGCGATCATTCCCAAGCTCTTGATTCATCTTGTCAGCGATGGCTTGCATAGCTACTTTACGCGCTTCAAAAGTATCCTTTTCAAAGTCACGAATGATGTAGCTTGCACGCGCCTCCTCGACACTACCTGTCACATCCATAAGATGATAGAAACCTTGATAACCGTCTGTCAATTCAGGTCGGTCATTCTCTGGAAGTTGATTATGAAAATCAATCGCTAGCTGAAGGGCATTGACCATCTGGCCTTTAGCGGTACCAGGGTGAACATTGCGCCCTTGGAAATGAAGTTCAGCAGCAGCTGCTGAGAAAGTCTCGTACTGCAGTTCCCCTAGTGGTCCACCATCAACAGTGTAGGCAAAGTCAACATCAAAGTCATCTGCATCAAACTTATTAGCACCGACACCAATTTCTTCGTCAGGTCCAAAACCAACTCGAATCTCACAGTGTTTGATTTCAGGATGAGCAGTCAGGTATTCAATAGCAGTCATAATCTCAGCAATACCTGATTTGTCATCGGCGCCCAGTAAGGTTGTGCCGTCAGTTGTGATAAGCGTTTGGCCTGGATATTTCTCAAGGCTTTTGAAATCAGCAGGATCGAGTTTAAAACCAGAATCACCCAAGTCGATAACTCCACCATCGTAATTTTCGATGACTTGCGGATTAACTCCCTCAGCATTAAAGTCAGCTGTGTCCATGTGGGAGATGAAGCCAATCTTGCGTGTCAAGCTAGGATCATTAGCTGGTAAGGTACCAATAGCAAAACCATTTGGAAGGTAGTAGACGTTTTGCAGACCGACACGTTTCATTTCAGGAATAAGAACATTGGTTGCAAAATCTACCTGGCTTTGCGTACTTGGAGTAGTAGTAGAGTGTTCATCAGAACGCGTATTGATCTTAACGTAGGTCAAAAAACGATCTAAAAGGTTCGGATAAGTCATAAAAACTCCTTTAACAATCATAAAATAGAATGCAAACTTCGGAAAATGCCTCATTCTGAAAATTTCATGAATTTTGAAAAAATATAATAATTCAAATTCAATAGACTTTCAAATGAAATCTTGGGCATTTTAGAATAAAATATATGCATTGATATTTTATGAAATTTTTTTATTCTTTTTTCATTTTACCATAGAATAGTTTGAAAGACAAAGAAGAATCATACTCTTTTATTAATTAACATAATATAAACTTAACCATATTAATTGACACTGCGTGAACTTTATTGTACAATTATTTTGTAAACGTACTAGGTTGACATAATAACAACATTAGTACATTCTAGTTAAGGAGAATAAAATGAACATTCGCTTCGATTTTAAGAAAGTTCAAATTATTGCGCGCCGTTTAGTTATACTGTTAGCTATTCTCTTTTTGTGTGCTCCGATAAGTCTGTTAAATGCAGATTCTACTACAGAACCTCAGACAACTCTTCACAAGACAATTGCTCCGATATCAGGACAGGATGACAAGTATGAGTTGTCATTGGATATTACTTCCAAGCTTGGAACGGAGATTCAGTCAGAACCCCTAGATGTTGTTTTGGTAGCCGACCTTTCTGGAAGTATGAACAAGAGAGATGTTCCTTCTTCCACTGGCCGAACAATTACAAGATTGGATGCTTTAAAAAATACCCTTAAAGGAACTCGAGATCGTCAGGGATTAATTGATACGATTTTATCCAATTCAAATAATCGGTTATCCGTGGTAGGTTTTGGTGGAAAGATTGATAATAAGTTTGCGGAACAAGCATGGAATTCCTACTACCGAAAATGGGAGTGGGGGTATCGGTATTGGCCGTATGAAGAGAGAACAGCATTTTATGATGGTGTATCCCCATGGGATGATGCGGAAACAATTTTAAATTGGAATAACGATGCTAGTGGTTCAAAGACTGCAGTCAGTAATATGAGAATTGCTGGCGGTCAATCAATAGGGACTGAATCAGGAATCGGTACAGGAACCAATATTAGCGCGGGTATTCGTATTGCTAATCAATTGATAGATAGTGCAAGACCAAATGCCAAGAAGGTCGTTATTGTTCTATCAGATGGTTTTGCCAATATGTATTACAACGACAGTGGTTATACAGTTTATAACTATAATAATCAAGATGGATCAGAAACGGCACCAGATTGGTTCTGGAATAATTTAGATGTATCTATCAATAATCTCGCCTATAGTCTCGCTCCAAAACTAGCTGGCTTTTACTCTATTAAGTTTCGTTATTCAAATAATGTCGATAGTATTACCAGTTTGCAGTATTATATCAGGTACCACAATTCTTCCATTCCTAATGAAATCCTATCCGCAAACAATGAAGACCAGTTACGAGACAGTTTTAAAGATATCACAGATAAGATTCTGCCTCTGGGGGTCCACCATGTGACTATCAAAGATGTTCTTTCTAAGTATGTCCAGCTATTACCAAACGGATCGTCAGAGTTTCGTGTAGTGAAAGAAAAGGCTGGTAGCAGTGAAACATTAACCGAAGAGCAGGTAACTTTTGATACCAAGACAAGCTCAGAAGGATTAGTGGAAGTTACGGCTAAATTTTCTCCGAATTATTCCTTAGAAGATGGGGCTAGATATGTACTCAAATTTACTGTTACATCAAGTCAAGAAGCCTTAGATGCTATTGCTGGTGATAAGAAGATAGAGGCTGGTGATGCTGAAGGTCCTGATGTCAATAAACTCTACTCCAATAAAGGTGCTAGTGTCACATATTCCTATGGAATAGGCACCTCTCAAACCAAGACCAAAGAATACTCTGACAACCCAACCTTTAAGCCTTCAGATCCATTAACGGTACCAGTGGAAGTTGAATGGCAAGGTGTGACGGGTGCGAGAACTGTTATTACAGCTGATCAACCGAGTAATGTTGAACTGAAACTGGTTCAAAAGAACAAGAACGGAGGTTCTGACAATCAAGAATATCGAAAAACCAATGTGAATGTTAGAAAAAACGTATCTAATGAAACGAGGAACTTTGAAAAAGTTGCCAAAGGATATCAATACGATTTAATTGCACCGGACGTCCCCGCCTTTACCAAAGAAATAAAAAATGTTGGTACAGAAACTAAACCATCCTTCAAGGTAATCTATAAACAATTGCCAAGTCTGACGATTAAGAAAGTGTTGGAAGCTGAAAGTAACTTGAACAAAGAGTTTAGGATTAAGGTAAAACTAACCTCTCCTAATTCTACGCCATTGAATGGAACTTTTGGCGAGATAACTGTTGTGAATGGAGAAGCGGAGATCCGTGTCGAAAAACGAAAACGTTGGAAAGGTATTCTAAGCTATCTTCCTCGAGGAACCCATTACAAGGTTGAAGAAGAAGCGGCATCAACGAATGGTTACCACGTTACATATGAGAATCAAGAGGGCGATCTGAATAAAGACGAGACCACCATTGTCACAAATCACAAGCTTCCAAGTTTATCAGTCACAAAAAAAGTTACAGGTGTATTTGCCAATCTATTAAAATCCTTCAAGATTACCATTAACATCAGGGATGCTCAGAATAGTCCATTGAATGGAACCTATAATGCAACGGTGAATAATAAAAGAATTCCTTTGCAATTTACGAACGGTCGAGCGTCTATAGATCTAAACAAAGATCAAACCATAAAAATTGATGGACTTCCACTCAATAGTCACTACACTATTGAAGAGGAATCAAACTCTTCTCGTGGATATCAGGTATCTTATGAGAATCAAGAAGGCAAACTGGATGGGGATAAGTCCGCGACAGTCACGAATAATAAGAATAGTGTACCTGAAACCGGAGTTGACTTCCTCAGCAGTACACTCGTGTTAGGAATAATCCTTCCTCTAGGAGGTATCTTCTTTACAATCCTACTCGGCTATCTAGTGGTACATAGGAGAAAATAATGCTACTTAAAAAGAAACATAAGAAAACAGTAACACAAGTCAGTCGGGATAAGTCTCCGCCGAGTGTATGGGGAGATATCCTCTACTTAGTCAGTAAGCTTCTGATGGTTGGGTTTGTACTGGCCACCCTTTACTTTTTTGTCTTTGGACTATTGAGATACAATGACGATGGCATGAAGCCAGCCTTAAAAGATGGCGACTTGGTTGTCTACTATAGGTTGGATAAACGTTATTCGATTGGCGACCTGCTCGTCTATAGTTATAAGGGCAAGGAAAGAGTGGCGCGTGTCATAGCAACCGAAGGAAGTACGATCGATATAAACGAAAATGGTCTCATCATCAACGGTTCTCCTCAACAAGAGCAGGATATCTACAAAGAAACGCTGCTCTATAAGGAAGGGGCTACCTTCCCAATGAAAGTCCCAGCAGGACAACTCTTTGTCCTCGGAGACAATCGAACAACGGCTGTAGATAGCCGTGCTTTTGGAACCATTCCTATACAGGATACCCATGGCAAGGTGGTAACAGTCCTAAGGCGACGGGGCTTTTGATGATAATTTATGAAAAAAGAAATTTAAAAATAAAAGGAATAATCATGAAAAAAACATTTTTGAAAAAATTAGTTACTGCAAGTATTGCAGCTATAACCGCCTTGTCGGTCTTTAGAGGAGTGCCAACATTTGCGGATGATAATGATGTGGCAACTGCCAAAGCAAATGGTGAAACAAGTGCAAAAGTTTCTATTAATAAGGTGTTGAATATTGCGGAAGGAATTACAACACCTGAAGCAACTTTTACATTTACTTTCACCCCTAAAACTGGTACATCATCAAATGGTGCACCTTATGAAACGATTGATTCTTCTAATGGTCAAATTACAGATAAAAATGTATCTTATACTGGAACAGACGTTTTATCAACTGGCCAAACTAGCATTAAGAAAGAAACCGGCGATATTTTTAGAGAAGTGAACTATACACATGCTGGTGAATATGTCTATACTGTTGCTGAAAAACAAAATGTTGGTTGGAAAGTTATTCAAAAAAATGGTTCACCTATTGATTTTATGACATATGATAATCGCAACTATGAAATGCACGTTATTGTTAAGAACAAAACTACAGGAGGAACATATATTTCTTCTGTGTATTTTAAACAAGTATCCCCAAGTGTGAATGGTAAAGTAAAACCATCTGAAAGTGGAACTACTTACAAATATGATCTTTTCACTAACATCTATCGTAAAAATGCGGGTAAAATTACAGATCCAAATGAACCAAACCCTAATAAACCAAATGTTTCAAAAGTTGACCCAAATGCTAAATCTTTAGTAATTAAAAAAGTTGTGTCAGGTGCTACTGCAGATAAATCAAAAGATTTCACTTTCAAGCTTACTTTCACAAAAGCATCTACAGAAACTTCACAATCAATCACTGGTAAGATCGGTGAAACCTCAAAAACATTTGTCTATGGTCAAGAAACGACTATAACACTACGTCACGATCAATCTTTGGTGTTTGACACAATTCCTGCTGGTACTCGTTATAAATTGGTTGAAACTGGATCTCAAGGTTACACAGCTTCAGCTGCATATAAGGAGAACGGAGCATTAAAAAATCAAGCTGGAACAGTTTCTACAAATTTCACTCAAGATAGTATCCTTGTTGGTGAAAAACCAAACGATAACACTATCACAAATAGCTTGCCAGACGTTACCCCTACTGGTCTCTTGATTGACAACCTTCCTTTCATTTTGATGATTGGTCTTGGTTTGGCTGGATTTGTTGTTTTGTCTAAAAAACGCAGACAAGCTTAGGCAAGTGGTTTGAACGATGAAAATCAAGCGTGAGAAACCAAAAAGGAGTTTGTCTAGGCGTCTGGTACTTGCTGTAGATGCGTTGATAAATCATATCCTGCTCCTCTTGACAGCCTTGGTCTTTCTCTTTGGTTTCTACGCCCTCTGGGATGCCAATCAGGTTTATTCTCAGGCTTCATCCAGTGAGTATGAGGCCTATAGACCAGTGAGTACTACTGAGAAAGATGAGCTTGCTAGTTTTTCTGGCTTTCACAAACTTCAGCAAGTCAACCCAGAAGTACTCGGTTGGATCAATGTCTATGGCACCAATATTGACTATCCCTTAGTCCAAGCCAAAGATAATGAAAAGTACCTGAACAAGGACTCAAAGGGAGAATTTGCAGCTACAGGAGCTATTTTCCTTGAGGCTCGAAATGAATCCAAGTTCGAAGACTTTAATACTATCATCTACGGACACCATGTAGAAAATGGGGTTATGTTTGGAGATGTAGCAAAGTTTTCTGATAAGGAGTTTTTTGACCAGCATCGCTACGGTAGTATTTACTATAATGGCGTTGAAAAAGGTCTTGAGATCTTTGAGATGCTCGAGGTGGACGCCTATGACTTTAATATCTACGATCCAGGTATCAATGGAGATGATCGGCGCCAAGAATATATCGATCACTTACTCTCGGTTGCCATCCACAAGCGGGATATTACACTGGGGCCGAATGACCATATCATCCTCCTCAGTACCTGTTTCCTAGACGTAACAAATGGGAGACATATCGTAGTTGCCAAGATTACGGATACGGTTCCAAAGAACACCTTCCATACGAAAAAATCAAAACCATTCCCTTACAGTGTCTTTGATGATTCGTCGCTCGGACGATTTCTCTCATCGATTCCTTTGTGGATATGGTACATCATCTTATTTATCTTGCTCTTGCTATTGATCTTCTTGCTCATCATCCTCTACTTGATCTTGCGACGAAGAAGAGAAGCAAAAGAAGAAGCAGATACTATTACTGACTAAACTACTGATAAAAGAGAAAGGGACAGTCTCTCTTGCTCTTTTATTTTCAAGGCTAGAAAGGAGAAAGAAGTGAATATTAAAATGTCTACGAGTCGCAAAGTCATAAAGGTCATTCTATCCCTCTTTTTAGCTATATTCTGTCTTTTTACCGGTGATAGAGTCCTTGCGAGCGACTACGATCACTATAATCCCATTGAAAAAGATGCCAGCAGTACGGGTTTTGAAACCCTGCAGCACTTGAATAAGGATGTTTGTGGTTGGATTAGCCTCGATGGGACCAAGGTAGACTATCCCCTCTTGCAGAGTCAGGACAATGTTAAATACCTTGACCGCAATGCCTTTGGCGATTATACTGTGTCGGGCTCTATTTTTCTAGACTATCGTTTTAACCCCAACTTTACCGACTTTAACACCATCATATACGGTCACTCTATGGCCTCTGGCGCCATGTTTGGTGAGATACAAAAGTTTGCTAACCAAGAGTTTTTCGAAAATCACCGTTATGGCTCTATCTATTATAACGGTCGTGAACGAGGGCTTGAGATTTTTGGGATTTTAGAAGTGGATGCTTATGACACTGAGATTTATCGAACCCTGAGTTCCAATGACGAGGAACATCAGGCATACTATCAGTATCTGTTAAGCAAAGCCAAATACAAGCGAGATGTTTCCTTGACTTCAACGGATAAGATTGTTTTATTAAGCACCTGTTTCCTTAACATAACTAATGGACGACATATCCTTTTAGCTAAAATAACGGATGCGCCGGTAAAAGTAGCACAGGATAAGAGTGGGGAAGCAGTAGGAACACGGTATTTCAATCACGGAATTCCCAGCCATTGGATTTATATCCTAGCCTTTCTACTCCTTATTATCGTCCTCTTACTTCTTATCCTCATCATCCTAATCATGAGACGAGATAAAAAGACTAAAGAAAAAAAGAAATAGTAGACATCGGAAGCGTTTACTATTTTTTTCTTTCATGATAGAATAGATAGTGAAAATAATAACATAAGGATGATAATATGAAAAAAGCAATATTGATGATGACCTTTGGATCTCCAGAGGAGATTAGTTTTGAAGGAGTAGCGGAATTTTTTACAAACATTCGTCGTGGAGTTAGACCCCAAGACCACGAGATTCAGACTCTCTATGACAACTATGTCCTTATAGGTGGGACGCCCTTGCAGCGGATTACACGTGAGGAGGTTGATTTAGTCAAGGAATGTTTAGGCGAGGAGTACGGTATCTACTTTGCCAACAAATTTTCTCGTCCCTTTATCCCAGACGTGATCAAGCAGATGGAAGCTGATGGTGTTGAAGAATGTATCTGCTTGATTTTGGAACCTCATTATTCCTTTTACTCAGTCATGGGGTATGAAAAGTTTCTGGAAAGCCAGCAGATCCGATTTTTAGTCATTAAGGACTGGTATCAACAACAGGCTTTGCTGGACTTCTGGACAGATGAGATTGGAAAAATTTTACGAGACCATGTTGGAGAAGAATCCTTCAAGGTAATCTTTTCAGCCCATAGCGTCCCCATTTTTGCCTTGGATTATGGAGATCCTTATATCGATCAGATTTTCGATAATAGCAAGCTCATTGCTGAACAACTCGGTCTAACAGCCGACCAGTATACCAATACTTGGCAGAGCGAAAGCGATATTGGAATCCCTTGGATCAAGCCAGATGTCTTAGAATATTTACGAGAACAAAAGCAACATCCAGAGCATTATATTTTTGTCCCGATTAGTTTTATCAGTGAGCACATTGAAGTCTTGTTCGATAATGATGTGGAATGTTATGAGTTGTGTCAAGAATTAGATGTCACCTACCATCGTCCACCTATGCCCAATACGGATAGCCGTTTAATTGACGCTTTAGTTGCTACTGTACGAGCCAACGAAAACAAGGAATTTAAAGCTTTTCTCCCAGAAGAAGAAACCTTCGATGAGTTAGCGCCTTCAGCAACTACCAAGGACATCATGGAGGAGACAGACGACCTTCAGATGCCAGAATTTGTCAAAAAACTCATTGAGAAAAAAGGCCGTGAAAATGTCAAGATGCCTTACTTAATTAAGAAAATGCTCGAAAAAGCTGGGAAGTTACCAAAAGAGTAAAGAAAAAAGGATTTAGCTTTAGGCTAGATCCTTTATCTGTTTTATTTTTTCTCAAGAAGAGCTTTGATTTCTTGAAGAACTTCAAGTTCAGTTGGAGCAGCAGGTGCTTCCTCAACCACTTCCTCTTTCTTACGAAGGTTTTGAGCTTTTTCAATACCTTTGATAACGAAGAAGAGGACTGTACCCACAACAAGGAAGTTGATAACAGCGCTCAAGAATTTACCATATGTAACACCATTCCATGCAAGCTCAGCGATGTTTTGTACTTTCGCAGCTTCCAAGGCTGGGTTCAATAGAAGTGGAGTGATGATATCATTAACAAATGAAGTAACGATAGCACCAAAAGCAGAGGCAATGATCACACCGACAGCAAGGTCAACGACATTACCGCGAAGCAAGAATTCTTTAAGATCCTTTAACATTTTCATAAATTCCTTTCCTAATTTTCTAATTTATTATATCCTAAATTGTGACAAAAAGCAACCTGGATGCTTAAGGAAGTCGGTTACTCCTTTTAAAAATATAGATTTTACTGAAAATATAATTAAGCACAATAATCAAGATTTGTGCTAAGATAGTTTCAACCGTATTAACCCTATCTATATTATATTCGACAAACTGACCAATAAGATCAGGAAAGGTTGTAACGAAGATATAAGTTAAAAGAACGTCCAGTCCAAGTGTAGAGAGACGAGCTAAGAAAAACTTAGCCAGCCGAGTTGACCAATTCCTTCTCTCTTGTTTAAAGACGATTGTATCATTTGTGAGAAAGGCAAAGAGAATCCCGATAAAATTTGCGAGTACGGTTGCCAGGATTTCCTGGTGGCTGATGTGGTAAATAACCAAGCGCGATAAAATAGAAACCAAAGTAGTAGCAGCACCGAAAAATAGATAGGAGAGAATTTCGTTATCGAAGAATGCCTTTATTATTCTTTTCATGGTTTTAGTATAGCATAATGTCATATATTGTGCTATACTAGTAAGGTTGATAATCTCAACCCTTGGTGCTTAACTTCTTTCACCAAGCATATTTTACGCGGGAAACCGCTAAAGGAGAAAACATGAAAAAATTAACTGTTCGTGATATGGCAGATATCGCTATTGTCGCTGCTATTTATGTGGTTTTGACCATTACCCCACCACTGAATGCCATTAGCTACGGCGCCTACCAGTTCCGTATTTCAGAGATGATGAATTTCTTGGCCTTTTACAATCCTAAATACATCATCGGTGTGACGATTGGTTGTATGATTGCAAATTTCTTTAGCTTTGGTCCAATAGATGTCTTTGTCGGAGGGGGCTCTACCCTAGTTTTCCTAAGTCTAGGTGTATGGCTCTTTAGCAAGTACAAGAAAGACTATCTGTTCAATGGTTTGATTCGAAAAGATCATTTCTTCTTTTCAATTCTCTTCTCTATTTCAATGATTACCATTGCAGCAGAACTCTATATTGTTGCAGAAGCTCCATTCTTCTTTACATGGTTCTCTACGGGAATTGGTGAGTTTGCATCACTTATCGTAGGTGCTATTTTAATCGGAAAATTAGGGCGCCGAATCGATCTAACAAGATAAGAAGTTTATAAGCTAGATTCTTGCTAAATCTAGCTTTTTTCATTCCATAAAATTAAAAGAGAGCGCTTGACAAGAACTAGGAACTATAGTATACTTTTTAGGTAAGCTGATTTAGCTCAGTTGGCAGAGCGCATCCATGGTAAGGATGAGGTCGCCGGTTCAATCCCGGCAATTAGCATGATAGAAACAAATGACCTTGGGAGACCAAGGCTTTTCTTATCTACCTGTATAAATGAAGCAAAGAGTTTTGTCTGTTGACAAAAGTGACTCTATCTAGTAGAATAGTAGTTGCGATGAGTCGATAGGTAGTCTTCGGACTGCTATTGAGCATAAGGAGGTCATAACGCAGGAGCGGACCTTGATGAGTTGTGTGAACCTGCTCATCACATGAAGATGCCTCTTAGTCCCTGGTCAATGACTAGGGATTTTTAATTTTCAGAAAATATAACCCAAAAATGCTTTTCAATTTCTGGAAAAAGTAGTATAATACATCTATTATAGAAATTTTTAGAAAATTCCGAAAGAGGTTATTTATGGGATATACAGTTGCTGTAGTCGGCGCGACAGGTGCTGTCGGAGCTCAGATGATAAAAATGTTGGAAGAATCAACACTTCCAATCGATAAAATCCGTTACCTTGCTTCTGCACGTTCAGCAGGCAAGACTTTGAAATTTAAAGACCAAGATATTACGATTGAAGAAACTACTGAGACCGCTTTTGAGGGTGTTGATATTGCACTCTTCTCAGCAGGTGGTTCGACATCAGCTAAGTATGCACCATACGCAGTTCAAGCTGGAGCGGTAGTAGTAGATAACACATCTTATTTCCGTCAAAATCCAGATGTTCCTTTGGTTGTTCCAGAAGTAAATGCTCACGCACTTGATGCCCACAACGGAATCATTGCCTGCCCTAACTGTTCAACAATCCAAATGATGGTGGCTCTTGAACCTGTTCGTCAAAAATGGGGCTTGGACCGTATCATCGTTTCAACTTACCAAGCAGTCTCTGGTGCTGGTATGGGTGCGATTCTTGAAACACAACGTGAACTTCGTGAAGTCTTGAATGACGGTGTGAATCCACGTGATTTGCATGCGGAAATTTTGCCTTCAGGTGGTGATAAGAAACACTATCCTATCGCCTTTAACGCTCTTCCACAAATCGATGTCTTTACTGACAATGATTACACTTACGAAGAGATGAAGATGACCAAGGAAACGAAGAAAATCATGGAAGATGATAGCATCGCAGTATCTGCAACATGTGTGCGTATTCCTGTCTTGTCAGCTCACTCTGAATCTGTTTATATCGAAACAAAAGAAGTGGCTCCAATCGAAGAAGTGAAAGCAGCTATCGCAGCCTTCCCGGGTGCAGTTCTTGAAGATGATGTAGCGCACCAAATCTATCCTCAAGCTGTCAATGCAGTGGGTTCGCGTGATACTTTTGTTGGTCGTATCCGTAAAGACTTGGACGCTGAAAAAGGAATCCACATGTGGGTTGTTTCAGACAACCTTCTTAAAGGTGCTGCTTGGAACTCAGTTCAGATTGCAGAAACGCTTCACGAACGTGGATTGGTTCGTCCAACAGCTGAATTGAAATTTGAATTAAAATAGTCATATCGTTTAGGAGTTCAGATGAACTCCTTCTTTGAATAGAGAGGTGTTTTCATGTCTTATCAAGATTTAAAAGAGTGTAAAATCATCACAGCCTTCATTACCCCTTTCCATGAGGATGGTTCCATCAACTTTGATGCCATTCCAGCCTTGATTGAGCATTTATTGGCCCATCACACAGACGGCATTCTCCTAGCTGGAACGACTGCTGAGAGTCCAACTTTGACTCACGATGAAGAGTTGGAACTCTTTGCAGCTGTACAAAAGATTGTCAATGGACGCGTTCCTTTGATTGCGGGTGTAGGTACCAACGATACGCGTGACTCCATCGAGTTTGTCAAAGAAGTCGCAGAATTTGGCGGTTTCGCAGCTGGACTTGCGATCGTACCATACTACAACAAACCTTCTCAAGAAGGAATGTACCAGCACTTTAAAGCGATTGCAGATGCTTCTGACTTACCTATTATCATCTATAACATTCCAGGGCGTGTGGTTGTCGAATTGACTCCAGAAACCATGCTTCGTTTGGCTGACCATCCAAATATCATCGGTGTTAAAGAATGTACCAGCTTGGCAAATATGGCTTACTTGATTGAGCACAAGCCAGAGGAATTTTTGATTTATACTGGTGAGGATGGAGATGCTTTCCATGCCATGAACCTTGGTGCAGATGGGGTTATCTCAGTTGCATCTCATACAAATGGGGATGAGATGCACGAGATGTTCACTGCCATTGCAGAAAGCGATATGAAAAAAGCGGCAGCTATTCAGCGTAAATTCATTCCTAAGGTCAACGCCCTCTTCTCTTATCCAAGTCCTGCTCCAGTTAAGGCAGTTTTGAACTACATGGGATTTGAAGCTGGACCAACTCGTCTACCTCTAGTTCCAGCGCCAGAAGAAGATGCCAAACGCATTATCAAAGTTGTCGTAGATGGCGACTACGAAGCAACTAAGGCAACCGTAACAGGTGTCCTTAGACCAGATTACTAATAAAGACAATAAAATCCATGACCGAATGAAGGATCATGGATTTTTCTTATTTTCCTAAACAGAATTGGCTAAAGAGTTGGGTGATAAGTTCATCAGGAGCCGCATCTCCAGTGATTTCTCCGAGAATTTCCCAAGTTCGTGTTAAATCAACTTGAAGCAAGTCAACTGGCATCCCCAGTTCCAGCCCTTCATTAACTGCTTGTAGGCTTTCAACGGCCTTTTCAATCAAGGAAATGTGACGGGCATTAGATAGGTAAGTAGCATCTTGCTCAACCAAACCAGCATTTTCAAAGAAGAGGTCGTTAATACGCTCTTCGATCTTATCGATATTTTGGTTTTTAAGAACTGAAATACGGATAACATCTTCAGGTAATTCCGAAGTTTCAATCGCTTCAGGCAGATCAGTTTTGTTAAGCAGAATAATGCGATTAGTATCTTGGCTGATTTCTAAGAGTTGTCTGTCTTGTGCTGTTAGTGGTTCACTAGCATTTAGCACTAGTAGTACCAAGTCAGCTTCCTTGAGGGCTTTTCTCGAACGCTCGACACCGATTTGTTCCACGATATCATCTGTTTCCCGGATACCGGCTGTATCAATCAATTTGAGAGGAACCCCGTTAATGTTGACGTATTCTTCGATAACATCTCGTGTCGTACCAGCGATATCTGTTACAATAGCCTTGTCTTCACGAAGGAGATTATTGAGAAGACTGGATTTCCCAACGTTGGGACGGCCGATAATGGCAGTTGAGATTCCCTCACGAAGGATTTTACCACGACGAGCTGTTCTAAGGAGATTGGTTAGCAATTGCTGAAACTCTATAGTCTTCTCACGGACAACAGCGGTAGTAGCTTCCTCAATATCGTCATACTCAGGATAGTCGATATTGACCTCAACTTGGGCAAGTGTATTGAGGATTTCTTGGCGAGTATTGTTAATCAGGTCAGAAAGAGAACCGTCCAATTGTTTGACTGCAATATTCATAGCCTTGTCAGTCTTGGCACGGATGATGTCCATCACCGCCTCAGCCTGTGTCAAATCCACACGACCGTTTAGAAAGGCGCGCTTGGTAAATTCACCAGGTTCTGCCAACCGAGCTCCTTCACGAATAGCTAGCTGGAGAATTTCATTGGTCACCGCAATCCCACCGTGGGTGTTAATCTCGATAATATCCTCACGAGTGAAGGTCTTTGGAGACTTCATAGCTCCAACCATAACCTCATCCATGACCTTACCAGTTTGAGGGTCAACGATGTGACCGTAGTTAAGGGTATGGCTGGCAACCTGATTCAAGTCTTTTCCTTTGAAAATCTTTTGCGCAATGGCAAAACTGTCAGTTCCGCTCAAGCGGACAATACCAATGGCTCCTTCACCTAGTGGAGTAGAGATAGCAGCTATGGTATCAAATTCACGTGTAATCATACTAATTCCTTTTGTATTTCTTTTCTTAGGATATGAATCCAAGCATCTCTTCAAATTGTAACAAATTTAGATTATTTCTTCAATGGATGCTACTTGGAGATTGAAAAAGCCTAAGCAATTCTGCTTAAGCTAGATTATTTGGTGCGCATTTCCCCTTGAGGGAAGTAAGTCCCTTCTGGCATGTCGTTGATGATGACATGAACGGCTGATTGAGGTGCTCCAGTGTTACGGACAACAGCTTCCGTTACTTCCTTAGCAAGAGCTTTCTTTTGCTCGAGCGTGCGTCCTTCAAATAAATCGATGCGTACAAATGGCATAATAGCTTCCTCCACTAGTTTTTGATTTCTTCTATTTTACCACATTTTGCCGTTTAAAGCTTCAGAAAATTATGATATACTAGAATGTAGCAAAAATTTAGAAATGGACGTGAATTAGAAGCATGGCACAGTTGTATTATCGTTATGGGACCATGAACTCTGGTAAGACGATTGAGATTCTCAAGGTGGCCTATAACTACGAGGAGCAAGGAAAGGGAGTTGTGATTATGACTTCTGCTCTGGATACGCGTGACGGTGTTGGCTATGTGTCGAGTCGAATCGGTATGAAACGCCCAGCCATTGCGATTGAGGAAACGACGGATATCTTTGGTTATATCCGAGACTTACCTGAGAAACCATACTGTGTGCTAGTCGATGAGGCTCAGTTTCTCAAGCGTCACCATGTTTACGACCTAGCTCGTGTTGTGGACGAGCTAGACATACCTGTCATGGCTTTTGGTTTGAAGAACGACTTTCGCAATGAATTGTTCGAAGGTTCAAAATACCTCTTGCTCTTAGCAGACAAGATTGAAGAAATCAAGACTATCTGTCAGTACTGTAAGAAAAAGGCGACTATGGTGTTGCGTACGCACGATGGTGTGCCAGTCTATGATGGCGAACAAATTCAGATCGGTGGAAATGAAACCTATATCTCAGTCTGCCGAAAACATTATTTTGCGCCTGAAATCAATAAGGAGAATGAAGAAAAATGAACATCTATGATCAACTACAAGCTGTAGAAGACCGTTATGAAGAATTAGGAGAATTGCTCAGTGACCCAGATGTAGTGTCTGACACCAAACGTTTCATGGAGCTTTCAAAAGAAGAAGCTTCAACTCGTGATACGGTAACAGCCTACCGTGAGTACAAACAAGTCCTTCAAAACATCGTTGACGCCGAAGAGATGATTAAGGAATCAGGTGGAGATGCGGACTTGGAGGAAATGGCCAAGCAAGAACTCAAAGATGCCAAGGCTGAAAAAGAAGAATACGAAGAAAAACTCAAAATCTTGCTCCTTCCAAAGGATCCAAACGATGACAAGAACATCATCCTTGAAATCCGTGGAGCAGCTGGTGGAGACGAAGCAGCGCTCTTCGCTGGAGATTTGCTAACCATGTACCAAAAGTATGCTGAAGCCCAAGGTTGGCGCTTTGAAGTCATGGAAGCCTCTATGAACGGTGTCGGTGGTTTCAAAGAAGTGGTTGCTATGGTTTCTGGTCAATCTGTTTATTCAAAACTCAAGTATGAATCTGGTGCCCACCGCGTCCAACGGGTCCCTGTGACAGAAAGCCAAGGTCGTGTTCACACCTCTACAGCGACTGTTCTTGTCATGCCAGAAGTCGAAGAAGTAGAGTACGATATTGATCCAAAAGACCTTCGTGTTGATATCTACCACGCATCAGGTGCTGGTGGACAGAACGTCAATAAGGTTGCGACTGCCGTGCGTATCGTTCACTTGCCAACCAATATCAAGGTTGAGATGCAGGAAGAACGTACCCAGCAGAAGAACCGTGAGAAAGCCATGAAAATCATCCGTGCGCGTGTTGCTGACCACTTTGCACAAATTGCCCAGGATGAACAAGACGCTGAGCGTAAGTCAACAGTCGGTACTGGTGACCGTTCAGAACGGATTCGTACTTATAATTTCCCGCAAAACCGTGTTACGGACCACCGTATTGGCTTGACCCTCCAAAAACTAGATATGATTTTATCTGGTAAATTGGATGAAGTTGTGGATGCCTTGGTGCTCTATGACCAAACACAAAAATTAGAAGAATTAAACAAATAATGAAACTAGCTCAATTATTTTCAGATTTTGAAGAAGAGTTGATGAGACAAGGAGAGGAAGCTGAAAGCCTCTCTTTTGTCTATCGTAGCCTGAAAAAACTCTCTTTTACAGATTTCGTCTTTGCCCTCAAGCAAGAGGTAACAGAGGCCGAAAAACAATTTGTAGAAGAAATTTACCAGCAGTTAGCGTCCCATAAACCAGCTCAGTATATCATTGGACAGGCAGATTTCTTTGGAATGCAGTTAAAAGTAGATGAGCGAGTTTTGATTCCTCGTCCAGAAACAGAAGAGTTGGTGGAACTCATCCTGGCCGAAAATCCTGAGGATAAGCTTAAGATCCTAGATATCGGGACTGGAAGTGGCGCCATAGCTCTCGCATTAGCAAAAAACAGACCAGATTGGTCAGTGGCGGCAGCAGATATTTCACAAGACGCCTTGCAGCTTGCATCAGAGAATGCTAAAAATCAAAATCTTAATATATTTTTTAAAAAATCTGATTGTTTTGCAGAAATTTCTGAAAAATATGATATAATTGTATCCAATCCACCCTATATCTCTCGTGAAGATGAGTCAGAGGTCGGTTTGAATGTTTTGCATTCAGAACCTCATCTAGCTCTCTTTGCAGATGAGGATGGCCTAGCTATTTATCGCAGAATTGCGGAAGATGCAAAAGACTATCTCACAGATGGTGGTAAGATTTACCTTGAAATTGGATACAAGCAAGGTCAAAGTGTTCCTGCGCTTTTTAGGAAACATCTTCCTGAAAAACGAGTACGAACACTCAAGGACCAATTTGGTCAAGATAGGATGGTTGTAGTTGATGATGGACAGGATTAGACAAGAGTTGGAAATGGGTGGGGCAGTCATTTTGCCTACAGAGACAGTTTACGGCCTCTTTGCTAAGGCCTTAGACGAAAAAGCTGTCGACCATGTTTACCAACTCAAACGTCGTCCCAGAGACAAGGCACTCAATCTTAATGTCGCTTCTCTAGAGGATATCTTGCACTTTTCAAAGAATCAGCCAACTTATCTACAAAAGCTTGTAGAGGCCTTTTTACCGGGTCCCTTGACCATTATCCTCGAAGCCAATGACCGAGTTCCCTATTGGGTCAACTCTGGTCTTTCAACGGTGGGATTTCGGATGCCGAGTCACCCCATTACACTTGATTTGATTCGAGAGACAGGTTCTTTGATTGGGCCGTCTGCCAATATCTCGGGTCAGGCGAGTGGAGTGACCTTTGCTCAAATTCTAGAGGATTTTGACCAAGAGGTTTTGGGGCTGGAGGACGACGCTTTTCTAACTGGACAGGATTCGACTATTTTGGATTTGTCTGGAGACAAGGTGAAAATCTTACGCCAGGGGGCGATTAAGCGAGAAGATATTCTTGCTCGGTTGCCAGAGATTTCTTTTGAGGAGGAATGAGATGCTAAGAGATTTGCAAGAAACAGATGTGAATGCTATATGTGAGATTAACCAAGAGGCTTTGGGCTATTCTTTTAGTCCAGAGGACACAGCTAGTCAACTAGCTAGACTGTCTCAGGATTCTCATCATTTCCTACTTGGCTATGAGGATGAGGTCAGCCATGTCCTACTTGGATATGTCCATGCTGAAGTTTATGAATCCCTCTATTCCAAAGCAGGATTTAATATTTTAGGCTTAGCGGTTTCGCCTCAAGCACAAGGGCAAGGTATTGGTAAAAGCTTACTGCAAGGGTTGGATCAAGAAGCAAAAAGACGGGGCTATGGGTTTATCCGCTTAAACTCTGCTGATCATCGTCTGGGAGCTCATGCATTTTATGAAAAAGTTGGTTATACTTGTGATAAAGTGCAGAAACGGTTTATTCGCATCTTTTAGTTTATTTTCTTATTGAAAAACAAACTAAAGGACCAGTCACACTATAAAGGAGAGGACCTATGATTTTTGACAAAGACGATTTTAAAGCATACGATGCTGATCTATGGAATGCTATTGCCAAAGAAGAAGAACGCCAACAAAACAATATCGAGTTGATTGCTTCCGAAAACGTAGTTTCCAAGGCTGTTATGGCAGCTCAAGGGTCTATCTTGACGAATAAATACGCTGAAGGTTACCCAGGACGCCGTTATTATGGTGGAACAGATGTGGTAGACGTGGTAGAGACTCTAGCCATTGAACGTGCAAAAGAAATTTTCGGTGCTAAATTCGCCAATGTCCAACCTCACTCAGGAAGCCAAGCCAACTGTGCTGCTTACATGGCCTTGATTGAGCCAGGTGATACGGTAATGGGAATGGATTTGGCTGCAGGTGGACACTTGACCCACGGAGCTCCTGTAAGCTTCTCTGGTCAAACCTACAACTTCGTTTCTTATAGTGTGGATCCTGAAACAGAACTCTTGGATTTTGATACCATCTTGAAACAAGCCCAAGAAGTAAAACCAAAACTAATCGTAGCAGGTGCTTCAGCCTATTCTCAAATTATCGACTTCTCAAAATTCCGTGAAATTGCAGATGCTGTTGGAGCTAAGCTCATGGTCGATATGGCTCATATCGCTGGTTTGGTTGCAGCTGGTCTTCACCCAAGCCCAGTGCCATACGCTCATATCACCACAACAACGACCCACAAAACCCTTCGTGGACCTCGTGGTGGTTTGATCTTGACAAATGATGAGGACCTAGCTAAGAAAATCAACTCAGCTATTTTCCCTGGTATTCAGGGTGGTCCTTTGGAACATGTAGTCGCTGCTAAGGCTGTTTCCTTCAAAGAAGTTTTGGATCCGGCTTTCAAGGAATATGCTGCTAATGTCATCAAAAACAGCAAGGCTATGGTTGAAGTCTTCTTGCAAGACCCTGATTTCCGTATCATTTCTGGCGGTACTGAAAATCACCTCTTCCTTGTTGATGTGACTAAGGTTGTAGAAAACGGAAAAGTTGCTCAAAACTTGCTGGATGAAGTTAATATTACCTTAAATAAAAACTCAATTCCATACGAAACCTTGTCACCATTCAAGACAAGTGGAATTCGTATCGGAGCAGCAGCCATCACTGCACGTGGATTTGGTGAAGAAGAAAGCCGTAAAGTGGCTGAACTCATCATTAAAACCCTTAAGAATGCAGAAAATGAAGCTGTCTTAGAAGAAGTGAGAAGTGAAGTCAAAGCGTTGACAGATGCCTTCCCACTATACGAGGACTAAAAATTTTATGGACATTTATATTAAGAAAGCTATTATCCATCAGTTCAGCCCAGATGATACCGAGCTGTTTCTAGCGGATAAATTTCTCAATATCACTCCAAAAATCGAAGAATACCTGCGCAAAAAAATCGAACGTGTGTATTCAGATGAAGCTAAGACTGGGATTTTCGAAGAAGAAAATCCCTTCTTCAATCACATCACGGATGATTTGTTGGAGACATCAGTAACACTGGCCAATCTCTGGAAAGAGGAGTTTAGTATTTCTGAAAATCTCAAGACCAATGACTTGATTTTTGTTCAGTTTTCTAAAGAAGGTGTTGAGCATTTCGCTTTCTTGCGAATTGCTCTACGTGAGACCTTGACCCACCTTGGTGGAGAAGTTGATAATCCAATCAAGCTAACTCAGAACAATCTACCTGGATTTGGAACGGGGGCTGACGAGGCCTTGGTGGTCAATCTTCAAAGTCGCAAGTACCATCTCATCGAAAAACGCATCAAGTATAATGGGAGTTTCTTAAATTATTTTTCAGAAAATCTCCTAGCTGTTGCTCCTAAGATTTCACCAAAGAAATCTATCAAGGAACTGGAAAAAACGGCTCAGAGAATTGCAGAGTCCTTTAACACAGATGATTTTCAATTTCAATCCAAGGTCAAATCAGCGATTTTCAACAATCTGGAAGAAAGCAATGAACTGTCTCCTGAGAAATTGGCTAATGACCTTTTTGACAACAATCTGACAGCTCGTTTGAGCTTTATCGACCAAGTAAAGGAAGCCGTACCAGAACCAGTCCAGTTTGATGAGATTGATGCCAGTCGTCAGCTCAAGAAATTTGAAAACCAAAAACTCTCCTTGTCAAATGGAATTGAGCTCATCGTTCCCAATAACGTCTATCAAGATGCGGAGTCGGTCGAGTTTATCCAAAATGACAATGGAACCTATTCTATCTTAATCAAAAATATCGAGGATATTCAAAGTAAATAATGTTTAAATTTATAAGAAGAGTGCTTGTGCTAGCAGTCTTCCTTTTCGCAGGATACAAAGCTTATCATATCCATCAGGATGTTAAACAAGTCATGACCTACCAACCCATGGTTCGAGAAATCCTCAGTGAAAGAGATACCCCAGCCAATGAAGAGTTGGTGCTCGCCATGATTTATACCGAAACGAAGGGAAAAGAGCGGGATGTCATGCAGTCTAGTGAGTCTGCTAGTGGCGCTACCAATACCATCAAAGACGATGCCTCTAGTATTCGCCAAGGGGTTCAGACACTAACAGATAATCTCTATTTGGCACAGAGCAAAGGAGTAGATGTCTGGACCGCTGTTCAAGCCTATAATTTTGGACCTGCCTATATCGACTTTATCGCTCAGAATGGCAAGGAAAATACTCTGGCCCTAGCCAAGCGTTACTCCCGAGAAACGGTCGCTCCAATCCTTGGTAATACTACAGGGAAGACCTATACCTATATCAACCCTATTTCAATCTTTCACGGAGCTGAACTCTATGAAAACGGTGGAAATTATTACTACTCGAGACAGGTTCGCTTTAATCTCTATATCATGAAATTCTTTAATTTCTTTTAAACATCTGGTTTGACCAGGTGTTTTTTCACTATAAGTTTTCTTTAAGATTGTTTTATTACCCTAGAAAGGTAAAGGAGGGAATATCCCATGAGAAAGAAATTCTTTCTAACAAGCGCTGCAGTATTGTGGGCTGCAACAGCTATGACGAGTGTCCACGCAGCAACCGATGTTCAAAAAGTAATCGATGAAACCTATGTTCAACCCGAATATGTTCTAGGTTCTTCTCTATCTGAAGACCAGAAAAACCAAACTCTTAGCAAACTTGGCTATGACGCATCAAAAGACACCAAAGATATCAAAACTATGACACCTGATATCTATTCGAAAATTATGAATGTGGCTAATGACGCTAGTCTACAGCTCTATTCATCAGCCAAGATTCAAAAGCTAGGTGACAAGTCACCTCTAGAAGTCAAGATAGAAACGCCTGAAAATATCACCAAGGTGACGCAGGATATGTACCGTAATGCAGCAGTGACGCTGGGAGTGGAGCATGCCAAAATCACAGTTGCAGCTCCTATTCCAGTTACTGGAGAGAGCGCCCTAGCAGGGATTTACTACTCGTTAGAGGCCAATGGTGCTAAAGTACCGCAAGCCAATAAAGATTTGGCTCAAGAGGAGCTAAAAGCCTTATCCGATATTAATGCTGAAAACAAGGACAAATCAGGCTACGATGCCAATAAACTCAATGTCGCTTTGGCAGATATCAAGGCAGGAATCGCAAAGGCAAAAGAAGCCAAAGGCAATCTGACAGAAGAAGATGTCCGCAAAATCGTTGAAGACACACTAAAAAACTACAAACTCGATCAGGTTATAACAGGAAACCAGGTCAATATCATCATCAATTTTGCACTTAACCTCTCGAAGAGTGACATTTTGAACAATGCTGATTTCACTAAAACCCTAAATGACCTCAAGGAAAGCATTGTCTCTCAAGCTGGTGATAGCTTTAAAAATATCAACCTCAACTTTGATGCCAATAAAGCGCTGGAAGACGGGGGCAACTTCTTTAGCTCCCTTTGGCAAGCCATTGTCAACTTCTTCAAGAGTTTTGGTGCTTAGGTCATTTCATGATATAATAGATGGTAACAGAAATGTTGCCGTCTTTTTTTGTCGGCCGATAGAAAGTGAAAAATATGCTAAAGAAAAATGATATTGTAGAAGTTGAAATTGTTGATTTGACCCATGAAGGTGCTGGGGTTGCTAAGGTAGATGGTTTGGTTTTCTTTGTAGAAAATGCTCTACCAACTGAGAAAATCCTCATGCGAGTCCTTAAGGTCAATAAAAAGATTGGCTATGGAAAAGTTGAAGAATACCTTATTTACTCTCCATATCGTAACCAAGACCTTGACCTAGCATATCTGCGTTCAGGCATCGCTGATTTGGGGCATCTTGCCTATCCAGAGCAGCTCAAGTTTAAAAGCAAGCAAGTCAAAGACAGTCTCTACAAGATTGCTGGTATTACAGATGTAGAGGTCGCTGAAACGCTCGGTATGGAACATCCAGTCAAGTATCGCAATAAGGCACAGGTGCCCGTTCGTCGAGTGAATGGTATCTTGGAAACTGGCTTTTTCCGTAAAAATTCGCATGACCTTATGCCCCTTGAAGATTTCTTCATCCAGGATCCTGTCATTGACCAAGTCGTAGTAGTTCTACGCGATTTGCTTCGTCGTTTTGATTTAAAACCTTATGACGAAAAGGAGCAGTCTGGCTTGATTCGGAACCTTGTGGTGCGACGTGGTCATTATTCAGGACAAATGATGGTCATTTTAGTAACAACTCGTCCGAAAGTTTTTCGTGTCGACCAATTGATTGAACAAGTCATCAAGCAGTTCCCAGAGATTGTGTCTGTCATGCAAAATATCAACGACCGAAAAACCAATGCGATTTTTGGTAAGGAGTGGAAGACTCTTTATGGTCAAGACTATATTACCGACCAGATGTTGGGAAATAACTACCAAATCGCTGGTCCAGCCTTTTATCAGGTCAATACAGAAATGGCAGAGAAGCTCTATCAAACAGCTATTGACTTTGCAGGATTAAAAGCAGATGATGTGGTGATCGATGCCTACTCAGGGATTGGAACGATTGGATTGTCCGTTGCGAAGCATGTCAAAGAAGTCTACGGTGTTGAAGTGATCCCAGAAGCAGTTGAGAATAGCCAGAAGAATGCTGCATTAAACAATATTACAAATACTCACTATGTCTGTGACACAGCTGAAAACGCCATGAAGAACTGGCTCAAGGAAGGTATCCAACCAACCGTTATCTTGGTTGATCCTCCACGCAAGGGATTGACCGAAAGTTTTATCAAAGCAAGTAGCCAAACTGGAGCTGACCGCATTGCCTATATCTCTTGTAATGTCGCAACCATGGCGCGTGATATCAAACTCTACCAAGAATTGGGTTATGAATTGAAGAAAGTCCAGCCGGTGGATCTGTTTCCTCAGACGCACCACGTCGAGGTTGTAGGACTGCTGACACGTAAAGAACTTTGAAATAATAAGGATTAGAGCAGTTCGGGGGATTTCTCGGATTGCTCTCTTTCGTGTAAAAATTACATTTAGTGGTCAACCGTAGAGTTGATAGAAATGTTATGGAGCTTTGAGTTGACAGGTTTTACACTATAAAGATGATAGCTTAGATGATTTTGATAACGGTTACGTGATATAATATATTATCGAACTTTCAAGGGGGACATGATCATGAAGCAGATTTTTATTTTTTCGGATACACAGAAAGACAATATTTCATATTTTGAACGTGAGCCTGCAATTTTGGTTTCGATGAGTCGAAGTGACCTTCCATATTTGAAAGAACAGGATTTCGCAAATTATCCAGCTGTTTACGTTTTGATAGGTGGGAATAAACGATATGTTGGACAGGCTGCCGGACAATCAATCTCGCTTCGGCTATCGCAGCATTTCCTCAAAGAAGACAAAGCTTGGGTTGAATCTGTTTTGTTCTTTGCAAGAGCTGATGGCAAAATGTCAAAAGCAGATACTGATTATCTTGAAAGAAGACTTATCCAAGATTTCCAAGAAAAATCCGATTACGAAATGATGAACTCGACGACTGGGAACAGTTCGTACATCGATAAACTTCAAAAAGCTCAATCAGACCAATTATATGATACAGTGTTTGAAATTATTGATGAGATTGCAAACATAGATTTATTTGGTACTTCTGAAGACAATGAAACTCCAACTTATGAATATAGCTCTTCTGGACAATATGAAATTGAATATGATAAGAAACAGCTATCCTCGAAATCTGCTCGTGGTCTGTTGGTTGACTTTGTCTCACAGTTATTTACGGATGCAAAGTACAACGAACAATTGCAAGAATTGATTGTTGACGAGACACCCTCGTTTGCTATGATTCTAGGACGTAAGCCCTCCATGTACAATGGAAGACCAAATTCAGCAAAGGTAGCCGATGGTGTATGGGTTTATGCAAATTTCAACAAGAAGAACGTCAGAATCAAAATTGAAAAATTAGCTCGTCAGCTAGGAATTCCAGTAAAAATCAAATGGAATTAATAATTAACAGAACGCCTTTAGTAGTATATTCTGCTGAAGACTTTACTATTGTGAAGTAGTTTGCGTTCGCGAAAATATTTCATACTTCGTGTAATATTGATAGCTCATAAATGATATAATAAAAAGTAACAGTAGAATAGAGGTGCAGTATGTCAATTTCTTATAATAAGCTATGGAAGTTATTGATTGATTTGAATATGAACAAAACTCAACTCCGTGAAATCTCGGGAGTCAGCCCTAATGTTATAGCAAAACTTGGGAAAAATGAGTTAGTGGCGATGGAATCATTATTGAAAATTGCTGCTGCTTTGAATGTTGATGTTAGTGAAATAATCAGTTCTGATGTTATAGACGCGGAGGATGTTAAGTAAATGGCAAAAAATAAAGTTTTAAACATCACTGAAATTGAAGATGGTGTAAAAAAAATACTTTCAAATAATAGTAGGGATGATTTCATTACTCAATTTTTGGCGTTGTATGACATTCCTAAAACATCAATAACACGGGCAAAATCAAAATTCGATAACGGTGAACCATTTGTAATTAAGAACAAACTTCACTATGAAGAAATCGAAGGCGATGTCGTTATTACGATTGATGCGATTGCTCAGTCAATTAAAGAACAAAAGTCTAAACCACGATATATCTTGGTAAACGATTATTCAGATATCGCTGCAATTGATACGAAAACGCATGAAACGCTGAATATTCCAATTGAAGAGCTGCCAGTTAATGCAGACTTTTTCTTGGCATGGAATGGAATTGAAAAAGCTGATTACCAAGCTGAAAATCCTGCAGACCGTAAAGCGGCTGAACGCTTTGCAAAATTGTACGATGTTGTGGCCAAGGATAATCCAGACGCCAACGAACATGCATTTAACTTGTTCTTGATTCGAGTGCTGTTCTTGTTGTTTGCAGAAGACACAGGAATTATGAATAAGGGTTCCTTTACAAATGTTCTAAAAACAAGAACGGCTGAAGATGGTTCGAATTTTAACGAAGTCATCAAAGAACTCTTTGCAATCTTGGATATTAATGAGTTAGCTCGCAGCGGCAAAGATGAGTGGTTACTTGAATTTCCATACGTTAATGGGAAATTATTCGGAGAACCACATGTGGATTTGACCTTTTCAAAAGTCTCAAGAGAGCTACTTATCGAAGCTGGTGAATTGCTAAATTGGAATGAAATCAACCCAGATATTCTTGGAGCAATGATTCAATCAGTTGCTTCAGCAGAAGACCGTCATGTTGCTGGTATGCACTATACAAGTGTGCCAAATATTATGAAAGTCATCAAGCCGTTATTCTTAGATGATTTGACAGAGGTATTTGAAACTTTAAAGCTTCGCAGTGAAGAAAATGAGCTGAAGGACATTACCGAAAAAACAAGAAACGATAATAAGAGATCAATCATCAATGAGCTAAGTGCTTTGTTGACGCGAATTTCTAATATTAAGTTTTTGGATCCTGCTAGTGGTTCGGGAAATTTCCTGATTATTGCTTATAAGGAAATCCGTAGACTTGAAATTAAAATTTTGCAATTGTTGGGTGACTTACAAAATAATGATTCTATGCCATTATCAGTTATTCATCTTGGGAATTTTAATGGGATTGAATTAGATGATTTTGCACATGAGGTGGCGAGACTTTCTTTATGGATTGCTGAGCACCAAATGAATAAAGAACTTGAGGAAGCAATCCCAGGTACCATCGCTGAGTTGTTACCGTTGAAAGATGCTGGGAATATAATCTGTGCAAATTCTCTTCGAATTGATTGGAATGAAGTTTTACCACATTCCGTAGATCAAGAAGTTTATCTTATGGGGAATCCACCATATTACGGTGCTAGAAAGCAAACTCCGGAACAAAAGGATGATCTGTCTTATGTATTTAAAAATTACGATGTTTCAATTGGAAATCTAGATTATATTTCGGGATGGTTTTTAAAGGCAACGGAATATATTGACAATACGAAAGCTAGGGTGAGTTTTGTAAGTACAAATTCGATAATTCAGGGGACGCAAGTACCTTTGTTATGGAGTTTACTTCTTAAAGAGAATGTTTGTATTGATACAGCTTATACCTCTTTTAAATGGGGCAATAGTGCAAAGAATCAAGCCGGTGTCGTTGTCGTTATTATTGGGATGTGTGCAATCGGTAATTTGAGAAGTAAGAAAATTTTCTCGGGCAGTAGTATGAAAATTGTCGATAATATTAGCCCATACCTTACAGATTCTGGAAACGTTATTGTATTTGAAAAACAGCATCCAATTTCTGATATCAAAAGTGCTGTGACAGGTAGCATGCCCAATGATAATGGATTCCTGATAATTGAGCGAGATGATTTTGAATCATTTATTTCGAATGAACCAGATTCAAGTAAGTTTTTGAGAAAATTCATAGGGGCGAAAGAGTATTTAAATGATACTTGGAGATATTCAATTTGGGTCGATGATCTACATTACCCTGAAGCGGATAAATTTCATAATTTACATTCAAGATTTGAAAAGGTTAAGAAAAATCGATTAGAAAGTAAAAGAGATGCTACAAACAGGTTAGCCTCCACACCCTATAGGTTTGGTGAAGTCAGACATAAAGAAGAGCCCGCAATTATTATTCCACAGACATCTTCTGAAAATCGTGATTATATACCTATGGGAGTTGTTTATCCTGAAACGATTATTTCTCAAAAAGGAATTGCTGTATACGGTGGAGAAGTATGGCTACTCGGACTGTTAGAATCGAGAATGCATATGATCTGGGTGAAAAATATAAGCGGACGAATGAAAACTGATTACAGTTATTCAATCAAACAAGTTTATAATACTTTCCCAATCAAAAATTTATCTACTCAGAGAAAAAACGAAATCACTCGTGTAATGACAGAAATTCTTGATTTGCGAGAATATGAAGGTGGGTCCTTAGCCAGTCTATATAATAAGGATACTATGCCAGAATCTTTACGTAAGAAGCACGAGGAACTGGATGGAATTGTTGATAGGGCTTATCAGCAACGACCATTTGAGTCAGATGAAGATAGACTCGGAACACTACTTAAACTGTATAAGGAGATGACAACAAATGACTAGTAATTTATTTGAAATTAATTTTGATAAAAATCAATCGAAAACAACAAATGAACTCGGAATGCGCGAGATGCAAGAGCGAGTTTATGAAAAACGTGCATCACAGTACTTACTCGTGAAATCACCACCAGCATCTGGTAAATCACGTGCGTTGATGTTTGTTGGATTGGATAAACTTCATATTCAAGGAATTAAAAAGGTAATCATTGCAGTTCCTGAACGCTCAATTGGTAAATCATTCAAAGATACTGAATTATCAAAATTTGGTTTTTATTGGGATTGGGAAGTGAAACCAAGTAATAATTTAACTATTGGTGGCGGTGAAAAATCAAAGGTTCAACACTTTGTTAAATTCATGAACTCGACAGATCCTAGTGATAATATCCTGATTGCTACACATGCAACATTGCGATTTGCTTTTGAAGAGTTGGATGATTCACTGTTTGACAATACGTTATTGGCGATTGATGAGTTCCACCATGTGAGCCGTGACGATAATTCTGTGTTAGGCAATACCTTACGCAGTATCATGTCAAACTCTAATGCGCACATCTTGGCAATGACCGGTTCATATTTCCGCGGCGACTCTGTTCAGATTTTGGAACCAACCGACGAAGATAAATTTGATAAGGTCACTTACACTTATTATGAGCAACTGGAAGGATATAAATATCTGAAATCCTTTGCGATGGGTTATAGTTTTTACCGTGGAAAATATACGGATGCATTGGATAAAGTGATTGATGTCAACAAGAAATCTATTATCCATATTCCTAATGTTAACTCGGGGGAGTCTACTAAAGACAAGTATGCGGAAGTGGATGAAATACTTGATTTATTAACGGACGGTGGTAATATCACACAGAACGAGGATGGCATTTATGAAATCGAACGTCCCGATGGTAAAGAATTATTAGTAGCCGACCTCGTAAATGAAGATGGACGTGAAAAAGTCTCAGCATACTTAGCAAGTATTACGGATGACATTAAAGGTCTTGATAAGCTTGATATCATCATTGCTTTGGGAATGGCAAAAGAAGGATTCGATTGGCCGTTTGCGGAATATGCACTGACAATTGGTTATCGCAACTCATTAACTGAAGTGATTCAAATCATCGGCCGCGTAACGCGTGACAGTCCCAATAAAACTCATGCACAGTTTACAAATCTTATTGCGCAGCCAGATTCAAAGGATGATGAAGTATTATTCGCGGTTAACAGTATCATGAAGGCAATTTCTGCTTCGTTGCTTATGGAACAAGTGTTAGCACCAGTTTACAAATTCAAACCAAAAGATGATAAACCTGACAAACCTGGCGATCTTTCAATTAGAGGATTAAAACCTGCTGATACTACGGAACGCACGAAAAAAATCATCGAAAACGATATGGAAGATTTGAAATCTAGTATTTTGCAGAGTCAAGATATTCAAAACGCCATTGTTTCAGGCGCTGATGCGAAGATGCTTAATAAAACATTGATTCCCCGTGTTATCATTGAACGTTATCCTGATTTGACGAATGAGGAGCTAGAAACCGTTCGTCAGCATACAGTTGCCGATATAAATATTGCGGCTGGACGGACAACAACTTCAGAAGATGGTAGCCGCGAAATTATTAAGATGGCCGATCGTTTCATTAACATTGATGAATTGAATATTGATTTAATCGATCAAGTGAATCCGTTCCAACGTGCGTATGAAGTGATTAGTCGTGATATTGATGCACCGACTCTTCGGTTTATTCAGGATTATTTGTCATCAAATAAGTATGATTTTACTGACGAACAATTGGTTGCGGCCTACCAAGCTGCTAAGAAGTTCCGTGCAGAAAATGGCCGAAATCCTGATCGAAATAGTAAAGATGATGGTGAAAAATACTTGGCCTTTGCTTTGCTACGACTTGCTGAGATAAAACGTGAAAGAGAGGCAGCGAAAGAAGATGGCGAATAGTTTAGACAGCATCTTTGAAGATGACGCTTTTGATGATTTAACCAAGCAAGTTGAAAAGAAGAAAGTTGTAAAACAAGATCCCGAAGTTGCTAAATTTCAGGAGATCATAGACTTTGTGAATGAAAATGGACGAGAGCCGGAAAAAACATCTGAATGGTCTAGTGAACGTGCATTGTGGGCCCGTCTTAGCGGATTTCGGGGAAAAACTGAAAGAGCTGAGAAGGTTAAGAAGTATGATAATCTTGGTTTATTGGATAAGGAATTCGAACCTGATGGAGAGTTTCTTACTGATTTAGTTGAAATCGATGACGAGTTAAATCTGGATGATATCTTAGGGGCAGATGATATGATTGACGATTTTTCAGACTTGTTGGATGTTTCTCGATATCGTAGAACAGTGAATGCCGCAGATAAAATTGGTCGGAGAAAACATGCAAGTCACTTTGAGAAGTATAAGAGCTTATTCGATCAAGTGCATGCAGATATCGCATCTGGTAGACGAAAAATTATTCCATTTGAACAGTATGATATTCATGAAAATAGATTCTACATCCAAAATGGCGTAATGATGTATATCGTTTCCATTTCAAAGGATACCTTTATCGCTGATAATGGGAAGACAAATGCCAGAATGCATGTTGTTTATGAGAATGGGACGGAGAACAAGAATTTGTTGTTACAATCATTAGCTTCGTCTCTTTACTCAACTGAACGTCATGGACGGATGGTGACAGAACCGGAAAATGAGGAAACGTTGGCTGAAAGTTTTGGAGAAGAATTTACGACAGGTTATATCTATGTGCTGAAATCATTAAGTACTAATCCAGATATTAGTAAATGGAACAATCTGTATAAAATTGGATTCACTCGAAATGATGTGGAAAGCAGAATTTCTAACGCAGAAAATGACGTGACCTATTTAAATGCACCAGTGAGAGTTATGCTTTCTGCTGAGGTGAAAAATGTGAATGCTCAGCTTCTTGAGCGCACCCTACATCATGCATTCCGGGACAAACAAGTTGTCTTTCAGGATGGAAATTTCAAAAAAGCGACTGAATGGTACATGGTTCCATTGAATGATATCGAATCAAAAATCAATGAAGTAATCGCTGGATTACAAAAATAAATATGAAAATACACTGTAATCACAAATCGGCTCTTTGTCAACTGTAGTGGGTTGAATAAAAGCTAACATCTGGAGAGGACAATAGTCGTTCTCTCCATTTTTATATTCAGAGCGATAAAAATTCGTTTTTTAAAGTTGTCAAAGTTCCGAAATCCAAAGGCATTTCGTTTGATAAGTTTGATGAGATTATTCGTCGCTTCCAATTTGGTGTTAGAATAGGGTAGTTGAAGGACTTTGACGATTTTCTCTTTGTTCTTTAGAAAGGATTTAAAGACAGTCTGAAAAAGAGGATGAATCTGCTTTAGATTGTCCTCAATGAGTCCGAAAAAATTGTCAGGTCCTTTATTCTGAAAGTGAAAAAGCAAGAGCTGATAGAAATTATAGTGGTGTTTCAAGCCTTCTGATTTGCTTAAAAACTTGTCTAGAATTTCTTTATTGGTCAAGTGCATGCGAAAAGTAGGGCGATAAAAACGCTTATCGCTGAGTTTATGACTATACCATTGAGCTTAAAGAGTTTTATGGTCGAAAGATTTATGAAGCTGCTTTAGGAGAGATTGTAAATATACCTGATAATTGGGGAAAATTTATTAAGCCTAAAGCTGGTTCAAAAGTTTTTAATGGAAGAGTTGTTAACGGAACCCGTGATTTGATAGGTATTGGTTTACCTTTTGACTATCCTATATGGATCAGTGAGGTTGTAGAATTCATAGCTGAATGGTGTTGTTTTGTTTTAGATGGTCGCGTGTTAGATGTTCGACCCTATACAGGTGATTATCATGCACAATTTGATTCTAGTGTAATTGATGATGACATATCATGTTGGTAAGATGTACCAATAGCTTATGGACTAGATATCTGTGTTACTCTCGTGATGGCAGAACACTTGTTGTTGAAGTTAATAATGGTTATGCAATGGGAAATTATGGCCTATCTCCTTTAAACTCAATCAATTTTCATAAAGCTAGATGGAATGAAATGGTAAAGCATTATTTTGAAAAAACGATGTCTTTACTATGCCTGAAAATTAAAATATAAGTTTCTAAAAGGAACAGAAGTGGATCTGTGTGTAACTGCAACGAGTAAGTTGCAGTTTTTTATTTTGAATAATGATATAATAGGATAAAAAAATAATGAAAACGCTATATATTTAAAATTTGATTAGGAAAGTAGGAAGTATGGAAACGATTGATAAGATTATTAAATCATCAACTAAATTTTATAACGATTTAAAAGCTGATGAACATGATAGATATCGTTCATGGGAGCATTGTTATTCACATTTTATGACAGCTAGAAAAGAGAATGATGTGAATATAGATTACCTGAGTTTACAACTTGCATTTTATTTAGCAAGTTGGGGGATGTATAGAGGCTCTTCATTCTTATTACAAAAGGATTATAGAGTACATATACCGGTAGTAAGAGAAATCTTAAGCAATAAATATGATTCTCTAGCAGGAATAGAATGTAAAGATTTTAAAAATGAAACTAACCAAAAATTGCTAAAGGAAATAAATGAATTTATAGCTAATTATTATGATGTAATCAGACGTGAAGTGAGAGGAACAGCACTAAAAAACAACTTATCAGATACACTAATTACAAAGATACTGATGGGCACACTTGGTTGTGTTCCGGCATATGATAGATATTTTGTTACTGGAATAAGGTCGCAAAAGATTGCAAGTGGAAGCTATAACATTAAATCTATTTTACAATTAGTAGATTTCTATGAGAAAAATATAGAACAATTAGATTTAGTTCAAAAAAAATTTATTGTTGCCGATATGCTATATCCTCAAATGAAAATACTTGATATGGGATTTTGGCAGATTGGTTTTGATTTAGAAAATAAAAAGCATTGATTATTCAATTATTTAATAAAAAAAGAAAGTAAGGCTTAATATGGAAAATAAAGAAAAAAAGAATGTGGAAGTAATATTTGAAGGTCATATTGAAAAAATCTTCGGAAAAGATTGTTTGAAAGACATTGAACCATTATATAATAAAGTAATAGAAAATAGAGATAATAATGTAAAATGTGGTGAATACGGTGATGATCCAGCAACAATTGAACTAATATTATATCTCAGACATAAAATGAGAGAAAACAAATTAATATCTTCCGAACCAATATCAAACTATTTAAAAGCGATACCAATAACGATAGAAAATTTTACAAAATTTCTAGAAAAAGACGGTAAAGAGAGAAGTTGGTTAACAGAGGAATATAAGAAACGTTTTCCTTGCTCTTATGAGTCAGAGCCAGAATCTCACAAAAAACCTTATACGAACGATGGATGGAATTATTTTGAATATCTGAACCAGAACAATCAGAATTATGATTATGATATTGAATGGTTTTACGTTGAAAAAAATGAAGTAGGTCATATATACTACAATGAGTTGGATCATTATTTAACTTATTTGCTAGGTGCTATACGAAGAGGTATACCAGAGAAGATAAAACAAGGAAAAAATATTAAAAAAGATCTTGAGAAGATTGATTAGAGCTTATCTGTAAGCCTATATGTCTTTATTTATAAAAAAGTAAACACATAAGTTAAATTTATAATCTTATGGAAAATCTGGTTTAAAATCTTGCTTATTTCTTACTTATAAAGGTAGAAAAATTTCACTCTTTTAAGATGTAAACCAAAATTGTTTTTGAGGAAGGGGGGTACTATATTGAAAGAAAGCAGACCTGAGTTTGATAAAATCGCATCCTTTGATGAGTTCAAAAAATACTATTGGTATCGTGATGAACTTTCACAGATATGCAAGTCATTAGGGCTTGAATATAGAGGTACCAAACAAGAACTCAATCATATTATTGAGCAGTACTTTAAGGGGAATTTGATTAAAAAATCATCAATAAAAAGGAAAAAGAAACAAGTAGAAGCCGTTGCCTTAGATACGCCCTTACTTGAATGTGGATTCTCCTTTAATGCAAACTTTAGAGAATATTTCTCAACTTTAACAGATGTTTCGCCCTTTAAATTTACTGCTAATATGGCGACAGCTTGGAGAAAAGTAAAAAGAGAAAATGATTTGAGTTTTACAATCCAAGATATGCTAAAAGTTTATTATGGAAATTCAGATTATGCCAAGTATGATCATTCGGTTTGTCAATGGAATCAATTTCTAAAGGATTTCTGTGCAGACGAAAATAGTGCCAACTACTCGAATAAACTAAAAGTAGCTTCTATTCTTTGGAAAGAAGTTAGAAATTCAAAAAATGCAAAAATTTATTCAAAAAATCTTTTGACTGAATATGCTGATAAAATAAAAGAGTATGGTAAGGTAGTTCAATAGAAATGATTTCATTTTGATATTTTTGATTTGATTGCTGTTGACTTAGCTGAATTAAAGCAGTATCTAAGTTTAAAGTAAGTTACAATCATTTTAAGCGATTTTGAGCAAGTCAAGGATATTTTTTCTGAAGACGGAGTAAGTAGTGAGCTAGTGTAAATTTACACACATCTATTTGTCTTTTTAAACGGATTTATATAATAAAAAAATATGGAGGATATTTTATGATACAAGTAAATGAGTTTATTAATAAAGTAGATATTACAGATAGTGATAATGTCAATTGTGAATTTGAAGTACGTAAAAAGGCAATGGATTTTTATAAGAAGTATCCTTTTTATGAGGAAGATGATTGGGGGATTATTAAGTTTCAAAACTCAGTTAATCAATATAATACTTTAATGGATGCCCAAAAATATAATGAGATTGAAGCATATAAAGAAAAATCAGAATCAGGCTATAAGGGAGCTCATTTGCTTGTCAATAAATCGAAAGGTATTGCACTTACGGCTGACATCCTTACTTCAATTAAGCTACCTTGTGAAAGAATTGCAAGTGTCGAAACTAGCTTAAAAGGTGGTAAAGAAATAAAAGACGGGATATTAAAAGGTGATTTAGAAATACCACATGATTTGGAACCTTATTTTAAAGCTTTTGCTATTGTTTACTATTGGTGTGGAAATATGATGCCAGTGGTGGAAAGTTTCATCCCTGGAAGTGATGGAGCAGATAACTGGCTTTGGAAGATGAATATAATAATTAATTGTCATAAAGGTGGTCCCCATCAAAACTGGAGAGATTGGATTAAAGAAAACTGGGGAGAAGATCTAAACAAATTCATCACAGATTACTATTTTGAAGATTGTTTTGACAAGGATAGTTTAATCATAAAGAATACTGTTCCAAGTCTCAAAGAAGACTATGTTGTTTCATTAAGTTGTCATTACTTACATCTCATTCAAGAAAATGAACATAAATTAGCAAAAGAATTTTTAATCAATCATGTAAAAGTGATTATTCAAAGAAGTTACCGAATTGAAAATAAATTTCATGGGGATTGGAAGAAAAAGGAAGAGGACGAGGTAAAAGAAATTTTTAAAGAGATTTTCGCGCAAGCTGGATTTAATGGCAAACAGATTAATAAAATGCTTTCTTTATTTTAGATAATCGTTAATATTCTAGCGCCAATCGTTTGATATTATCTGATAATCTTTACTTTAAACTATGTTTTATATGCTCGAAATTCACAGTAAACTCTTTGTCTATGTTTTTATAAATTAATGCCCAGTACGTCAGATTTCTCTTTTCTGAATTTTCATTGTATAATAGGGATACATTTAGTTTCATATAATGAAATATAAAGATTTCTAACGAATATTAAGGAGAAAATCAATGAAAAAAGTAATGTTAATTATCAACCCTACCTCTGGTGGGGAAAAGGCTTTGGATTACAAAGAAAAGCTGGAGAATAAAGCAAAAGAATATTTTGAGCATGTTGAAACCAAAATTACCGAAAAAGCACTGGATGCAACACACTTTGCTGAGGAAGCGTCTCGTGAGCAGTACGATGCAGTGGTGTGTTTTGGTGGAGATGGGACTGTAAACGAAGTCATTTCGGGTATTGCTGAGAGAGACTACACTCCGAAGTTAGGGATTATCCCTGGCGGTACGGGCAACCTCATTACAAAACTGTTGGAAATCAATCAAGACATCGATGGCGCGATAGATGAACTCGATTTTAATTTAACCAACAAGATTGATATCGGTAAAGCAAATGATAACTATTTTGGTTATATTTTTAGTATCGGTTCTCTGCCTGAGGCGATTCACAATGTGGAGATCGAGGACAAAACAAAATTTGGTATTCTTGCCTATGCTGTAAATACCATGAAGTCTGTGATGACGGATCAGGTCTTTAACATTAAGATTGAGACAGAAAATGGAAATTATGATGGTGAAGCTAGTCATGTTTTGGTTCTCTTGACAAATTACTTCGCTGATAAGAAAATCTTTGAAGAAGACAAAGATGGCTATGCTAATATTTTGATTCTAAAAGATGCTTCTATATTCTCTAAATTATCCGTTATTCCTGATTTACTAAAAGGGGATGTTGTTGGCAATGATAATATTGAGTATATCAGAGCACGTAATATTAAAATCTCTTCAGATAGTGAATTGGAGTCAGATGTTGACGGCGATAAATCGGATAACCTACCTGTAGAAATCAAGGTACTGGGCCAGCATATTGAAGTCTTTTCACAACCGAAAGAGTAGATGGTAGAAACAAGTTTGTCTTTCACTGAGAAATCAAGTTTTATCAAGGATTGGAGGAAGGATGAATTCTCTATTTGATGAATTTCGAACAATTTGTTCACATTTAAACCAAGTCGGAATCACTCCGACGCTCATGGGGTCTTTGGGGTTTGAATACCGTTCAAATGAAGAATGGCAGCCGTCTGACATTGATATTCATGTTCCTGGAGATCCTAGAGGCTGGGAAGCGCCTGATCATCTCAGAATTTATGACTGGGACAAGATAATGAAAGTGATGAAACACTTAGGCTATACCTTAATAGATATTCATGAGCACGAATTCCAAAAAGATGGTGTGAGCGTTGAATTCGGAAGTATCGATTCTTTACCTGATTTTGCAGGAGTTTCGGAATCAGATATAGAGCTGATTCATCTCGAGGACATCACGTTTCGTGTTCCAAGTTTAGAACAGTATTTCAGTATATATAAAGCTTCTTCCCAAGATTCCTATCGAAATGACCACAATAACAATAAGGATTTTAAAAAGATAGAGTGGCTGGAAAGACATTTGTAAATCATCATTTGAAAAGTAGCAAGTTGTAAGACTGGCTGCTTTTTTATTTTGAAAAACAATCTACTCAAAATTACGGACTAGTCTTGAAAATAAAATTTTAAAGTAGTATACTAGAATTAAAATTATGAAAACGTTTGCGTTGCAAAGCGATTCAAAGTAAACTAGGAGACAGATACAATGGAATTAACTGCCATTTACCATAGACCAGAGTCGGAGTATGCTTATCTCTATAAGGATAAGATAATGCACATTCGTATCCGGACTAAGAAAGATGATATTGAAAGCATCCATTTGCATTATGGAGATACTTTTATCTTTTTAGAGGACCATTATGAAGCAAGCAAGGCGATGGTCAAAGTAACTTCTGATGCCTTATTTGATTACTGGCAAGCGGAAGTTTCAGTTGGCTATGCGCGACTCCAGTATCTTTTTGAACTCAAAGATAAGCTAGGTCAGAGTATTTTGTATGGCGATAAGGGATGTGTTGCAAACACGCTAGAAAATCTTCATTATGAAGGAAATGGATTTAAAATTCCGTATATCCATGAGATTGATGCTTGTCATGTTCCTGACTGGGTAGCAAAGACGGCATGGTACCAGATTTTCCCAGAACGCTTTGCTAATGGCAATCCTGAGATTTCTCCAGAGGGGGCCCTAGCTTGGGATTCCTCTATCAAGCCAAAGACGAGCGATTTCTTTGGTGGTGATTTACAGGGCATTATTGACCATCTGGATTACTTGCAAGATTTGGGGATTACAGGACTTTATCTCTGTCCAATTTTTGAATCCCCAAGCAATCACAAGTATAATACGACGCATTATTTCGAAATTGACCGTCATTTTGGAGACAAGGAAACCTTTCGTAAACTGGTGGAGGAGGCCCATCAGAAAGGCATGAAAATCATGCTGGATGCTGTTTTCAATCATATCGGGGATCAGTCTCCGCAGTGGCAAGATGTCCTCAAGCATGGTGAAGATTCTGTTTACAAAGATTGGTTCCATGTTCAAGAATTTCCCGTGACCAAAGATAAGCTTGGAAATCCAAGAAAACTCCCTTATCATACCTTCGCTTTTGCCAGCTATATGCCCAAGCTCAATACGGGCAATCCTCAAGTGAGAGACTATTTGCTAAGCGTTGCGACCTACTGGATTGAAGAGTTTGATATTGATGCTTGGCGACTGGATGTGGCAAATGAAGTCGACCACCAATTTTGGCGAGATTTCCATAAGGCTGTCTTGGCTAAAAAGCCTGACCTTTATATTCTTGGAGAGGTCTGGCACACTTCCCAGCCCTGGCTAAATGGAGATGAATTCCACGCAGTTATGAACTATCCTCTCTCTGATACTATCAAGGATTATTTCTTGCGAGGGGTTAAGAAATCACCTCAATTCATCAATGAGATCAATAGCCAGTCTATGTACTATAGACAACAGATTTCTGAAGTGATGTTCAATCTTTTGGATTCGCATGATACGGAGCGCATTTTGACTACTGCCAAGGAAGATGTTCAACTCGTTAAGTCGGCTCTTGCTTTCCTCTTTTTACAAAGAGGGACACCGTGTTTCTACTATGGAACTGAGTTGGAGTTAGATGGAGGACCAGATCCAGATTGTCGTCGTGTCATGCCTTGGGAACGTGTTTCCGATAGCAATGAGATGTTGAATTTTATGAAGAAATTGATTCAGCTTCGTAAGGATGCTTCAGGCATTATCCAACATGGAACCTATAGTCTGCAAGAAATCAAGCCTGATGTGCTTTCTCTAGAATGGAATAATGATGGACAAAAACTCCAAGCTATTTTTAACCAATCAAGTGAAAATTATCTTGTCGATAGTGATGCTGTGGCGCTAGCCAGTCATTGCCAAGAATTGGGACTGCAACTGGCGATTTTGCCTAAAGGTTTTATCATCCGATAAAAATCGTACTCAAAAAGACTGTTATGAATAGGTGATTCGTGCAGTCTTTTTTTGACTTATGTAGTATAATAAAGCTAAGTCACGGATTATCGGATGAGGGATTAGTGAAGAGTGTTTAAAGAAAAATAGAGACTTTTGCTTTAGAAAGGAAATTTCATGAAACGAACGAGAAAAGTAGTAGCCTTGGGACTGTGTTTGCCCTTATTTCTTGGCTTGGCTGCTTGTCACCAAAATAATACGAGCACTGAAGCTGCAAACCAGACACAGATCAGTTCGGATAAAGTTCCTTGGACGGCTTCATATACCAATCTGAACAATCAGGTCAGTATCGAAGAGGTCAAATCTCTCTTATCAGCTCACTTGGACCCAAATAGTGTTGAGGCATTTTTCAATCTTGTCACAGACTATAATGCGACTGTCGGCTCTACTGGCTTAAGTGGAAATTTTGCCTCCTTTACGAAGACAGAATACGACGTAGAGAAAATTAGTAATCTATGGAATCAAAAAAAGGGTGACTTTGTCGGAACCAACTGCCGCATCAATAGCTATGCGCTCTTGAAAAATTCGGTCACAATTCCAAAGCTTGAAAAGAATGATCAGCTACTTTTTGTGGATAACGATGCTATCGATAAGGGAAAAGTATTTGATGCGAAAGATAAGGAAGAGTTTGATATTCTATTTTCTAGGGTAGCGACGGAAGCAACGATGGATGTAAAAGTTCATGCGCAGAAGATGGAGAAATTCTTCTCACAGTTTCAATTCAATGATAAAGCTCGAATGTTGTCTGTTGTGTTGCATGATAATTTGGATGGATAGTATCTTTTTGTCGGTCACGTTGGTGTTTTAGTGCCAGCTGAGGAGGGTTTCTTATTTGTAGAGAAACTGACTTTTGAAGAGCCTTATCAAGCTATTAAGTTTGAGAGCAAGGAAGATTGTTACAAGTATTTAGCTACAAAGTATGCGGATTATACAGGTGATGGACTGGCCAAACCTTTTATCATGGATAATGAAAAGTGGGTTGAAGGTTATTAAGATAGGCAAAGGAGAAATAATATGGAGACTGTAATAGCGCTTTTATTTCTCATTCTTATCGGATTCTGGGCTGTAAACATTCTCAAGCCTCGTAAGTCAAATAAAAAGGAAAGATTTATTGGCTATATGCAGCGCTATGATATAGATGGTGAGGGTTATCAGTCAGAAGTCTGGGAAGTGACAGAAGATGAGAAGGAGAAATAAGGAGGAGTGTCCAAAAACAGTAGATTTCTTGCCTTTTTCAAGAAAGGGGACCAATAGGAGGAAACATTATGGGAATGATTGCTAATTATCAATATCTGTCTGACAATGAATTAAGCCAAATAAAGCGGTATTCTCGTCAGGAAGAGGAATTGCTTGACTTGGTAGAGGATTATCCTGAGGGAAATGATACGTTGATAGATATTGACAAAATGTGGGATGCCTTGCTCTTTGTTATGACAGGTTTTAATAGTTCAGAATTTATGGATGACGACCCCTTGAGAGAAGCTGTCTTGGGAGTGACTCCTTTAGAAAATGTATCGGAGTATATAGCCTATACTGAACACTCAAAGATAACTGAAATTGTCCAAGCTTTAGAGAATTTTGATATGGATAAGGCTCTGGCTGACTTTAGCATGGAAGCATGCAAGAAGGCAGATTTGTATCCCGATATTTGGGATTATCTTGATGAAGAGGAAGAAATCAAGGATGATATTCGAACCTGTTTTGTAAAAATGAAAAACTTTTATAAGAAAATCTTAACTCTCAAAGGAAATGTCTTAGTGACTATTTGTTAACTACTTTTACCACTGTTAGTCAGGTGCCTGATGAATGCACATCTAGAAAATCGTACACCTGATGATTTGTCTGGTGAAGGAAATATTCCAAAGTATAGTTGGACGGAATAGGTAGAAATTGGTTATAGAATTTGTAAGCATAATAGATTTTAAACTTTAAGATGGAGGACTAAAGAGATGGGAAGAATTGAATGGGAAAATGCCAAGACACGTTTAGATGCCTTGCTTGTCATTGATGAGTATCGAACAGATCCAAATGAGACCTGGCTTCGATTGATCGTTAAGACTGAGGGAAGCTATGGGGTTCGTTACCTTATCGACAATGGTTCTGGTGATTCTCTAGATGTGATGTTCACTGATAAAATGATCCTTATAAAGGGCTTTGATCATGAAAGCAGTTTGAGTCAATTTGCTGCGGATGAGTGGAATCAAGACATCATAGACGGATTTTATAAAGGACTGGATGTAAAGTATCAAAACCTATATTCAGAAGAGCAAAAAGATGAAACAACTTTCTTTATCTGGTATGACGGTCAAGAGCATCAAAATACCTACCAAGAGCAGGACGGTGGCGAATGGTTGTTATCCTATTTCTTTGACAGTTTTGAGAAATTTCATGAGTTTGTGACGGATTACTATTCAATTACTGTAGATGAGGATTTACTTAGAAAACTTTACAATCAAGGACAGCTTTCAGAAGTAGAATTGGAGCAGTTGATTCGCACTTCCTAGCTAGAAATGTGTATAAAATCTGATGAAAAGAACTGATTTTCAATATCAAGTTATACTTTAAGATTATTGAAGCAGCTAATGGTTGTAGTTTCTTTTTTCTTATGTCTATAACGCTTTAAAGCGATTTCTTTTTATTGTTGAATAATATTTTGCGAACAAAAAAAGAAATTCTTTAAAAAAGTTTCACAAAATCCTTTACAAGCTCTTGTAAACATGATATAGTTATAAGGCTTAGAAAATGAGAAGATGTTTTCTAGCAAATATAAACCCGAGTAAAAAATGCCTACGGACAGGCAGGGTTGAATGCCGAAGCGTGGTTGAAAAGCCACATTATTGATAGGGTTAAAAGCCTACTTTTATAAGTTGATGTTAGGACACTTGTCCTAATTCATAAATTTTAGTGTGGTGAAAGCACACGTCATCTTGTGAAACGATCAATAAAGTACGTAATATTTGCTACTAGAGAGTTAGGAAACATCAGGAACAGACATACTCAACAGAAACCAAAATACACACGTCAGAAGATTGCAGAGCAGGTGAAAACCTGCTCTTTTTTCATAAGTCAACCTTTAGTCGCCTTTATCTTCTTGAGGTGCTAAAAATACGGTAAAGGAGTATGTCTTGAAGAAGTTAGATCAAAACCAAGCCCCAATTTACGAGGCTTTGGTCAAACTACGCAAGAAAAGGATTGTCCCCTTTGATGTGCCAGGTCACAAGCGTGGACGAGGAAATCCAGAACTTGTCGAACTGTTAGGAGAAAAATGTGTTGGCATTGATGTCAATTCTATGAAACCCTTGGATAATCTTGGTCATCCCATTTCGATTATTCGGGATGCGGAGGAATTAGCTGCGGATGCTTTTGGTGCAGCCCATGCCTTTCTCATGATTGGGGGAACAACCTCATCAGTTCAGACCATGATTCTTTCCACCTGTAAGGCAGGAGATAAGATTATTCTGCCACGTAATGTTCACAAATCTGCTATCAATGCGCTGGTTCTATGTGGTGCCATTCCCATCTATATCGAGATGAGTGTGGATCCTAAAATCGGTATCGCTTTAGGTCTTGAAAATGACCGTGTTGCACAGGCCATTAAGGAACATCCAGATGCTAAAGCTATCCTAATCAACAATCCTACTTACTATGGGATTTGTTCAGACCTCAAGGGTTTAACGGAAATGGCTCACGAAGCTGGCATGATGGTTTTAGTGGATGAAGCCCATGGAGCGCATTTGCATTTTACAGATAAATTGCCGCTGTCTGCTATGGATGCTGGCGCTGATATGGCGGCGGTCTCTATGCATAAGTCTGGTGGGAGTTTGACCCAGAGCTCCATCCTTCTTATCGGGGAGCAGATGAATCCTGAGTACGTTCGTCAGATCATTAACCTGACCCAGTCTACATCTGCCTCTTACCTACTTATGTCTAGTTTGGATATTTCTCGTCGCAACTTAGCCCTTCGTGGCAAAGAGTCTTTTGAGAAAGTCATTGAACTATCTGAGTATGCTCGTCGTGAAATCAATGCTATCGGTGGTTATTATGCCTACTCAAAAGAGCTCATAGACGGTGTGTCTGTTTGTGATTTTGACGTGACCAAGTTGTCTGTCTATACTCAGGGAATTGGGCTAACAGGTATCGAGGTTTATGACCTCTTACGAGACGAATACGATATTCAGATTGAATTCGGGGATATTGGCAATATATTGGCCTATATTTCAATCGGTGACCGCATCCAAGACATCGAGCGTCTGGTTGGTGCTTTGGCGGATATCAAGAGACTCTACTCGAGAGATGGGAAGGACTTGATTGCTGGTGAATATATCCAGCCCGAGTTGGTGCTGTCTCCGCAAGAAGCATTCTATTCAGAGAGAAAATGTTTAACTTTAGACGAGTCTGTTGGACAAGTCTGTGGAGAATTTGTCATGTGCTATCCTCCAGGAATTCCAATCCTAGCACCAGGTGAACGCATTACACGAGAAATTGTAGACTATATCCAATTTGCCAAGGAACGTGGTTGCTCCCTCCAAGGGACGGAAGATCCAGAGGTCAATCACATCAACGTCATTAAGAGAAAGGAGAACTAGATGGATTTATGGTTTTCTGAAGTTCATACTCCAGATGTGAAATTGTCCTTGAGAACAGCCAAACAACTCTACGCTGGTAAAAGTGAATGGCAAGATATCGAAGTCTTGGATACACCAGCTTTTGGGAAAATACTGATTTTAAATGGCCATGTCTTGTTTTCAGATGCAGATGATTTTGTCTACAACGAAATGACGGTTCACGTTCCCATGGCTGTCCACCCAAATCCTAAGAAAGTCTTGGTTATAGGGGGTGGCGACGGTGGTGTTGCCCAAGTTTTGACACTGTATCCAGAATTGGAACAAATCGATATTGTGGAACCAGATGAGATGTTGGTTGAGGTTTGTCGAGAGTATTTCCCAGACTTTGCTGCGGGGCTAGATGATCCTCGTGTCACCATTTACTACCAAAACGGGCTACGCTTTTTGCGAAACTGCGAAGATGATTACGATATCATTATCAACGATGCGACAGATCCATTTGGCCATACGGAAGGACTCTTTACCAAGGAATTTTACGGTAACAGTTACAGAGCTCTCAAAGAAGACGGCATCATGATTTACCAGCATGGGAGTCCCTTCTTTGACGAGGATGAGTCAGCTTGCCGAAGTATGCACCGCAAGGTCAATCAAGCCTTTCCAATCAGTCGGGTTTATCAGGCGCACATCCCAACCAGTCCAGCTGGCTATTGGCTATTTGGATTTGCATCGAAAAAATACCACCCTGTCAAAGATTTTGACAAGGAAGGCTGGAAAAAACGCCAGCTTTTCACAGAATACTACACTGCAAACTTACATGTGGGGGCCTTTATGTTGCCCAAGTATGTGGAAGACATTTTAGAAGAAGAGGAAGGAAAAAAATGAGTCGTTTACTAGTTATTGGATGTGGGGGCGTTGCCCAAGTTGCTATTTCAAAGATTTGCCAAGATAGCGAAACTTTTACAGAAATTATGATTGCTAGCCGTACCAAGTCAAAATGTGATGACTTGAAGGCTAAATTAGAAGGCAAAACAAGTACAAAGATTGAGACAGCTGCTCTTGATGCAGACAAGGTAGAAGAAGTGATTGCTTTGATTGAAAGCTACAAACCAGAAGCTGTTTTGAACGTAGCTCTGCCTTATCAAGATTTGACCATTATGGATGCTTGCTTGGCAACAGGTGTCCACTATATCGATACCGCCAACTATGAGGCTGAGGACACAGAAGATCCCGAATGGCGTGCTATCTATGAAAAACGCTGCAAGGAACTTGGTTTTACAGCCTACTTTGACTACTCATGGCAATGGGCTTATCAGGAGAAATTCAAAGAAGCTGGCTTGACTGCTCTGCTTGGATCTGGTTTTGACCCAGGTGTGACCAGCGTCTTTTCTGCTTACGCCCTTAAACACTATTTTGATGAAATCTACTATATCGACATTCTAGACTGTAATGGTGGTGACCACGGTTATCCATTTGCAACAAACTTTAACCCAGAAATCAATCTCCGCGAGGTTTCTGCGCCAGGTTCTTACTGGGAAGATGGAAAATGGGTCGAAGTCGAAGCCATGTCTATCAAGCGTGAGTATGATTTCCCTCAAGTTGGACAGAAAGACATGTATCTCCTTCACCATGAAGAAATTGAATCACTTGCCAAAAACATTCCAGGTGTTAAACGCATTCGTTTCTTTATGACTTTTGGCCAATCCTATCTAACGCATATGAAATGCTTGGAAAACGTTGGTCTCCTTCGTACGGATGCTATTAACTTTAATGGACAAGACATTGTACCGATTCAATTCTTAAAAGCCTTGCTTCCTGATCCAGCCAGCCTTGGCCCACGTACAGTTGGAAAGACCAATATCGGCTGTATCTTTACAGGTGTCAAAGACGGTGTTAAAAAGACTATCTATATCTACAATGTTTGTGATCATCAGGAATGTTACGCAGAAGTTGGTTCACAAGCAATTTCTTACACAACAGGCGTTCCAGCCATGATTGGGACTAAATTAGTGATGAATGGAACTTGGAAACAACCTGGAGTTTACAACCTTGAAGAATTGGATCCAGATCCATTTATGGAAGCTTTGAATGAGTACGGCTTGCCATGGGTTGTGGTTGAAAATCCACAAATGGTGGACTAATGAAGTTAGAACAAGTACCCACACCTTCTTATATCATTGACTTAGGAAAATTAGAAGAGAATTGTCGCATTCTACAGTATGTTCAAGAAGAAGCCGGTTGCAAGGTTTTACTTGCCCAGAAGGCTTATTCCCTCTATAAAACCTATCCCTTGATTAGCCAGTATCTATCAGGTACGACAGCTAGTGGACTCTATGAAGCGAAGCTGGCTAGAGAAGAATTCCCGGGGGAAGTCCATGTCTTTGCGCCTGCTTTCAAGGAATCAGATATGGAAGAGCTACTACAAATATCTGACCATATCGTTTTTAACTCCGAGAGACAGTTGCGTAAACATGGTGCTCGTTGCCGAGAGTCTGGTATCAGTGTCGGTTTGCGCCTCAACCCTCAGTGTTCAACTCAAGGAGATCACGCGCTCTATGACCCTTGTGCACCTGGATCTCGTTTTGGTGTGACACTTGATAAAATTCCTAGTGATTTGTTGGATTTAGTGGACGGACTTCATTTTCATACTCTTTGTGAGCAAGGTTTAGAGGATTTAGAGACAACTTTGAAAGCAGTAGAAGAACAGTTCGGACCTTATTTACATGAGGTCAAATGGCTTAATATGGGTGGTGGCCACCACATCACAAGAGAAGACTACGATGTGAATTTGCTGATTTCTGAAATCAAGCGTATCCGAGATACTTACAATCTTGAAGTCTATATCGAGCCGGGTGAAGCTATTGCGCTTAATGCGGGTTATCTAGCAACTGAAGTATTGGACATTGTCGAAAACGGTATGGATATTTTGGTTTTAGATGCCTCCGCGACCTGCCATATGCCAGATGTACTTGAAATGCCCTATCGTCCACCTTTGAGAAATGGATTTGAACCGCAGGAAAAAGCCCATACCTATAGACTTTCTTCCAATACCTGTCTGACGGGTGATGTGATTGGTGATTATAGTTTTGAAAATCCAGTCCAAATCGGTGATAGACTTTATTTCGAAGACATGGCAATCTACTCCTTTGTTAAAAATAATACCTTTAATGGTATTGGATTGCCAAGTCTCTATCTTATGGACGAGCAGGGAGACTGCAGCTTAGTCAAAGCCTTCGGCTATCAAGACTTTAAAGGGAGATTATCATGATGAACAGTCCAAAAAAATTAGGTTATCGTATGCCAGCAGAGTATGAACCCCATCATGGTACCCTCATGATCTGGCCAACTCGACCAGGTTCATGGCCCTTCCAAGGAAAGGCTGCTAAGAAGGCCTTTAGCCAAATCATCAAAACTATTGCTCAGGGGGAAAGAGTCTATATTTTGGTGGAGCAGGACCATCTATCTGAAGCCCAATCCTATCTTGGAGAAAAGGTTGTTTATCTAGATATTCCTACTAATGATGCCTGGGCGCGTGATACGGGTCCGACCATTCTCGTCAATGATAAAAGAGAAAAATTGGCAGTCGATTGGTCTTTTAATGCATGGGGTGGCGCGGTGGATGGTCTTTATCAAGATTATGAAGAGGATAACCAGGTAGCCAGTCGGTTTGCTGAGTCCTTGGAAATGCCTATCTATGATGCCAAACCTTTTGTACTGGAAGGCGGAGCCATACACAGCGATGGTCAAGGAACCATTCTTGTGACTGAAAGTTGCCTACTAAGCGCTGGTCGTAATCCTCACCTGACTAAAGAGGAAATCGAAAACACCTTATTTGAGAGCCTTGGAGCTGAAAAAATTATTTGGCTTCCTTATGGTATTTATCAGGACGAAACCAATGAACATGTTGACAATGTTGCAGCCTTCGTTGGCCCTGCTGAGCTTGTCTTAGCTTGGACAGATGATCAAAACGATCCTCAGTATGCCATGTCTGCAGCTGACCTTGCCCTTTTAGAGAAGGAAACGGATGCAAAAGGGCGTCCCTTCACTATTCATAAACTTCCAATCCCAGCTATTCATCAGGTTGTCACTAAAGAAGATTTGCCAGGCTATACCTATGAAGAAGGGGAAGAGGAGCGTTATGCAGGTGAACGTCTTGCAGCTTCCTATGTCAATTTCTATATTGCCAACAAGTCTGTCTTGGTTCCCCAGTTTGAGGATGTCAATGACCAATTGGCCTTGGATATCCTCAGTAAGTGTTTCCCAGACCGTAAAATTGTCGGAATACCAGCCAGAGACATTCTTTTAGGTGGTGGAAATATCCACTGTATCACCCAACAAATCCCAGAATAGGAGAAAAAGATGAGAAATGTAAGAGTTGCAGCGATCCAGATGCAATGCGCCAAGGATGTAGCAACAAATATCCAAACCGCAGAGCGTTTAGTACGTCAGGCTGCAGAACAAGGCGCACAAATCATCCTCTTACCAGAGTTGTTTGAACGTCCCTATTTCTGCCAGGAACGTCAGTATGACTACTACCAGTATGCCCAATCTGTAGCAGAAAATACTGCCATTCAGCATTTTAAAACAATTGCCAAGGAGCTAAAGGTCGTTTTACCAATCAGTTTCTATGAAAAAGATGGCAATGTCTTGTATAACTCTATTGCCGTTATTGATGCAGATGGTGAGGTTCTTGGCGTTTATCGGAAGACCCACATACCAGATGACCATTATTATCAAGAAAAATTTTATTTCACGCCTGGTAACACTGGTTTCAAGGTCTGGAATACTCGCTATGCTAACATTGGTATCGGTATTTGTTGGGATCAATGGTTCCCTGAAACAGCGCGTTGTCTTGCATTAAATGGAGCAGAGTTACTCTTTTATCCAACAGCCATCGGTTCAGAGCCAATTTTGGATACGGATAGTTGTGGACATTGGCAACGTACCATGCAAGGGCACGCAGCAGCAAATATTGTCCCAGTCATTGCAGCCAATCGTTATGGTTTAGAAGAAGTCACTCCTAGTGAGGAAAATGGTGGACAGAGTTCCAGTCTTAATTTCTACGGTTCGTCCTTTATGACGGATGAAACAGGAGCTATTCTAGAGAAAGCTGAAAGACAAGGTGAAGCTGTTCTATTAGCGACCTATGACCTTGACAAGGGAGCAAGTGAACGCCTCAACTGGGGACTGTTTCGTGATAGAAGACCAGAAATGTACCAACGGATTACCGACTAGAAGGTACATTTCATAATAAACTTTTAATATTCACGCCTGTCTTACAAAAATGTAAGATAGGCTTTTTAAATGTAAGATAGGTGTACGATTATACGCGGAAATGTATGCTATACTCTATGTAGATCAAAAAGAAAGAGGTTTATTATGAAAAAATGGAATGCGACGCAGTTGAAGTATCTGATGGCGGCAGTAATGGTTCTAGACCATATCCCACATATTACCGGAATCGTTTCTCCTCTGTGGGAAGGTATTTTTCACGCCTTGACCCGTTGTGTGGGAGTTTGGTTTGCCTATATGGCTATGGAAGGATTTATCCATACTCGAAATTTGAAAAACTACCTCATCCGTCTCTGGTCTTGGGCGCTTATCATGTTTGCTGGAAATAGTCTACTCAATGCCCTATTTGCATCCAAAGGAGTAATGGTCAATAATAATATTTTCTTTACTTTGGCAATTGGTGTCACCATGCTTTGGATTGGTTTTCCCAGAAAAGAGCTGGATAAAAAAGAGAAGTTGTGGCGTCGGATTGGGGTTGCTGGTCTCTTGATTTTCGGTTGTCTTTTTACCGAGGGTGGTATCACCATGCTACCATTTCTCTTGATTAGTTACTCTTGTCGAAATCGCAAGGGCTTGCGAAATCTCCTCTATGCCTTTCTCTGGGCCTTCTTGTTAGTTACTTCCATCCAAATTTACGACACTTGGCACCAAACACTGGAAATGATGCTTTACAATTCTGACTGGCTCTTTATCACAGTCTTTCCTTTTATGGCACTTTATAATGGACAGAGAGGAAAGGAAAGCAACTGGAGCAAATATTTCTTTTATATTTTCTACCCGGCTCATCTATGGATCATAACTTTGATTGCTTATTTGGTTAAATAGATTCAATTTCCATTAGCTCCATCTTACTTAAAATGTGAGAGGAGCTTTTCTGTATCCGGAATTCCTAACAAAACATGTTATAATAGTTTTAGAAAGGACGAGGTTTATGGCGAACATACTTGTAATTGAAAATAATAATGAAATCCAGGAAATTTTAAGAACCCTTCTTACAGAGGAACACGAGGTGATCCAAGCATTTTCTGGCACAGAAGGTATCATGCAATTTGACAAAGGTGGCATTGATCTCGTTTTACTAGATATCATGCTCCCTGGGAAAAATGGTGACCAAGTCTTGCAAGCTATTCGACAAACTAGTCAGACTCCGGTCATCATGCTCACTGCTTTGGGTGATAAAAAGCTCATCAGCCAATATCTCCTAGATGGTGCCAATGATTATGTAGTAAAACCTTTTGATTTGGACGAAGTCTTTGCCAGAGTCACTGTGCAATTACGCCAAAGTGGTGAACATCAGTCAGGAGATCGAAGAGAAATTGATAACCTCGTACAAAACTTTAAAAATATCCAGTTCGATGCGGATAGTTTTGAAATAAGTAACGCAACTGAAACCATTCGCCTTGCAAAGAAAGAGTGCCAGATTCTTCAAACGTTGCTCCAGCATCCTAAAAAGATCTTCACCAAAGAAGAACTCTATGAATTAATTTGGGAAGAAAGTTACCTGCCTGGAGACAATACGCTCAACACCCATCTAAGCAATCTCCGTAAAAAACTGCATCAACTGGATCCAAATCACGAGTACATCGAAACCATTTGGGGAGTTGGTGTTCGATTAAAAGGAGATAAGTAATGATTTACATTTTGATATCTATATTGCTCCTCATTAACATCATTTTGGCGATTTCTTTGATTCGCTATCATATAGCAATTAGAGATTTAAGCAGACAAATCGAAGAAAAGATTCGCTCTGGTAGCATGAAGAGGATCGGTGTAAATTTCTTTTCAAAGACCATTTTGCGACTACATAACCAAATTGAGAATCTATTTCAGGAAGTGGAGCAAAACCAGCTAATCATGAAGCGTGAAAAACGCACCCTAGATATGGCGATCAGTAATATCGCTCATGATATTCGGACACCTTTGACAATCGCTTCAGGATATACCCAGCAACTAATAAAACACCCCGATAATAGTTCAGAAACCTTAAATAAAATAGCCCATCATCAGGATTTGGTTTCTAAACGTTTGGAGGCTCTCCTCGAATACCGTCATTTGATGGAAGGAGCAGTCAAACCGAAACTGGAAGAGCTTGATTTATCAACTTTTATAACGAAAAAGACTTTAGCTTATTACGACGTTTTTCAATCTTCACATATTGTTCTTGATTTTAACGTTGAACCAGGATTGAAAACGACGACTGATGAGGACTTGCTTGATCGAATTATACAAAACCTCCTTGGAAATGTTCTCAAGCACGGCAAGGAGAAGGCTCGACTTTCTTTGAAAAAGGAAGAAAATAGGCTTGTTTTGGAAATTGATAACCTTGTCAAAAAACCTATCAAGAATATAGACAATCTCAGCAATCGTTTTTATTCTGAAAATATGTCGGATACCGAAGAATCCTCTGGTTTAGGTCTCTATATTACCGAGGAATTAGTTCATCTTCTTGGAGCGGATATGAAGCTAGCCACTGATGGAGAATGGTTTTCAGTCTTTATTTATCTTTAATAGAAGTAAATTAAAAATAGATGTACAAAGAATGGTATGTTCTTCTCTTTTTTGCTATAATATAACATAATTAAAATAGGAAAAATAAAAAATGCTAATCAAATCAAGAACTAATTCAATCTTAATTTTGTAAAATATCAATATCTTTTGCCTTTATGAGAATTGGATAAGTTAGTTTTATCAGGGGAAATGCCTAAGATTTCAATAGAGGTATTAGGTTAATACACAGTCAGTTTCTAATTGATGTAAATCTGAAATAACAAAAGTTCGCGAGATTGATATGATCGTTGAGGTGGCTGAGGTTATCAGGGTTCATTTTTACCATTAATAACTAGGAAGTTGTTGAAACTATAGAAGTAAATGTTCTTCTAGAATTCCTCTTTGAAAATAAAGTAGTATAAAAACGGTAAGATGAAGCAAAAGAGAATTTATTATGAGGTGAGGAATGCTTTATGAAAATAAAAGAATTGCATATAGAGAATTTTTATTTAGGAAATGATTTAGACATTGATTTTGATGTTTCAAATGAACTTTTATCCTCAGATGAATCAAAGTTTACATTGATAGTCGGAGAAAATGGAGTTCGAAAAACCTCGTTGCTTAAAGAAATTTATGGTCTATTTCGACAGATTAGTTATACTTCGTCATCATATGCAAAAATTAATAAAAATGGTGATGATATATGTATAACTAATAAAAATCCTAAAACGGATATAAATATAGTGCTAGACTCGTTTGCGTTATTAGATAAACTTAGTAAAAATAATTTGGATAGTTTTAAACATCGCTATGTAAGTTCGTATAGAGGAATGATAAACGTAAGCGTTACCAATGATTTTATTAATAATATAGTATATTCCAGTTTGTCAGATGTGGAAAAATTTAATAATATTCTTGAAGTGTTTAAGTTTCTAAAAATAGATCCAAAGAGTTTAGTACTAACCTGGGCTAATTCACCTATTGGAAGGAAAGGGAGTAATTTTTATTTAGAAAAAATAATGAACTCTGATTCTCTAATAAAAAGATTAGATGGAATTATGAATTGCATTATTAAAGATGAAATGCTATGTCAAGAATGGTGTAGGTTTAAAGAGAAATATTATAATGAAAATAGGCCTAGTGATTTGTATGAAGATGATTGTCGTATAGTTGAAAGGAAGAAATTGTCTATCAAAATGGTGGACTATATTGGTAAACTCCGTTTTGTTGAAAATAGTATAAGGTATTTGCTTATGCATTATTATAGAACTGATTTAACGTTCAGATATAAAGGGAAACCGGCTATTCTATTTACTGATCTAAAAGAGTTTATTAATCGAGAAAGCATTTTTTATGAGATATTTGCTTTCAGCAAATATTACTTAGATAGAAAATTTTTCACTCAAATGTATATTGATAAGGCGATGGCAAATAATAGAAATAGTACTGATAGTGAAAGTTATGAGCTAGTTGATTTAAGTTCTGGGGAATTGGGAACACTATTGAGATTTACAAAGCTAGTTACTGAAATTGAGAGAAATTCTATAGTATTAATTGATGAACCAGAGCTGCATTTGCATCCTAGTTGGATGATTTCTTATATATATAGGTTAAAGAAATTATTTAAAAATTACAATTGCCATTTTATTATTGCAACTCATTCTCCACTACTTGTTTCAAATTTAAATAGTGATGATATTGTCATACTAAAAAAAACACAAAAAGCACTAAAAGTGGAAAAAGTTGAAGTAGGTACTTTTGGTGTAGAAATAGATGAAATATTATCACAAGTATTTGGTGTCAGATTGATTGACAGCATTTTGATTAGGGAAACATTTGATAGTATTGAAAGATTATTGAATTCAGATAACAAGGAAAAACAGATATCAGGGCTACAATCTATAAAATTACTACCAGATTCTGCTCGGAAAATTGATTTGTTTATGAAATATTATGATTTATTGATGGAATTAAATGATGAAAGCTAGATATATTGATAAAAGAATTGATAAAGTATGGTACGATGTATTCATGATATTGGAAAGACATCAAGATGATTTTATTTCCTCTAATGGTGATTTACCGACAAATGAAGATCGAAAAAAATTCATTGAAGACGTTCAAAAAAAATCAGAGTCTTATTCAAGAATGTATAAATTTACTTACTTAATTACTACGAAAAACTTTTATACAATGTTATATATAGTATCAAAAAATGAAAAAAGTATATCGAAAATTCGTTTATTTTATGATTCAATAAAAAATGGAATGTTTAATAAACTATCAAGTGAAAAATATACAAATAGTTTAAATTTTTTGTATTATTCTAAAGATCCTGATCTGAAAAAATTATGTAATTATCTGTATGAAGAATTTATTAATAGAAAGGATGTAAAAAAATATTATTTTGGCCTTAATCAAGATCAATCTATAAAGACTGAGCTGAAAATTCAATCTAATAGAAAGGGATGGAGATGTCCATATTGTGATGGTAAGATGGTAAACGGTGACCCAGATCATTTTTTACCTAAAAGTCAGTTTCCTTTGTTGGCTTTGTATAGTGAGAATATAATATTCTGTTGTAAAAATTGCAACATGGGATTGAAATCCGAGGACTTTATCTTACCTATTGTACTTCCTTATGAAATTGATGTGATTGGGTATGTACAATTTAAATATATAAATGGCAGTATTGTTTTAGAAGTGATTCCTGACACAAAATTGCAAGTGCCAATTAAAAATTACTTAAAGGTTATTAAAATAATAGAATTATATAATAATGAAAGATATTATGAAATTTTTATAGATTTTCAAAGAAAGTTATTTCAATCAAAAATGGATTTGGATAAAATGAAAGATTTTTATAAGTTTTCAAACATAGAAAATAAATGGGATTTAAAAATTAGAGAAGATTTTATTTGTCAGTTATATAATTATAAGGATATTATTACAAAATATTCTACGTTTTAATAAGAATTAATTGCGAATAATATAAGTGAATTATTACTTTTTTATAAACGATACTCTCTTTTTAGGTTTTATAAGTTTAGTCATATCATAATTGTGAATTACAATAAAAAACTAGATGGTGTGAACTTTTTGTCAACATGTAGTTTAATTCAATTCGCATGTTTTGGGATGAAATTTACACCATTCAAATGAAATTTATTAAAATTAAGTGAAATTTTGTTTTCTTAAAAAGTGGAGGGACATTGATTTTAAGCGGATATTGAAATCTATTCAAATAAAAATGTTTCTAATTTCTCTACTTTTTTTCTTAGATTGTTATAAAGTCTGACATAATAAGCGTTGTAGGTGTAGAAGTTAATTTTAACAGAAGAAACCTCCTCTATATCCTAGAGGAGGTCCTTTTTATAAGCTTTTCTTCTTGAAAATAATCAGTCCACTGAAAGAGAAGAAAAGTATGACTGTTACGCAAACCGTGATGGTATAGAGAATAGCTTGACTATTAGTAGTCATAGCATAGGCAAAATCTAGAATTAAATATCGTAGAATTTCAATGTCTGGGAAAACAAGAATTGGAATAGAAACGACAATAGAGCTAATCAGATAACCAATAAATACGGCAAGATAAGAATGAGTTAGGTAGAGAATAAAGGAAACAATCGAAAGCCAAGCGAGAAGGCATAGAAATTGAAGGGAAATCGTCAAGAGGAGATTAGTAACAAAACCATCAGGTATCGTACCAAGTCCATTTAGTAGAGTCGCGGGAATAAAGGCAATCACAAGACTGGTGATGAGTTGTAAGAGAGCGATACTTGCTAGTACAAAGAATTTAGCAAGGAAAAATTCTGTACGAGAAACGCCAACTGTCAAACTATTTTTATAAAGCTTGCCGATTAAATCGACCCCAAGAACTAAACACACTAGAATAATACAGAGGAAAACGAGGTTTGAGCCGTTATTTGACGCGTTGATTAGAGCTTCTATCCCATTCCAACCATGGGTATGAAGCTCAGGTGGTGCTGGCTGAACTGACATTAGATGCCCTGTAGCGCCAATAGTAGCACCCAGTAACATAAGTACAAAGAGAATGAATTCTGTAATCCAGAATCCTTTGGAGCGGAAAAGACGGTAAAAATCTGCTTGAATGGTATGTATCATGATTTTTCTCCTATCCTACCAATTGGGTGAAGTATTCTTCTAGGTTTTGACGGGCAAAGTAAATCTCATCAATAGTAACATCGGACAAAGTTAGTTGCTTAAGAATCTGTTTGACATCTTGTTCATTACCAAAGATATGGATTTCATTGTCAGGATTGACAACCTTAAACTGGAGCTGGATTTGTTCTTTCAATACCTGACAAGCTCTTTCTTTGTCGTTTGTTTTAAGCACAATATAATCCTCGCTCAGTGTTTCAAACTCAGCTTTACTGATTTCACGGATAATCTTACCTTGATCCAGAATACCAAAGCGATTAGCTAAGAGATAGAGTTCTGACAAGATATGGCTAGAGATGAGGATGGTTATGCCTTTTTCTTGATTGAGTCGCTGGATCATGAGACGAAATTCTTTGATTCCAATCGGATCGAGACCATTAATAGGTTCATCAAGAATCAGGAAGTCGGGTTTTGATAGGAGAGCAATGGCGATGCCAAGTCTTTGTTTCATTCCTAGTGAGAAATCACGAAAGACTTTTTTACCTGTATCTGACAAGCCAACATAGTCCAAAGTTTCATGAATCACCTTATCAGCATTTGGAATATGACGAATCATACAATAATATTTCAGATTCTGGTATGCTGTCAAGTGATTGTGAGCTACAGGTGATTCGATAACAGAACCCACTTGAGATAATGCCTTGGTCCACTCATTTTGTCCTTGACTAGAAAAGAGGGAAACTGTACCTTTGTCCGCAAACAATAATTGTGTAATGATTTTAATAAGAGTAGTTTTACCTGCTCCATTTTTTCCAATTAGACCATAAATATCTCCCTCTTTTATGGTTAGACTAAGATCTTGAAGAATAGCTTGTTGGCCGAATTGTTTGGTCAGTCCATGAATTTCAAGTACTGTTTTCATGATTTTCTCCTTTTGATTTGTTTTACTAACTTTAGTATAAGGTATAGAAATCAAAGAAAGCTCAAGTAATTCTAAAGAGTTTCTAAAGTTTTGTGATTCTAAAAAAACAAAACCCAGTTGACATGAACTGGGCTTCTCAATTATAAGATATACTTCTCAATGGCACGCGCGACGCCGTCTTCATCGTTGCTAGCTGTAACGTCATTAGCAAGGGATTTGACATGGTCACTGGCATTTCCCATAGCAATGCCAAGTCCTGCAAACTGAAGCATTTCGATATCGTTATTGGCATCGCCCATGGCCATAATTTCTGAGGGCTCGAACTTCAAAATCGCTGCTAGTCGAGAAAGAGCAGTAGCCTTTGTCGTTCCAAGTGGCATGGCTTCATAAATGACAGGCTGCGAACGAACACCGCTAAATTGTTGACAGAGTTCCTCAGCAAACCGCTGCTCAAAATCGTCTGTTTGCTCTTTGGTGCCTAAAAACATACCCTGAAACATACGGTACTTGCCACTAGTCGCTTCCTCAAGGGAAATTTCAGTTAAGTCTGAAAAGACGAGCTTGGCATCATTTTGAACAATTTCATTAGGCTTGCCACCGAGGACAAAATAATGTTTCTCATCAAAAAGAGTTAACTGGACGTCGCTTTTTTCAGCTAGGTCATAGAGGTATTCAATGTCAGCTGGACTAAGTTCCTGCCAGTCCACTAGACTCCAGTCACTGGTCTGATGGGTTGAACAACCGTTATTGACGATGACATACTCATTCTGAAGGTCCAGTCCTAGTTGTTTATAGTAGGGAAGGACACCGAAAAGCGGGCGACCTGTACAGAGAACCAGTTTGACACCTTTTTCAATAGCTTGGTGAATGGCAGTGATGTGAGCTTGTGGGATTTCCTTGGCTTCGTTAAGGAGTGTTCCGTCCATATCCAAGGCTAGTAGTTTAATCATAAGACTTCCTTTTCTAGGTGTTTTGCTTTTATTATAGCATATAGACTATAAAATGTCTGACAGAATTGTAACATTCGGCTTTCCTTTTCTTGAAAAACAAAATAAATTCATTTATAATATGTATACTTAATATTCAAGGAGAAATAATGTCAAAGTATCAATTTAATTCAATTTATAAAAACGATGAAACAGAGTCTACAGGTCTTCTTTTCATCAAAGTCTACAACAAGTGGGAAAGCAACTTAAAAAGAGTCTTGAAATCAGTTGGTCTCACTCTGCCTCAATTTATCGTTTTAACCTCGCTCTTGTTTTTGTCTAATAGAGAGGAATATGTAACGCAAGTTGATATCGCTCGGTTCACCGGTATGGATGTTATGACGGTTTCCCAGATTGTTAGGCTACTGGAGAAGAAAGACTACATTAGACGTGATCAACACCCAAAGGATAGTCGGGCAAAACTGGTTTCAGTGACGAATTCTGGCGCGGAGAAGGTCAATCAAGCTTTACCTTTAGTAGAAGGGGTTGATGAAGAATTTTTTGATAAACTTTCTGAAGATAGAGAAAGTTTTAATCGCATGTTAGTAGAGTTGGAGGATAAAAATGCCTAGATATTGGGTTGGAGTTGTTTCAAAGAACCATGTTTTAAGAGGAGTTGAAGGGAATTTTTGCCAGGTCTGTCATGGAAAGGGCGGGCCCTTAAACCGTATGAAAAAAGGAGACTATCTTTTATACTATAGCCCAAAATACGATATGAATGGTCAAGATAAGTTACAGGCTTTTGTGGCCGTAGGTAAAATTATAGACGACAAAGCCTATCAAGTAGAGCAATTTGAAGGATTCTTTCCCTTTAGACGAAATGTCGAGTATTATCAACCAGTCAAAGATTGCTCCATAGAAATAGCCAAACAACATCCTGAATGGAAAGATTATACTTCTCGACTTCGTTATGGACATTTTGAAGTTTCCAAAGACTTTTTCCTCTATATCTTTCAGCATATGAAAGTGGATGATGAAGGATGATTGATTTGCTAATTAAATGATTGTCAACTAGAATTTTGGATTTGGACTGTGAAGCGAACTTTGCTATAATAGAGTAAGAAACTTTGATAAAGCAAACGAGGCTGAGATGAAATTACTTTATACTGATATTCGGACTTCTTTGACTGAAATTTTAACGAGAGAGGCGGAAGAGCTAGTTGCTGCTGGCAAGCGTGTTTTCTACATCGCACCCAACTCTCTTTCATTTGAAAAGGAACGCGCCGTGCTGGAATGCTTGTCCCAGCAGGCTTCTTTTGCGATTACCGTCACGCGTTTTGCTCAGATGGCTCGTTACCTGGTTTTAAATGATTTGCCAACTAAGACGAGTCTAGATGACATCGGGCTTGGGATAGCTTTTTATAAATGCCTTGCCGAACTAGATCCCAAGGACTTGCGTGTTTATGGTGCGATTAAGCAGGATCCTCAATTTATCCAGCAGTTGGTTGAACTTTATCATGAGATGACGACTGCTCAGATGAGCTTTTTGGACTTGGAAAGTTTGACGGATGAGGATAAGCGGGCAGACTTACTCTTGATTTTTGAGAAAGTGACTGCCTATCTCAATCAAGGTCAGTTGGCTCAGGGAAGTCAGTTGTCCCATTTGATTGAGGCTATTGAGAATGACAAGGTAAGTAGTGATTTCAGTCAACTTGCCTTAGTCATTGACGGATTTACCCGTTTTTCTGCCGAGGAAGAGCGTGTAGTGGATCTACTCCATCGAAAAGGTGTCGAGATTGTCATTGGTGCTTATGCAAGCAAGAAGGCTTATAGCAGTCCGTTCACTGAAGGGAATCTCTACCAAGCCAGTGTGGAATTTCTTCATCATTTGGGGGCAAAATACCAAACACCTGCTCAGGATCGTTCTCAGACACATGAGAAAATGGATAGTTTTGACAAGGCCTCTCGTTTGCTGGAGTCTTCTTATGATTTTTCAGAACTTACTTTAGATGTAGATGAGAAGGACCGTGAAAATCTGCAAATCTGGTCTTGTTTGACACAAAAGGAAGAGTTGGAGTTGGTGGCTCGCGCTATTCGTCAGAAATTACATGACCATCCAGAACTGAGTTACAAGAATTTCCATATTTTGCTGGGTGATGTGGCTTCTTACCAGTTATCGTTGAAAACCATTTTTGACCAGTACCAGATACCATTCTATCTTGGTAGAAGTGAATCCATGGCTCATCATCCCTTGACTCAGTATGTCGAATCTATTTTGCGTTTGAAACGCTACCGTTTTCGTCAGGAGGATTTGATTAATCTCCTCAGAACTGGTCTGTATACTGACCTTAGCCAGGCGGATATTGATGCTTTTGAGCAATATCTCCGCTATCTTGGCATCAATGGCTTGCCAGCTTTTCAGCAGACCTTTACCAAATCCCACCATGGAAAATTTGATTTAGAGCGTTTAAATTCTCTTCGTCTGCGAGTTTTGGCGCCACTTGAAACCTTATTTGCCAGTCGGAAGCAAAAGACTGAAAATCTCTTGCAAAAGTGGAATACTTTTCTAAAAAATGCTGCTTTAAGCAAGCAGATGCAAGAATTGACAGCTACTATGGAAACTCTAGAACAGGAAAGACAAGCCGAAGTTTGGAAGGCTTTCTGCCATGTTTTAGAACAATTTGCGACCGTTTTCGCTGGTACACAGGTTAGTCTAGAGGATTTCCTAGCCTTGCTCCATTCTGGAATGAGCTTATCCCAGTATCGTACCATTCCAGCAACTGTTGACACCGTTCTGGTGCAGAGTTACGATCTGATTGCTCCTCTGACTGCTGACTTTGTCTATGCCATCGGTCTGACTCAGGATCATTTACCAAAAATTGCGCAAAACACCAGTCTTTTGACAGATGAAGAAAGACAAAGTCTAAACCAAGCGACTGAGGAGGGAGCACAATTACTGATTGCAAGTAGCGAAAATCTCAAGAAAAATCGCTATACCATGCTTTCCTTGGTCAATGCTGCTCGTAAGCAGTTGGTGTTATCCGCTCCAAGTCTCCTCAATGAAAATGAGAGCAAGGAATCGGCCTATCTTCAGGAACTGGTGGGTTTTGGATTTAGCCGAATAGAGAAGAAGATTCATCAAAAAAGTCTGTCTAAGGATGATATGGGTTCTTATCACAGTCTCTTGTCTAGTCTAGTAGCCTATCATCAGCAGGCAGGTTCTAGTGAAAATGAGCAAGATGTGACCTTTGTCAAGGTTCTAGCGCGTGTGATGGGGAAAAAACTTGATCAAAAAGGTCTTACAAATCCAGCAATCCCAACTAGTCCAAGCAGCAAGCCATTAGAGAAAGAGACCTTGCAGGCTCTCTATCCCGCTGACAAGGAGTTTTACCTGTCTACGTCTGGTTTGACGGAGTTTTACCGCAATGAATACAGTTATTTCCTCCGTTATGTCTTAGGTTTGCAGGAAGAGTTGCGCCTGCGCCCTGATGCTCGCAGTCACGGGAATTTCTTGCACCGTATTTTTGAACGTGCCTTGAAACTACCTGCTGAAAATCCGTTTGACCAGCGTTTGGAACAAGCCATCAAGGAAACCAGCCAAGAACGCGAATTTGAAGCTATTTATCAGGAAAGTTTGGAAGCCCAGTTTACCAAGGAAGTTCTACTTGATGTGGCTCGGACAACAGGCCACATCCTTCGTCATAATCCAGCCATTGAAACCATCCAAGAGGAAGCAACATTTGGTGGCAAAGATCAGGCCTTTATTCAATTGGATAATGGTCGCAGTGTCCATGTGCGAGGCAAGGTTGACCGCATTGACCGCCTGAAAGCTGATGGAGCGATAGGAGTGGTAGACTACAAGTCTAGTCTGACCCAGTTCCAGTTTCCGAATTTCTTTAATGGCCTCAATTCCCAACTGCCCACCTATCTTGCTGCCCTAAAAAGAGAAGGGGAGCAGAACTTTTTCGGCGCTATGTACTTGGAAATGGCTGAACCTGTCCAATCTTTATTAGCTGTTAAAAGTCTGGCAGGAGCAGTAGTAGAAGCCAGCAAATCAATGAAATACCAAGGACTCTTTTTAGAAAAAGAAAGTAGTCATTTGGGAGAATTTTACAACAAAAACAAGGCCAACCAGCTGACAGACGAGGAATTCCAGCTCTTATTGGACTACAATGCCCATCTTTACAAGAAGGCGGCTGAGAAGATTTTAGAAGGCCAGTTCGCCATTAATCCCTATACCGAAAATGGCAGAAGCATTGCCCCATACGTTCAGCAGCATCAAGCTATCACAGGTTTTGAAGCCAATTACCACTTGGGACAAGCCCGTTTCCTTGAGAAATTAGACTTATCTGATGGCAAGCGTCTGGTAGGAGAAAAACTTAAGCAAGCTTGGTTTGAAAAAATGAGAGAGGAGTTGAATCGATGAAGCCCATTTCCTTTTTAACTGAGGAAGAGATTCAAAAACTGCAAGAAGCAGAAGCGAGTTCGAACAAGGAACAAAAGAAAACTGCCGAGCAAATCGAAGCCATTTATACCGCAGGGCAAAATATCCTTGTTTCAGCGTCTGCTGGTTCAGGGAAAACCTTTGTCATGGCAGAGCGCATTCTTGATCAATTGGCGCGTGGTGTAGAAATCAGCCAACTCTTTATCTCGACCTTTACCGTCAAGGCTGCTACTGAACTCAAGGAACGTCTGGAGAAAAAAATCAGCCAACAAATTCAAGAAACCAATGATCTCGATCTCAAACAACACTTGGGACGTCAGTTGGCAGATCTGCCAAACGCGGCTATCGGAACTATGGACTCTTTCACACAAAAGTTCCTCGGTAAACATGGCTATCTGATTGATATCGCACCAAATTTCCGTATTCTACAAAATGAAAGTGAACAGTTAATCTTAAAAAACGAAGTTTTTCATCAGGTTTTTGAAGAGCTTTACCAAGGTGAGAATAAAGAGAAATTTAGCCGTTTGGTGAAGAACTTTGCTGGGCGTGGCAAGGATGAACGAGGTCTGCGCCAGCAAGTCTACAAAATCTATGATTTCCTTCAATCCACCAGTAGCCCCCAAAAATGGCTGAACGAGTCTTTCCTCAAAGGGTTTGAAAAAGCTGACTTTGCAAATGAAAAAGACAAACTAACTGAGCAAATCAAGCAAGCGCTTTGGGACTTGGAAAGTTTCTTCCGTTATCATCTGGATAATGATGCCAAGGAGTTTCCAAAAGCTGCCTATTTAGAAAATATGCAGCTGGTTCTGGATGAAATTGGCTCCTTAAATCAAGAGTCCGATAGCCAGGCTTATCGAGCAGTGCTTGCGCGTGTTGTCGTCATCTCTAAGGAGAAAAATGGTCGAGCTCTGGCCAACTCCAGTCGTAAGGCCGATTTGAAACTACTGGCTGATACCTATAACGATGAGAGAAAAGCCCAGTTTGCTAAACTAGGACAACTGGCGGACCAGATAACCATTCTCGACTATCAAGAACGTTATCATGAAGACACATGGGAGCTAGCTAAAACCTTCCAAACCTTTATGAGTGATTTTGTGGAGGCTTATCGTGAACGTAAACGCCAAGAAAATGCCTTTGAATTCGCTGATATCAGTCATTACACCATTGAGATTTTAGAGAATTTCCCACAAGTTCGCGAGGCTTATGAGGAACGATTCCACGAAGTCATGGTCGATGAGTATCAGGATACTAACCACATTCAAGAACGGATGCTGGAATTGCTGTCGAATGGTCACAATCGCTTTATGGTGGGGGATATCAAGCAGTCTATCTACCGGTTCCGTCAGGCAGATCCTCAGCTCTTCAATGAAAAATTCCAATGCTATGCGCAAAATCCTCAAGAAGGAAAGCTGATTCTCCTCAAGGAAAATTTCCGTAGTAGTTCAGAAGTGCTGTCTGCAACCAATGATGTATTTGCACGTCTTATGGACCAAGAGGTCGGTGAAATCAATTATGACAGCATGCACAAGCTTGTTTTTGCCAATACCAAACTAACTCCTAATCCAGACAACAAGGCAGAATTTCTCCTCTACGATAAGGACGATAGTGGGCAAGAGGACGAAGAGAGCCAAGCAGAAACGAAGCTCACTGGTGAAATGCGCCTGGTCATCAAGGAAATCTTGAAACTTCATCAGGAAAAAGGTGTTGCCTTCAAAAAAATTGCCCTTTTGACCTCTAGCCGCAGTCGAAATGACCAGATTCTCTTCGCCCTGTCTGAGTACGGAATTCCAGTTAAAACCGACGGTGAGCAAAACAATTATCTCCAATCCCTAGAAGTACAAGTCATGCTGGACACCCTGCGCGTCATTCACAATCCCCTGCAAGACTATGCCTTGGTAGCACTTATGAAGTCTCCTATGTTTAGCTTTGATGAGGACGAGTTGGCACGCTTGTCCCTTCAGAAAGCAGAAGATAAAGTCCAAGAGAATCTTTTTGAGAAACTGATCAATGCTCAAAAACAAGCAGCTAGCCAGAAAGAGTTAATTCACACAGAACTAGCTGAAAAACTAAGTCAGTTCATGGATATCTTGGATTCTTGGCGCCTGTATGCCAAAACTCACTCTCTCTATGACTTGATTTGGAAGATTTACAACGACCGTTTTTATTATGACTATGTTGGGGCTTTGCCGAACGGACCTGCTAGACAGGCCAATCTCTATGCCCTAGCGCTACGTGCTGACCAGTTTGAAAAGAGTAATTTCAAGGGCTTGTCGCGTTTTATACGTATGATTGACCAAGTCCTAGAAGCCCAGCACGATCTCGCAAGCGTAGCCGTCGCACCGCCTAAAGATGCCGTGGAACTTATGACCATTCACAAGAGCAAAGGATTGGAATTTCCTTATGTCTTTATCCTCAACACGGATCAGGACTTCAACAAGCAAGACTCGATGTCAGAAGTTATTCTCAGTCGTCAAAATGGGCTTGGTGTCAAATACATTGCCAAAGTGGAAACAGGAGCAGTGGAAGCACACTATCCTAAAACCATCAAACTTTCCATTCCCAGTCTAACTTATACGCAGAATGAAGAAGAATTACAATTGGCTAGCTATTCAGAGCAGATGCGTTTGCTGTATGTTGCCATGACGAGAGCTGAGAAAAAGCTCTATCTTGTCGGCAAGGGTTCTCGTGAAAAGCTAGAAGCCAAGGAATATCCATCAGCTGAGAGCAGAAAATTAGATAGCAATACCAGACTGCAAGCAAGAAATTTCCAAGATTGGATCTGGGCTATCAGCAAAGTATTTGCCAAGGAAGATCTCAACTTTAGCTATCGTTTTATTGGTGAAGACCAGCTGACCAGAGAAGCTATTGGAGAGTTGGAAAACAAGAGCCCTCTACTAGATAGATCCCAAGCAGACAACCGCCAGTCAGAAACCATCAAGGAAGCTTTGGAAATGCTGAAAGAGGTGGAAGTTTATAATACTCTTCACCGTGCAGCCATTGAACTACCAAGTGTTCAAACACCAAGCCAAATCAAGAAATTCTACGAACCCGTTATGGATATGGAAGGGGTAGAAATTGCTAACCCAACTCCATCACCGGAAAAGCAAATCAGCTTTGATTTACCAGATTTTTCAACTAAAGAAAAGGTAACTGGAGCTGAGATTGGTAGTGCAACCCACGAACTCATGCAAAGAATTGATCTTAGTCAGCAACCAACACTTGGTAGTCTAACAGAAACTCTCAAACAAGTTCAAACCAGCCCAGGTGTCAGAGATAAGATCAATCTTTCTAAAATCCTTGCATTCTTTGACACACCACTTGGTCAGGAGATTCTCGCTAATACCGACCATCTCTACCGCGAGCAACCTTTCTCTATGCTCAAAAAAGATCAAAAGAGTCAGGAAGACTTTGTTGTTCGTGGGATTCTAGATGGGTATTTACTCTATCAAGACCGAATTGTCCTCTTTGACTATAAGACTGACCGTTACGATCAACCAAATCAGCTTATTGAACGCTATCGTGGGCAGTTAGCGCTCTATGGAGAAGCTTTATCACGAGCCTATTCGATTGAAAACATTGAAAAATACTTGATTTTGCTCGGCAAAGATGAGGTACAAGTTGTAAAAATATAATCTAGAAAGGAGACCTCATGACACTTCCAGTTAGAAAATCCCTGCACGATGCAGTTTTACAAGCTTCAAAAGCTGATACTTGGGATCAAGCTACCAAGGAATGGAATGAAGTTTCCTTGATTTTTAATGGTATTGGGCGTAGTAATTGTATCTGCGGAAATGCCATTAAATACTCTTACGAACTCTTTAATACTGTCACAGCTCAGCGTCTCTTTCCTATCGGTAGCGATTGTGTTCGCCATTTTCATCGGATTAGCCTCGACCAGAAACTAGAAGAGGAAGAAAAACTTCTCAGAAAGCTTGAAAATCTGACTAGAAAAGTCAAGAAAAAGGAAAAAATCAAGGTTAATAAAAGCGACTTTGACGAACGACTTCTAAAATGGTTTTGGGAAAAAGGTGTTTTCAAAGCCAATCGTGGCAATCAATTTGCGCCTGAGAGAGACTATCAGCTCTTCCTAGAGGTCTTTCAAGGTGGAAGTTGGACCAAGGCAGATCCAAATAAGAAGGCTCGTATGGAAGAAGTGCTGGAAAAGTGTATCAAACCTTTTCTACTTGGTAAGACCGATGACCAACTCTACCTTGTCAAACTAGGCAAGGAGAAAATTTACTACGAGCAGCATTTACGGATTCAAGCAGAGAAAGAACGCAAGAAAAGAGATAAAATCGCCAAGCAATACGCTGACAACCTCATTCTTGCTATGGGACCTGCAGAACGAGCCTATCAAGATTACTTTGGCTTTACAGAAACCTTGACCCAAGAAGAACGAAAATGGGAGAAAATCCTCTTTGGAAAAAATAGAGACGAACGGGCTATTAAGGCTAAACAAAACCAAAAGGAGCTTGAAAAGGATCAGCGGATTGCAAATCAAGATCCGATTGAACGAAAGCAGAAGCAGACTTGGCTTCTTAATTCTTATTTTCGGGATTTGCCTGATGAAAAATCCAGATTTTCTCGGCTTTTATTAGAATATCGAAAAAGTGGAGAAGTACGCTTTTCAGATGAATACTTATCTGAGCATCTCATCGACTTTTTCTACAAGATGAAAGCCTTTGAGTTTGAAATTGAACCAGAACAAGTCCGCGATTTTCTAAAAGAATGCCTTCAGGCAGAACATCTATCATCAGCACAAGAAAACTGGATTAAAGGAATTCTCCTTAACTGCCTTCACCCGTTCTTAAATAGGTTACTCATATAGAAAAAATCCTACCTTGTCTATGCATGGTAGGATTTAAGTATCTCCAAAGATGTACTGGTAAAGTTGGACGACTTTCTGAAAACATTGTGTGTCCATTCTTGTTATTTTTTGAGCATTACGCATCCGAAAATCGAAGGTATACAGTTGAAATGGATTAACAGCACCATCTACCTTATCTGATGAGACAGGAACAAGCAAGCCCTTTTCTGCCAAACGATGTTGGCCATGAGTGATAGGACAGACAGCTACAAAACCAGTTTGCAAGGCATATTCTTTCCTAGAAACAACCAAGGCAGGTCGCCGTTTCTGGATTTCTCGACCGACTGATGGATCAAAGTCCAGCCAAATGATATCCTGCTTTTCAGGAATATAGTCAGATTTCGCTATCAAGTGACCTTACCCCTTCAAAATCGTTTGTCATTCTTAAATCAGTAATCCCATCAAAAGGATCTTTTAGTTTTGGAGCTAAGACAATGACTCCGTCAATCCCTTTGTAGACAATCATTTCTTGACCTTCTGTCATACCCAAATTTTTAGGAATGGTCACAGTGAGCGAATTCCCCACCTTCCGAGTCTTTACTGTATTCATCGCTCTACCTCCACGAATTAGTATACACTAAGTATATACCTGTTAGCAAAAAAAGTCAAGTAAATGTTGAATTACATAAATTAAGTTATGCGCTACAGTGTGATTTTATTTTAGTCAAAGCCTGTGCAAAAGCACCTAATTTATGATAGAATAGATGATGAGAAAGAAAACGTTTTATTACGTTTTTTTAGTCGGAAGGGGAAAATATTATGGCTACTATTCAATGGTTTCCGGGCCACATGTCTAAGGCTCGGCGACAGATTCAGGAGAATTTAAAATTTGTTGATTTTGTGACAATTTTGGTGGATGCTCGGCTACCTTTATCTAGTCAAAATCCTATGTTAACCAAGATTGTTGGGGATAAACCAAAACTCTTGATTTTGAACAAGGCAGACCTTGCTGACCCAGCAATGACCAAAGAATGGCGTCAGTATTTTGAATCACAGGGAATCCAAACTCTGGCTATCAACTCCAAAGAGCAAGTAACTGTAAAAGTTGTGACAGATGCGGCTAAAAAGCTCATGGCTGATAAGATTGCACGCCAGAAAAAACGCGGTATCAAGATTGAAACCTTGCGGACCATGATTATCGGAATTCCAAATGCCGGTAAGTCAACTCTCATGAACCGTTTGGCTGGGAAAAAGATTGCAGTTGTCGGCAATAAACCAGGTGTTACTAAGGGGCAACAGTGGCTCAAAACCAACAAAGACCTTGAAATCCTTGACACACCAGGGATTCTCTGGCCTAAGTTCGAAGACGAAACCGTTGCTTTGAAACTAGCCTTGACTGGAGCAATTAAAGATCAACTACTCCCAATGGATGAAGTGACCATTTTTGGTCTTGATTATTTCAAAAAACATTATCCAGAAAAGCTAGCTGAACGCTTCAAACAAATGAAAATAGAAGAAGAAGCACCTGTTATCATCATGGATATGACTCGTGCCCTTGGTTTCCGAGACGACTACGACCGCTTTTACAGCCTCTTCGTCAAGGAAGTCCGTGATGGAAAACTCGGTAACTATACCTTAGATACATTGGACGACATCGATGACGACGATTAAAGAAATCAAAGAACTTCTTGCCACTGTTAAAGAATTAGACAATCCCCTTTTTCTTGAACTGGAAAAGGATCCTCGTTCTGGAGTTCAAAAGGAAATTAACAAGCGTAAACAAGCCATTCAGGCTGAACTGGATGAAGAACTTCGCCTAGAAACTATGCTTTCCTACGAAAAAGAGCTTTACAAGCAAGGATTGACCCTAATTGCAGGTGTTGATGAGGTTGGACGTGGTCCTCTTGCTGGCCCTGTAGTTGCTGCAGCTGTTATTTTACCTAAAAATTCTAAGATTAAAGGCCTCAACGATAGCAAAAAGATCCCCAAAAAGAAACATCTGGAAATTTATCAAGCTGTTCAAGACCAAGCCTTAGCAATCGGGATTGGTATCATGGATAATCAAGTCATTGACCAAGTCAATATCTATGAAACTACTAAACTAGCTATGAAGGAAGCAATCTCCCAGCTCAGTCCGCAACCTGAGCACCTCTTGATAGATGCCATGAAACTGGAGTTACCAATTTCACAAACCTCCATTATCAAAGGAGATGCTAACTCCCTCTCTATCGCAGCTGCATCTATAGTGGCCAAGGTGACACGGGATGAATTGATGAAGGAATACGATCAGCAATATCCTGGATATGATTTTACAGCTAATGCAGGCTATGGAACAGCTAAACACCTAGAAGGACTGGAAAAATTAGGTGTCACCCCAATTCACCGAACCAGTTTTGAACCAGTCAAAACACTAGTTTCAACTAAGAAAGACAAATAAGAGGAAATGATTATGGAGGAACAGTCAGAAACACTCAGTTCCAAGAAAGAATTTGCCTTTGCCTCAAGCACCATATTATCCCAAGTTGGACGAGGAATCATTGTTGGTCTCGTCGTCGGGCTAATCGTCGGATCCTTTCGTTTCTTAATCGAAAAGGGCTTCCATCTGATACAAGGACTCTATCAAGATCAAGCGCACTTAGTGCGCAATCTTTTTATCATTGGCCTATTTTATGTAATAGTTTGCTGGCTTAGCGCGAAACTAACTCGGTCAGAAAAAGATATCAAGGGTTCAGGAATTCCTCAAGTCGAAGCTGAACTAAAGGGACTCATGACTCTAAACTGGTGGAGTGTCCTCTGGAAGAAATATGTATTAGGTATTCTTGCTATTGCCAGTGGCCTTATGCTAGGGCGAGAAGGGCCAAGTATTCAACTTGGAGCTGTTGGTGGTAAAGGTATTGCCAAGTGGCTCAAATCTAGTCCAGTAGAGGAACGTTCCCTGATTGCCAGTGGAGCTGCTGCAGGTTTAGCCGCTGCCTTTAATGCACCGATTGCAGGTCTCCTCTTTGTTGTGGAGGAAGTCTATCACCATTTTTCACGATTTTTCTGGGTATCAACTCTAGCAGCTAGTCTCGTAGCAAACTTTGTCTCACTACTCATATTCGGCCTAACACCCGTACTAGATATGCCAGACAACATTCCTCTCATGACCCTAGACCAGTATTGGATATACCTCCTTATGGGAGTTTTTCTCGGGCTTTCTGGTTTTCTCTATGAGAAAGCTGTACTCAATGTTGGTCGAGTTTATGATTGGGTTGGTCAAACAATCCATTTAGATAGAGCTTATTATCCAATCCTAGCCTTTATCCTTATCATACCAGTCGGGATTTTCTTGCCACAAATTCTTGGTGGTGGAAATCAGCTGGTTCTTTCCTTAACTGAGCAAAATTTTAGTTTTCAAGTTTTATTAGCTTACTTTTTGATCCGCTTTGTTTGGAGTATGATTAGTTATGGAAGTGGCCTCCCAGGAGGAATTTTCCTACCCATTTTGGCGCTTGGTTCCTTACTTGGTGCCCTAGTTGGTGTCATTTGTGTCGATCTTGGGCTTGTCAGTCAGGAACAATTCCCTATATTTGTCATTCTGGGAATGAGTGGCTACTTTGGGGCAATATCCAAGGCACCCTTAACTGCCATGATCCTCGTAACTGAGATGGTAGGTGACATTCGCAATCTCATGCCACTTGGCTTAGTGACCTTGGTGGCATACATCGTCATGGATCTACTCAAAGGGGCGCCAGTCTATGAGGCCATGCTAGAAAAAATGCTGCCAGAAGAAGCGACAGACGAAGGAGAAGTCACTCTTATTGAAATCCCTGTATCAGATAAGATCGCTGGAAAACAGGTTCACGAACTAAACTTACCACATAACGTACTCATCACCACCCAAGTCCATAATGGCAAAAGCCAAACCGTTAACGGCTCAACTAGAATGTATCTTGGTGATATGATTCACCTGGTGATTCCAAAAAGTGAAATTGGAAAAGTCAAAGATTTGTTGTTGTAGATCATATTTACATAATTTATATTATGTCTTTTAAATTTTCGATTTCTTAATAAATTACATAAAAAAACCGATTCTCGCGCAGAGATCGGTTTTTGCTTCTTATATCGTTAAAACTAATTAAAATATTGTATAATAAGAAAAAGTAAGAAAAAGGAGGAAAGCTTAAATGAGTAATTCTAGCATCAAAAAAAGTCATACAAGAATACTAATCATTTTGTTACTCGCAATCACCACAGCAGGAGCTATTTTTATGTTTAGGTTGTTTGGGAAATCTCAAGAAGAGCGTCGGAATAGAGAGTATGAGGTTAGTTTGGTGAATGCCTTAAAGAATTCCTATGAAGGGATTGAAGAGATTAAAATTTCTAATCCAGAATACACAAGCCCTCCTGGTTCGTGGTCTTGTGATGTAGAAATTAAATTTAAAGATGAAAGAACTCTTTCATATGGAATTAATCATCATTTAAACTATAAAACCAATTATGGTGGCCGTCAAGAAACAAACGAAGATTGGCAGTATTTAGAAACTCATAGAGGGAAAACTTTAAAGTCAGTGAGAATTACTTATTCTGATAGCGAGCAAGGAGAACTATGATGAATTTCCATTATACTGATGAATAATTTAAACCAAGATTATGCTGTTTATAGTGTGAACGAAAAGTCTTCAAGGAGAAAAAGGAGAAAAACTTAAATGAATATTTCCAGCAATAAAAAAAGATATATAAGACTACTAATCATTTTGTTACTCGTAGCCATCACAGCAGGAGCTATTTTTATGTTTAGGTTGTTAGGGAAATCCCAAGAAGAGCGTCGGAATAGAGAGTATGAAGTGAGTCTGGTGAAAGCCTTAAAGAATTCCTACCAAGGGATTAAGGAGATTAAGATTATGGATCCTTACTATAATGACAAACCGGGTTCGTGGTCTTGTGATATTTCAGTAGAGTTCAATGATAGTCAAACTATTACTTATGGAATTAATCACAGATTAACCTATAAAGAAAACCATGATGGTCTTATGAAAGGGAATACCAATGAAGAAATTGATCAACAATGGTCGATACTTCAAAAACACATTGGTAAAACAGAATCTACAATATTAGTACGATATTCAAATGGTGAAACAGGAGAGCAATAATGGTATTTAATTATACTGATAAACAGTTGAATAATTTAACCCAAGATTTTGCTATTTATATGGTAAATGAAGAGTTTTCAAGTAGAAAAAGGGGAAAAGCTTAAATGAATAATTCCAGCAATAAAAAAAGCCATAAAAGGATACTAATCGTTTTGTTACTCGTAGCCATTACAGCAGGAGGTGTTTCTATATTTAGTATGTTAGGGAAATCCCAAGAAGAGCGTCGAAATAGAGAATATGAAGTAGGTCTAGTTAATGCTTTAAAAAATTCCTATGAAGGGATTGAGGAGGTACATATAACCGACCCTTCATATGCATCAATTCCGTCTGATGCTTGGGGCGCAAAAGTTAAAATATTTTTCTCTGATAGCAAACAACTAAGTTATATAATCGCATTTAATAAACAAAATAACGAAATAAGAAGTAGAGATTTTCAAAATAGTTCTCGAAAAGATGATAATCAATATTTGATAAACCATCGTGGAATTACAGAAAAAAATGTAAAAGTGATTTATTCAAATGGTGAAACAGGGGAACAGTAATGGTATTTAATTATACTGATAAACAACTCAATGAATTAAAGCATGGGAAGAATGTATACGGTGTCAATGCTGAATATGCTGAGAAAAAGAGGAAATGATAATGAGTAAAAACAGATTAAGAAAAAGCTATAAACCATTATTCATAGTTTTACTACTCGCAACTGTCACAACAGGAGGTGTTTTTATATTTAGTATGTTAGGAAAATCCCAAGAAGAACGTCGGAATAGAGAATATGAAGTAAGTCTGGTTAATGCCTTAAAGAATTCATATGAAGGGATAGAAGAAATCAAAATTTCCAATCCAACATATACGAACCCTCCTGGTGACTGGTCTTGTAAGGTTGATATTTTGTTTGAAGATGGGGAAAAAATATTCTATGGAATTCCACATAACTTAGATGAGATAGAAAATTACAATGGTCGTATGACTTATGGACAGCGAGATTTTCTTAACCGAAGAAAAGGAATAACAACTAATACAGTTACGGTTACATACTCTAACAAAGAAAGAGGGGAACAGTAATGGTATTTAATTATACAGAAAAACAACTTAATGAATTAAACCATGGGAAGAATGTATATAGTGTCAATGCTGAATATACTGAGAAAAAGAGGAAATGATAATGAGTAAAGATAGATTAAGAAAAAGCTATAAACCATTATTCATAGTTTTACTACTCGCAACTATCACAGCAGGAGGTGTTTTTATATTTAGTATGTTAGGGAAATCCCAAGAAGAGCGTCGAAATAGAGAGTATGAAGTTAGTTTGGTAAACGCCTTAAAGAATTCCTACGAAGGGATAGAAGAGATCAAAATTTCTAATCCAGAATATACAACCCCTCCAGGCGACTGGTCTTGTGATGTAAATATTCTATTTTCAGATAAAGTAAAAATAGAATACCGTGTAGGCCACTCTTTAAATGACGTTGAAAATTATAATGGTTTTGTTAATGGAAAAACAAATAAAGAAATAAACGACCAGTGGGAAATATTGAATTCTCATAAAGGGAAAACAACATCTTTAGTTACTATATATTATTCGGATAAAGAAAAAGGAGTACAGTAGTGGTTTTCACTTATACAGATCAACAACTTAATGAATTAAATCAAGGGAAAAATGTATACAGTGTCAATGATGAATATGCTGAGATAAAGAGGAAATGATAATGAGTAAAGACAGATTAAGAAAAAGCTATAAACCATTATTCATAGTTTTTCTACTCGCAACTGTCACAACAGGAGGTGTTTTTATGTTTAGTATGTTAGGGAAGTCTCAAGAAGAACGTCGAAATAGAGAATATGAAGTAAGTCTGGTTAATGCCTTAAAGAATTCCTATGAAGGGATTGAGGAGATTAAGATTTCCAATCCAAACTACACAAACCCTCCAGGTTCATGGTCTTGTGATGTAGAAATCAAATTTAATGATGAAAGAAAAACTAAGTATAGGATAGGCCATGGACTCCATGATAAAAAGAATTATCAAGGTTCATTGACCAATGAGAAAAGGCAATTCCTTAACAATTACAAAGGAGTGACCGACTTAAAAGTAATTGTTACATATTCAGATAATAGCACGGGAGAACAATGATGACATTTTCCTATACAGATGAGCAGTTAAACAATTTGAATCGGGATTATGCTGTATATAGTGTAAATCTTGAATTCGCTAAGCGTAACGGTAGGACTTATGTCAATTCAAATCTCATTGAAAATATATCTCCTGATGATTTAGAAAAAACCAACACCATAACTACCTCAGATGGTCAAGAATTCAGTGTTATTGCCACTAAGTCTGACCCAGTAACGGGATTTGATGTTTGATGCAGTATCTGTGACAATTGGCTTGATTTTCTCTATTCTACTGTTATTTATCTTTAAATCATAGTAGAATAGAGAAAAGGAGAAAAGCTTAAATGAATATTTCTGGAATGAAAAAAAGCCGTAAAAAGCTACTAATCGTTTTGTCAATCGCAATTATCACAGCAGGTGGTATTTTTATGTTTAGTATGTTAGGGAAATCTCAAGAAGAGCGTCAGAATAGAGAGTATGAAGTTAGTTTGGTTGAAACTTTAAAAGATAGTTATGAGGGTATTGAAGAAATTAGATTTTCTAATGCAAACTACACTAATCCTCCAGGAAGTTGGACTTGCGTAGTTGAACTATATTTTAATGAGAGAAGCATAAAATATAAAATTAATTATTCAAAAAAAGATAAACGTATTTCTGATGTATCTTTAGAGAGAGAGAATAGAAAAGAGGACCGAGAATTTTTAAATAGTCACTTGGGTAAGACTAGTAAACTCACAAAAATTATTTATTCAGATGGTTCAGAAGGAGAATATTAATGGTATACACTTATACTGATAAACAACTCAATGAATTAAATCACGGAAAAAATGTTTATAGTGTAAATTTTGAATATGCTGAAAGGGAAGTTGAAAAGAAAGTTGTAGCCAAAACAAATGATAAGTTATCTTCGGATGAAACTAACACTATAACCACCTCCGATGGTCAAGAATTCCGTGTTATTGCGACTAAGTCTCACAAAGAAACAGGTTTTGATGGACTAGCGGTTGCACCAATAGTCAACGGTGAACCAGATTATAAAAATGTAGCTGTGATTGCTGCGGGAACGGACCCTGGGAGTCCTACTAAGATTGATGTCGGAACAGCAGTTGCAGAAAGAGAGTCAGGTTTATCCCCTCAATATTATGTAGCAGACCGATTTGTAAAAGAAATTATGGATGATCCCCGATATGAAGTCAGTCAACTATCTGGCTATTCACAAGGTTCTTATATGCTGAAGGTAGGAGCTAAATACCACATCCCTACGACTACCTTCAATGCTTGGTTTTTTTATAATTCACTTTCTAATGAGGAAAAAGCATTCATAGATAAAAATCCTGCTATGTTTATAGATTATAGAAGGAATTATGATGTTGTTGTGTTTGGAAATGATTTCAACCATCCTGAATTATTCAATAAATCATTTTTAGAAATGCCTGATACCATATATTGGCTTGACGGAACTAGCCACAATATAGGTGATTGGGAGTTTGATCCTGTAACTGGTCAACTTGTAGATGGCAAAGGAGGAAAACCCTTAATCAGTGGCGTTTATCGAGCCTATGCCAACAGTCTCCGAGGAATGGCTCATTACAAGGACTTGAAATCAAACTGGTCATCAGGTGGCATTAGTAGCTCTGAGGAAATATACTTAGATGCAGCTCAAGGTTCTATCCTATCATCATCTATGGCTACAGCAGCAAGAACTGGAGCTGATGAAGTGAGCGCCTTAGCCAAAAAAGCAAATCAGGAATTACAAGAAATTTGGTCAAAAATCGACTTTACGAGCTACACAGCATTAGCTCCCTATGAGGTTGATGCCATTTTTGCTAGTCAGGGTATCACTCAAGCACAGTTTATCGATACGTTTCAGGCAGAGACAAATCAAACAGCCACTAAGATGAATGTTTCCGCACAAGCATTTGAAAATATGGATAAACAATTACAGGAAGTCATCGAAAAAACAGTAGCAACAGATAAGCAATTAGCCAAGGAGTTTCGACAATGGAAAGAAAAGATGTAAAATGGGAGGAAATTAGAGAAAAAGAGAGAGAACTGTATACTCTAGAAGAACGATATTATCAAGAAAAGAAGAAACTCGATAACAAAGCCCTTGATCTAGACGAACGAAATGCAAACTTAGAAAAACTAATTTCCGAAGAAGTTGATAAAATGTATCATACTTTGAGAAAATTTTCGTCAACGGCTGATGATGTTAGAGACTACTTTATAGAAATAGAAAATTTGAGACACTTTTCGAATCAAGTATACAGAGATCGTAGGATTAAACTCGAAGACGAGAGAGAAAAATACGATAACAAGTTTCGTACACAAAGAAATGATTTAGACGAAGAATTTCACAAACTAAGGAGAGATTATGCAAGCACCAATGAATGAATACTACACAGATGAAGAATACCAGTATGCACTGAAACAAATGTATCGAATGATGGAAAGAAACCGAATCATTACGGAAGCAAAGTTAGCGATAACAGCAAAAAACAAATTAAAAGTTAACTTTAATAAGGCAGCTAAGAAAATTGCTACAGAAACCAAATCAACTATTACAAGCATAAACAGCCAAATGGACACTGCAATTCAAGGTAAAGTTCGCAAAAGTCTTGAAGAAAAGATTCCGAAGATGTTGCTCAAGTATGATGAAATTTAACAAAGGATTCAGGATAACTGGGGGAAGTTAGACTTCTTTTTTAAGTTTCTTATTACATCTTTCCGAAAAACTATAATTTTCTTGAAAAATATATGAGTCTATGCTATACTACTAGTAGACTTACTTATGGAGAAAATACATGAAACGTGAGATTTTACTGGAACGAATCGACAAACTAAAACAAATCATGCCCTGGTATGTTCTGGAATACTACCAATCCAAGCTTGCTGTTCCCTACAGTTTTACAACCTTGTACGAATACCTCAAGGAATACGATCGATTTTTCAGCTGGGTTTTGGAGTCTGGTATTTCAAATGCTGATAAAATGTCTGACATTCCTTTATCAGTCTTGGAAAACATGTCTAAGAAAGATATGGAATCCTTTATCCTTTATCTACGTGAACGTCCATTGCTGAATGCCAATACAACCAAACAAGGTGTCTCTCAGACGACCATCAATCGGACTTTATCAGCACTTTCTAGTCTTTACAAGTATCTGACCGAGGAGGTTGAAAACGACCAAGGGGAGCCTTATTTCTATCGTAATGTAATGAAGAAAGTTTCAACCAAGAAAAAGAAAGAGACACTTGCTGCCAGAGCTGAAAACATCAAGCAAAAGCTCTTTCTAGGTGATGAAACAGAAGGTTTTCTGACTTATATCGACCAAGAGTACCCACAACAACTCTCAAATCGCGCTCTCTCGTCATTCAATAAAAATAAAGAACGTGATTTAGCCATTATTGCCCTTCTCTTGGCGTCTGGTGTCCGCTTATCTGAAGCTGTTAACCTGGACCTAAGAGACCTTAATCTTAAAATGATGGTCATTGATGTCACTCGAAAAGGTGGCAAACGTGATTCTGTCAATGTCGCTGCTTTTGCTAAGCCTTACCTAGAGAATTATCTAGCCATTCGAAATCAACGTTATAAGACGGAAAAGACGGATACAGCACTCTTTCTGACCTTATACCGTGGCGTTCCCAATCGTATTGATGCTTCTAGCGTTGAAAAGATGGTTGCTAAGTACTCTGAGGACTTTAAAGTCCGTGTAACTCCCCACAAACTCCGCCATACCTTAGCAACCAGACTCTATGATGCAACTAAATCGCAAGTTTTGGTTAGCCATCAGCTAGGACACGCCAGCACACAAGTCACTGACCTCTATACCCATATCGTCAATGATGAACAAAAGAATGCCTTAGATAGTTTGTAAATATTATACATTACATATTATAAATTATGTAAATTATAGTTCAAAAAAGAAGCTGGTCATACAACCAACTTCTTTTCTTTTTATCCCACTACTGCTTCAGCAATTTCTTCACGGCTGATACCAGCAAAATAGCGTGTGATGTCAATAGTTTCTAGAGCTTTAAGAACATCTTCGCGTTCATATTTCACGCCACGAAGGACATCTTCTACAGCTGCAACGTCTTCGATACCAAAGAAGTCACCATAAATCTTGATGTCTTGGATTTTTGATTCGAGAACATTGGCAAAAACTTCAACCTTACCACTAGTGAATTTTGTTCCACGACGGACGTTAAATTCAGGTGATTTACCGTAGTTCCAGTCCCAAGTACCGAACTTGGTATCCTTGATACGATTGATTTCGGCCAATTCTTCCTCAGAAAAAACGTATTCGGTCATCTCTGGGTACTCTTTTTTCATGTATTCCAAAAGCAAATCACGGAATTCTTCAACTGTAATTTTTTCTGGCAATTCATTGACAATATTGGTTACACGGGCACGGACAGATTTCACACCTTTTGATTCAAATTTATCTTTTGAAACCTTGAGGGCGTTAGCAAGGACTGACAAATCAACGTCAAAGAGCAAGCAACCATGGTGCATGATACGGCCATTGATATAGGCTTGGGCATTTCCACAGAATTTCTTGCCATCAATCTCAAGGTCATTACGGCCTGTGAACTCAGCTTTAACACCTAGTTGAGCCAAGGTATTGATAACTGGAGTTGAGAAGCTCTTGAAGTCAAAGGCCTTGTTTTCATCTTCTTTTGAAATGATGGTGTAGTTGAGGTTGTTTAAATCGTGATAAACAGCTCCACCACCACTGATACGACGGACTACCTCAATACCATTTTCTCGAACATAATCACGGTTAATTTCTTCGATAGTGTTCTGGTGACGACCAACAATGATAGAAGGTTTGTTAATCCAAAGAAGGAAGATTTGATCCTCATCTAGTAAGTGTTTAAAGGCATATTCTTCCAAGGCGATATTAAAAGCAGTGTCGTTTGAATGATTGATAATATATTTCATGATATCCCTTTATACGATAGAGACTGGAAATAATCTTCCAGTCTAGTCTATCTTCGTTTTATTTTTTCTTAGGTGAATGGATGGCCATTCCTAGAACATCTGCAAATGCTTCGTACATAACTTCAGAGTATGTTGGGTGTCCGTGGATAGTCTTCAGCATTTCTTCGACAGTAATTTCCATTTCGATAATGCTTGACGCTTCGTTGATCAATTCTGCAGCTGCAGGACCAATGATGTGCACACCAAGGATTTCTCCGTATTTCTTATCAGCAATAACTTTTACGAAACCTTGAGCCGCATCTGATGCAATTGCACGTCCGTTGGCAGCAAAGTTGAATTTACCGATGGCTACATCGTATTTCTCACGGGCTTGTTCTTCAGTCAGACCTACTGCTGCTACTTCAGGAAGAGTGTAAATGGCTGCAGGAGTCAAGTTGAGTTTCGCAACAGCATGATTTCCTTTGAGGGCATTTTCAGCGGCAACTTCACCCATGCGGAAGGCTGCGTGCGCCAACATCTTAGTACCGTTGATGTCACCTGGTGCGTAGATTCCAGGAACAGAAGTTTCCATGTATTCGTTGACCTTGATACGTCCACGATCCAATTCAAACTCAACATCACCAATTCCTTCAAGGTCTGGCACACGACCGATTGAAAGAAGAGCTTTGCTAGCGATGATATCGTCTTTTCCTTCAACCTTGATACGAAGTTGACCATTTTCTTCGATGATTTCTTGCAATTTTGTACCTGTCAAGATAGTCATACCTTTACGCTCAAGAATCAAGCGAAGATTCTTAGACACTTCCGCATCCATAGCTGGAACGATACGGTCCATCATTTCGATAACAGTTACTTTTGAACCAAATGTCATGAATGCTTGGCCGAGTTCGATACCGACAACCCCACCACCGATGATTACGAGGCTTTCTGGAACTTCGTTCATTTCAAGAATATCATCGCTGGTCATCACAAGTGGAGATTCCATACCAGGGACGTTAATCTTGCTGACTTTTGAACCACCAGCAAGGATAATTTTCTTGGTTTCAAGCAATTCAGAACCATTTACCAAGACATTCTTATCTTTAGTGATAGTACCAACACCCTTATGAACTGTAACTCCGTAGCTTCGAAGAAGACCCGCAACGCCACCAACCAAAGTATTGACAACCTTAGATTTTGTCTCTAAAAGTTTATCCATATCTACAGTGAAGTTTGGATTTTCGATGACGATACCTCGGTTTGCTGCATGACCGATATTTTCGATGATTTCAGCATTGTGAAGGTAGGTCTTCGTTGGGATACAGCCACGGTTCAAACACGTTCCACCGAGTTCAGATTTCTCAACAAGGGCAACCTTCCCACCGAGTTGGGCAGCTTTAATGGCTGCAACATAACCAGCAGGACCTCCACCAATCACAACGATATCAAAGGCATCATCGCTCTTACCATCGTCGTTTGAGGCACTAGCTGCAGGTGCAGGTTTTGATTCTGGCGCAGCTGCGCCAGCTGTTGGGATGTTTTCTCCTTCTTCACCAAGGTAACCGATGACTTCCGTTACAGGGACAGTTTCACCATCTCCTTTGAGGATGGCAATCAAGTATCCATCTTCTTCGGCTTCCAATTCCATACTGACTTTGTCAGTCATGATTTCCAAAAGGATTTCTCCTTCTTTTACAAATTCTCCGACTTTCTTATTCCATTGGACGATTTGTCCTTCTGTCATATCCACGCCGGCTTTTGGCATAATTACTTCTAAGGCCATGTCTTACTTCCTTCTAAATCTCTAAAATAACAATAGCTGACTTAAACCAACATTGAGATCGGATTCTCAATCAAGGCTTTCAAGTCTTTCATAAACTTAGCACCAGCCATACCATCTACAACACGGTGGTCAATAGTTAAACCAAGGCTCATGATTGGTCGGATAACAATCTCACCATTGACAACTACAGGTTTTTCAACTGTTGAGCTAACCCCTAGGATAGCTGAGTTTGGTTGGTTAATAATCGGACCAAAGGACTGAACGCCAAACATTCCCAAGTTACTAATTGTGAAGGTTGAATTTTGCAGTTCGCTTGGAGCCAATTTACCATCCAAGGTACGACCAATTACATCCTTAAAGGCAACAACCAACTCTGACAAACTCATTTTTTCAGCATTATAGACAACAGGTGTCATCAATCCGTTATCCATCCCAACCGCCATCGCAAGGTTGACATAGTTATGAGTGATAATGGTCTTGCCGTCTTCGGTCAATGAAGCGTTGATGTATGGGTGTTTCATCAATGTTTTCACAACAGCGAGTGAAAGAAGGTCTGTTACAGTAGTCTTCTTACCAGTCGCTTCCATAATCGGATCAAGAACCTTCTTACGAAGGGCCAACATTTCTGACATATCGACATCATAGTTGAGTGTGAAAGTTGGCGCAGTTAGGTAAGATTCAACCATACGTTGTGCGATAACCTTACGCATTGGTGTCATTGGAATACGCTCAATCTCACCATAAGGAGTGATAGTGTCTGGAACTTCTTCCACTTTTTCGATTTGAGCAGGAGACTTGATAGTATCGTTTTCGATATTTTCAGGAAGCAAGGCTAAAACATCCTTCTTCATGATTTTACCACGATGACCTGTTCCTTGGATTTCCTGCCAAGCAATGTTATGTTCGAGGGCAATTCGTTTTGCAAGTGGCGAAATGCGAACCACATTTGTGTCTTTATAAGTTTCCACGTCATCTTTGTGGACACGACCGTTTGCACCTGAGCCAGAAACGTCGTAGAGGTTGATCCCTAGATCATCCGCTAACTTTCTAGCCGCAGGAGTCGCTCTTAGCTTGTCATCAGCCATGACCTCTCCAATTCTAATTATGATACAAAGGGCGTAAAAAGTCAAAGTGAAAATAGGAAACTTGACGAAGAAACTTTAGTTTCTAGGAAAGTTTATCTTTTTCACGCAGACTTTAGCCCGTGTTCGACTCTACAAGTAACTTGTACACGAAACGTGTCTCAAGTTACTAAAATTAAAATCTCTAAAAATTTACGTAATTTAATTTATGTAATATTATTCTTTATTATAAGTCTTACGGATTGCATCTTTGATGCTTTCAACTGTTGGAATCATTGCATTTTCAAGGTTTTGCGCGTAAGGCATTGGCACATCTTCTCCGGCGCAACGGCGGATTGGTGCGTCTAGATAATCAAATGCTTCTGATTCTGAAATAATAGCTGAAATCTCTCCGATATAGCCACTTGTTTTGTGAGCATCGTTGACAAGCACCACCTTACCAGTCTTCTTCACTGAGTTAATGATGATATCCTTATCAAGCGGAACGAGGGTACGTGGGTCCACAATTTCAACTGAAATTCCCTCTTCTGCTAATTCTTCAGCAGCTTGAACCACACGACGAAGCATTTTACCATAAGTAACGACTGTTACATCCGTTCCTTCACGTTTGATTTCTCCGACACCAAGTGGGATAGTATAGTCTGGGTCAACAGGCACTTCCCCTTTTTGGTTAAATTCTGATTTGTATTCAAGAATGATAACAGGGTTGTTGTCACGGATAGAAGACTTAAGAAGTCCCTTCATATCAGCTGGTGTACCTGGAGCTACAACCTTCAATCCTGGGATATGAGTAAACCAAGATTCCAATGATTGTGAGTGTTGAGCTGCAGAACCTACCCCGTTACCAGCTGCACAGCGGATTGTCATTGGGACCTGACCTTTACCACCAAACATGTAACGAGTTTTAGCTGCTTGGTTGACGATATTATCCATGGCAATAACTGAAAAGTCCATGAAAGTCATATCAACGATTGGACGAAGGCCAGTCATAGCAGCACCAGCAGCAGCACCAGAAATTGCAGCTTCTGAAATTGGACAGTCACGTACACGTTCTGGTCCAAATTCTTCAAGCATACCTACAGATGTACCAAAGTCTCCACCAAAGACACCGACATCTTCACCCATCAAGAGTACATTTTCATCACGACGCATTTCCTCAGACATAGCAAGGATAATGGTGTCACGGAACGACATTGTTTTTGTTTCCATTTTTATCTCTTTCTCCTTAGTCTGCGTAAATATCTTCAAATGCTGATTCTAGTGGTGGGAATGGGCTTTCTTCTGCGAATTTAACAGAAGCTTCTACTGCTTCCTTGACTTGTGCTTGGATTTCTTCCAATTCTTCAGCGCTAGCAATGTTATTTTCAATAAGGTAATTGCGGAGGTTTTCAATTGGGTCTTTTTGTTTCCACAATTCCACTTCTTCACGCGTACGATATTTACCAGGGTCAGATGATGAGTGACCAAGCCAACGATAAGTGACACTTTCAATCAAGACTGGTCCATTGCCACCACGAACATGATCTACAGCTTTCTTAAATCCTTCATAGACATCGATGACGTTGTTCCCATCTTCGATAAACATTCCAGGAATTCCATATGCCGCACTACGTTGGTGGATATGTTCCACGTTTGTCATTTTCTTGATATCCGCAGAGATACCGTAACCGTTGTTAATGCAGTAGAAAATCACAGGAAGGTTCCAGATAGAAGCCATGTTCACTGCTTCGTGGAAGACACCTTCGTTGGTCGCGCCATCTCCAAAGAAGCAGACAACGATTTTACCAGTATGTTGCATTTGCTGACTGAGGGCTGCACCGACAGCGATTCCCATACCACCACCTACGATACCATTGGCACCGAGGTTACCAGCATCCAGGTCAGCGATATGCATAGAACCACCTTTTCCTTTACAGGTTCCAGTGTATTTCCCGAGGATTTCAGCCATCATTCCATTGAGGTCAATCCCCTTAGCAATAGCTTGCCCGTGTCCACGGTGATTTGATGTGATCAAATCATCTGGATTGAGAGCCGACATCGCTCCGACGTTAGCAGCTTCCTCTCCGACAGAAAAGTGAGTCATACCGGGAACTTTTCCCTTTTTCACTAACTGAGCGATTTTTAAGTCCATGCGACGGATTTCTTCCATCTTACGGAACATCTCTAGCAAAAGATTCTTATCTAAAGTTGACATAATCTTGCCTTTCTAACTTTGTACTTACCTTACTATTTTACCTTTTTTAGTATACACTGTCAAAGTATATGGCTAATAAAATTTCACAATATAAAAAAATAAATCCCTGTTAAAACAGGGATTCTCTCTAGTTAGAGCATTTTTTCACAAAGTTGTTTTTTCAGGATAATTTCTTAAAATTAGCTCAATCTTTTCATTACGGTTTTCAAACGCCATTGATACAAACAACCAGAAACAATTAAGCTGGCAATTAACCCAATCCAGTAGGCAAATGCCCCTAAGTCAGTTACTTGATCTAGTAGATATCCTAGTGGTATCGCTACTCCCCAATACCCAATTAAGCCAAGATAGAAAGGAACGATAGTGTCCTTATACCCTCTTAAAATTCCTTGGAGCGGAGCCGCAAAGGTATCAGCTAACTGGAAAAAGAGACTGTAGGTTAGAAATACAGCAGTTGTTTCAATGAACTGAGAGTCATTCCCATATAGACTTGCTACACGATCTCTAAAAATGTAGAGAAAGGACAGGGTAAGACCTGCAAAAATAAGGGCAGTTACTCTCCCCAGACGAGCGTAGATTTTTGCATCCTCAAAACGTTTAGCCCCAACCTCGTAAGACACAACAATCGCCATAGCAGAGGAAATACTCATGGGGAAAGCATACATGAGGCTGGAAAAATTCATAGCTGACTGGTGACTGGCGATGATGAGCGATGAAAACTTAGCCATGATTAGTCCAACCACAGAGAAAATGGCTACTTCAGCAAATACGGTTCCCCCGATTGGTAGACCTAATCGAACACCTTCCTTGATTTTATCTATATTGAGTGGAATCCGTTTTTCAAGATGTAACGCTTTTAATCTTTTTTGTTTGAACAAAACAAGCAGGGAAATGCCCAATAAAACCCAATAGGCTAGCGAAGTTCCTAGCCCTGCTCCTGCGCCACCAAGCTCAGGGAAACCGAAAGCTCCATATATCAAGAGATAGTTAAAACTACTATTGAGCGGAAGTAATAGGAGCATCAGATACATCGATAGCTTGGTCAAACCAAGAGAATCCAACAATGACCGAATGACACTAAAAAGCAACAAGGGAATAATCCCGATAGAAAGGTACCAAAGATAGGAAACTGCAACTGCCGCCACTTGAGTTTCTAGTCCGATGTTGTTTAAGACAGGTGGCGCTAAGAATACTACCATGCCAAGCAAGACCAAAGACAGTCCGAAAGCTAAGTAGATGAATTGGTAAAAATCAGATGCTACTTCTTCCTTTTTGCCCCGTCCCAGATGATGGCCTATGATGGGAACCATGGCCGAAACAATGCCTGTCAAAAAAGTGAAGAAAGGATTCCATAGACTCGTTGCAGTTGAAACACCAGCCAAGTCCATGGTATTGTACTGCCCAGTCATGGTTGTATCAACAAATGAGGCAGAATAATTGGCAAACTGGTAAATCAGGATAGGGAAAAATATCTTAAGAAATAAGATAAACTTATCTTTAAATTGATGGGTTTGGTACATAAGTGCTCTCTATTCATTTCAATTTAAGAGCAGAGTCCCATCTAGTTTTGGTAGACAATTTGTCCCTTGCAGATGGTATATTTGACCTGCCCTTTTAAGGTTTCACCGATAAATGGTGAATTGGCTGCTTTCGAAGCAAAATGGGAGTCCACAAGGCGGTCAGCTTTAGCATCAAAGATAGTGATGTCCGCTGGACCATTTTCAGCTAAGTAACCTGCTTCAAAGTTGTAAAGCTTGGCTGGATTGACAGTCATTTTTTCTAGCAATTCCATTAAGCTTAGCTCACCAGCTTCCACCAAATAAGTCAAGCCGAGAGATAGAGAGGTTTCCAAGCCAGTCATACCAGACGGCGCTTTGGTGATATCTTCTACATTTTTCTCATCTGCATGGTGAGGCGCGTGGTCCGTTGCGATAACTGTGATAACACCTGACTTGAGACCTTCGATAACAGCACGACGGTCTGATTCCAAACGAAGCGGAGGATTCATTTTGGCATTGCTTCCTTGAGTTAAAAGAAGAGCTTCTGTCTTAGAGAAATGTTGTGGTGCTACTTCTGCTGTGACTTGTGCTCCCAAACCTTGAGCGAATTCCACTACCTTGACACTTTCTTCCTTAGACAAATGCTGGATGTGAACATGGGCCTTGGTTGCATAGGCAATCATAACATCACGCGCAATCATAGCGTACTCAGCCACCCCAGTCGCTCCACAGATATGAAAATGTTCCTTAGCGATGTTTTCGTTAAATCCAAGAATCCCGTTCAAACCTGGATCTTCCTCATGAAGACTAATAAAAGTATTAAGTTTTTTAGCTTCTTCCATGGCTTCCTTGACCACTTTACTGCTCTCAAGCGGAATACCGTCATCAGAAAAACCAACAGCTCCAGCTTCTAAGAGTGCCTTAAAGTCTGTCAAGTCTTGGCCATTAAAGTTCTTAGTAATGGTCGCAACTGTCTTAACGTTAATCTTTTCCTTGGCAGCTGACTGAAGAACTTCTTGCAAAGTTTCTACGTCTGAAATGGTTGGACTGGTATTAGCCATCATGACAACCGTTGTAAAACCACCTGCAGCAGCCGCTAGTGCCCCAGTATGGATGTCTTCCTTATGAGTCTGGCCAGGTTCACGGAAATGAACATGGATATCGACTAGTCCAGGCGCAACTACAAGACCAGTAGCGTCAATCACTTCTGCTCCTTCTCCCTTGATTTCAGGCGCAATTTTGACAATTTTCCCATCTTGGACCAAAACATCACACACTTGATCCAAACAAGACTTGGGATCCATTACACGACCATTTTTGATAAGTAGCATCTACTTTCTCCTTTATTCATAGAAATCAACTTGGGTATCCAACAATTTATCCCCATCATAAACAAACTTAGCTGAAAAGAAGGGTTTGTCCTCTAAAAGCCACTCAACAAAGGTGTGGTCACCCTCCCAAGTTGGCTTGCTCAAAACTTCATCATAGGGAACCCATTCCAGCGTCCCCTCATTGCAGTCAATCAAGTCACCCTCAAACTCCGTCACCTTAAAAATATAGGTGTACCAGTCTAAATCTGGTGTGAATTCAGGAAAAGTGATAACACCTTTAAGTACTGGCTTGGCTTTGAGACCTGTCTCTTCGAGGATTTCACGCGCAGCGCATTCTTGAGGAGTCTCACCTCGCTCTAGCTTCCCACCAACACCAATCCATTTACCTTCGTGGACATCATTGGGCTTCTTATTGCGATGGAGCATGAGCAGTTCTTTTCCGTTATCAATGTAGCAAATCGTCGCTAACTGAGGCATATTCTCTCCTTATCTAAGCCAATCGATTGGCTCTTGTCCTGTCTCTTTTAAGAATGCATTGGCCTTGGAAAAAGGCTTGGAACCCCAAAATCCTCTATAAACCGATAAAGGACTAGGATGGGCTGATTCGATAATCAAGTGGTGAGGATTGGTAACTAAGGCCTTCTTCTTACGTGCATAAGCACCCCAGAGTACAAAGACTACAGGTTTGTCTAGATTATTTACAACCCGAATCACAGCATCTGTAAATGACTCCCATATCTGTCCAGCATGACCATTGGCCTGCCCAGCAGGAACCGTCAAGCAAGCATTGAGAAGTAAGACTCCCTGCTCAGCCCAAGACGTCAAATCATGTGATTTCTTAACGCCGATATCATCTGACAATTCTTTTAAAATGTTTTGCAAGGACGGCGGAGCTGGGATTGAGTCAGGTACAGAAAAACTCAAACCCTGCGCTTGATCTGGCCCGTGATAGGGATCTTGCCCTAAAATCACCACCTTAACCTCTTCCAGAGGAGTAGTCAAGAGAGCCTGAAAAACCTTTTCCTTAGGTGGATAAACAGTTCCCTGAGCATAGACCTGATCCATAAATTGATTGATTTTCCCGAAATACCCCTCAGGTAATTGCTCCTTAATCAAAGCATGCCAAGATGAGTGTTGCATCTTTTTCTCCTTTACCGTATCCATCTAAAAGCACGTTTTAATTCATCTATACCATTCTCAAAAAAGCATAGACCGTGTGCAAGTATGATCTTATCAGGTTTCCAGTTTAACATACGGAAAAAAGACATTCTTGCTTCCCTTTGTCTTCCTAAAAAAGTCATCCGATAATCGATAGGAGTTTGTCCATCAGGGGCTGTTACACGAGCTAAACGACAAAATCTTCTGCGGATTGGACTGGATATTTTTTCCGATTCAAAATTCTCTATAAGGTCCGTTACAATGAGTGTTTTAGTTGATTTATGAAAAAACACCACTTCTTCAATCACAGAACTACCCTTAAAAATAAGCTGATCAATCTCATCAGACCATAGGTCAGGAGCCTTATCTGTTAAGGGAGCATCGAATACCACCTTGACATTCTGACTTTTCGCTCTCTCTTCAACTCCTGGACTAGACCATGTTTGCGCATGAGGATATCTTTTTTTCCAATCTGCAATATAGGCATAGTGAATCTTATTTGGAGAAATCAGGTAAGCGACTCTGCCCAAAGCATCCAGTTCAGTAAAGAGCTCCTCGTTTGGCGCGATTGGAGAATGAATCCAGAGTTTTCCATCCTTTAACTTAACCACTGTCATACGTGTCTGAAAAGGTAGTTTGAAAACCTTCATATCCATTTGAATCAAATCACCATCTACTATCCAGATATTTTGATCAACTTCCTTTAGTGTATACAATGGTTCATAAAGAGAAAGTTCTGGTCTTGACATAATTTACTACTCCTTCGTTTTTACTGCCTCTATTATAGCAAAAAGTGGTTATTAAAACCACTTTTTACAGTTCTTATATATACTGTTATTCATCCTAGTATTGGACATTAGTATTTACAGCATCAATCAGCCATTAAAAACTTTTCGATTGTATCAATAGCATAGGAAAGTTGATTATTTACAGACATCATCCGTTCAAGATTAGCGTCCATATAGTAGAGTTCAGATAAACCACCCCTAGGGAGAAAGAGTGAATAGTGGATATTCATCTTCTCTCGAGTACTTAGCTCTATATGATTGCTTATGATATACTTTAACTCTTTTAACGAATTTACTTGAGCAACCACACCTTTTAACCGATACTGCTCGATGAGATTTAGTAAATTATCAATCTCTTCAATGACTTTAATTTCCATATCAACACCTCTTAGGGAAATCACTACAAAGCATCTAAACAATCCAGCAAGTCTTGGTAAGAATGAACTTCATAAGTTGGCTGGGCTTGTGTGTGATTTTCGAGGTGATGGGGATTGTACCAGATAGTATCAATTCCAGCATTATTACCACCTTGAATGTCAGCGGTTAGGGAATCTCCAATCATCAGGGCCTTTTCTTTATCAAATCCAGTAATCTGTTGACCAATTTTCTCATAGAATAGTGCATCAGGTTTTTGAGTTTGTAATTGCTCGGAGATGAAAACTTGATTGAAATAGGGAGCCAGACCTGATTGAGCCAAGCGCCCTGTCTGAATGGCAGTTATTCCATTTGTCGCAGCGTACAGTTCATAATCACGCTCAATGAGACTGTCTAAGAGTTCATGAGCACCTGAAAGAGTTTGTCCCTGCTGAGCGAGATAAAATTGGTAACGCTGGGCCAGTAAAGTACCGTCTTTCTCCAGTCCAAAATGATCAAACAATCGAGAAAAGCGCGTGTTAACCAGTTCTTGTTTACTGATTTTCTTTTGCTCCAAGTTCTTCCAAAGAGCCTTGTTCATGGGTACGTAATAGTCTTTGTAGGCTTGAATATCCGCAACTCCTTCTTCTTTTAAAAGTTGTGTCAGAGCCACATCCTCAGCAGCATCAAAATCAAGAAGAGTATGGTCAAGATCGAAGAGTAGAAATTTGTAGGGCATTGAGTTTCCTTTCTGAAAATTCATTAAGAACATTATAGCATAAATGAACCTTTGATTTATTGAGTTTCAAATACTTTTTACACTCACATTTTGACCGTGCTCAAGTGCAAATCTAAAACTAGTCAGCAAAACTTCTATTAAATCTTTTCCGGAACTCGTTATGAAATAATGCGATAAATTTGTTATATGCTCTGCGATATTATTTCCCCAAGGAGGAGTGAGTGACAAATCTTCAAAATCCCATATAACATCCTGAGGGAGAAATTTTTTCAACTCCTCTTGGATAGATACCAACTCAGCTATTCCTCTTTCAACAGATTCAAAAGGAACATCTCCCCAGTAAAGCTTATTCATTATTACTGGGTATCTACTTCCCCACTCATTATTCTCTAATCGAATGAAAATAGTCGAAAAGAATGAATTAAAAAGACTCCCTTCTCCTATAGTCCACCAATTATAACCAACCATTAACCCTACAGACATAGATATTCTCCTATTCATTTTTAATATTATTTAACGTCAAATAAAGTTTTATATTGATAGTATCTAAAACATACATTCATTATCCCCTACCCCAACTCCTTGGCTATTCTGCTCTTTTCAAGTTTTCCCTTAGTAATTCGTTTCCATAAAACAAGTGGATTTAGACTATAGGATAAACGTAGGAGGAAATAATTAACCCATTCGATTAGGGCAAAAAGTTGTATCAGTGTGGCTATAATAGCCAGTTGGAAACTCTGTGTATTCCAGACAATAAAAGGAAAGCCTGAAATAAGTAAAACAAGGTCTAGTATTCTGAAACCACCATATAGTTTGGGGACACTAGCGCTTCCGAACTGAGGTTTCGAGAGTCTTCTAATCAAAATCGCCCAATAGATTGAACCTTGAAGCAAAATAAATGTCAGTAAAGACAGAGGATAGAGAATGGTTGCTAGACTATTCCAATCACCAAGCCGATTTTTCAAAAGGAAAAAACACAGCCAAAAGGATAGGACGGCTGTAAACTCTCCCAAACAAAGGGACACCAACTCTTTTCTAACTTTCTCTTTTTGTATGTTCATCATTTCCCCCATCTATCTATCATCCTCTATCGGAAAAAAGCCTTTCGATCCAATTTCTAGTCAAAATTTCACAGAATAAAGGCGTTCTAAGCGTCGAACAGTTTAGTTCCTTTAATATCAATGTAATTCTAAGTTTAGAATTACATTAAAATAAATGTTTTAGAGCTATTCTAAGTCTATGATAGCCTTAAAATTTGATTTTTAAAGGATTCTAAAGCTAGAATGGCTCTAAAATCACGAGAATGAAGCTATTCGAAGCTTAGAAGACCTTTTTCTAAACTTCATACTCACTTTAACTAGTAGGACTTACAATTTTTCTGATGAGCTTTGAGTTTTTTCAGAGCCCAGTCATAGTGACTGGAGGTGCTACTGACAAAATAGGAACCTAGACTTGTCCCACCCGTCCATTTATAGATACCTTTGGTAAAGAGTTGGTCATTACTGAAGCCTTCCATCAACTCTAAAACCTCTCTATGCGATTGCTCTAGTAGTTTAGTCGCTTCTTCTAAAGATGTTTTCTGGTGCTTCTTCCAAATAGCGACATTCATTTCTCCATAAGTTTTCCAATTATAAGGCTCAGGGAGAAAAGTTCTTTCTTGACCTTTTTGATTAGAATGTACCCAAGTTAAAAGTAATTGCTGCCATTCATAGAGATGGATCAAAACATCCCGTAGATTTTTATCTCTTTTCCAGTGAGCTTCTTTTTTCTTTTGGTCTTTTGAAAAATCAAAAGGAGTCTGTAGTTCCTCTTCACTTAATTTAGATATAAAGTGATTGAGTTTTTCATAGTTTTCCTTAGAGGCTAGCACTAATTCCTCTTTCGTTCTTGGTCTAGGCATAGGAGTTCTCCCTTCATTTTTAAGTTGGATATGCTATTTCCTCACTTCATTATACCATAATCAAAAAGCAGTCCTTCATTTTACGAAAAACTGCTTTTACTGACTAGTTATTTTATGCTTATAGTCACTACTTTACATATAAATCTCTAAAGCGGTTATCCACTTCAGCTATCTGATAGAGCAAGTGGGCTAGTTCTTGGTAATCTTCTTTTAAACACGAAAGGTGGGCTTGGCCAAATAGAGAAGCCAATTTCTCTTTTAATCTTGCCCCTTCGGGATCATGATCTTTTAAGAACTTACTGAGATAGAGATTTCGAACAGCAGCAAGTTTGAAACTGAAATACTGATGCAATTGTTTTTGCTCGGTATTTAAGCCGTTTTCAGCAACTGCTTTTGCATAGCATTTCAAAACACCGTTTTGACCATTCAGATATCGGGACTTTATAATCTTTGCTGTTTCCTGATAGATTTCAGTCTGACTAGGACTCTTGATCTTCTTAAAATTTCCCCACATGGAGTAGACTCCGCGCTTATAGTCAATACCCTCTGCCTTCCAGGCTTCTAAGATGTCATTAAAAGCAACCTTCATGCAGGCAAAACCAGCTGGATCATGCAAATAGAGGTGCTGATGATCAATGCCATACACGGTTACGAAGTGATCCACACCATAAAGGATTGTGTGATTAGGATTGTAGGTCAGATGGCCCATATCAAGATGTCCCAGTACGACAGGTCCATTGGACAGAAAGGTTTCTAACTTTCCTTTAATCTCTTCCAAATCTACTTCAGTTCCATCTTTTAGATAGAAATCCTCATAGTCAAACCCAAGTATTTTTAAGGAATGGGAGATGGAAAGATCTGGCATTCCGTTATCAAAGAATACTAGAGGGTGCTGGTCATCTTCCTTTACGATACTAGCGCCATTTCCCATTACCATGATTGCCTCTAGAAAGTCTGCTTTAAAGTCATAGCCATAGCTAGCCAGTGCCATTGCCAATGAATAGCTATAGCAAAGTGACACATCTCCAAAATACATCTGCATATTCCTGCCTCCTTATCTTCTATGGGACTATTATACCGAGAAAACTATTCGCATGCCCCATAAAATCCAAACAAAAATTATGGTATGTTTGTTTACAGACATGAATGTCAACAATTAAAAACTCTGTAGAGATTCTTTCTACAGAGTTCGGTTCGCATCTTTATAAAAAATCAGAAAATGATCTAGTCCCTGATGACTGGTATCCAGAGTTCCATTTGGTAGTCTGGGGACGACATATCTCCTTTGAAATAAACTTCAAAGTCTGGTGCTCCTGAGTGGCGATAGCCTGTTTCAGGGAAAAAGACCTCCAAGACATATTTCCAAGCATTGTGAATGCTAGCTGGTATAGGACCTTTGACTGGTACGATAGCATATTCAGCGGCTGGGACATCTTTGATGGACAGACCTAGTTCTTCTGCTTTCGCTTTATTCGTCACATCATAAGCAGCCATATAGTTGATGATTTCACCTTCTTTGACATTCGAACAGATGCCGAAGGATTGGCCACTACCTAGACTCTCTAGGCTTTCCAAGCTGTAATTGTTATAGAGATTCTCCCAAGCAGACGGGCATTTGCTATTGTCAATAGCTTCCAATAGGATACCTGCAACGGTAAATGCAGGCTTCTTTTGAATCTTGATATCCATGTTCTTTCCTCCTGTGATTTTTAAGGATAATTGAAGTCTAGGAAAAACCCGATAAGGTTTTCCATTTCGAACTTCTGAGGGAGTTGCCCTATGGAATTTCTTGAATGCTGCGCTGAAGGCGTCAGCAGACTCATAGCCGTATTTCAGTGCTATGTCAATGACTTTCTCAGAGCCTTCCCGCAAGTCTGTCACAGCTTCTGACAACCTGCGATTGCGTAAGTATTCTGCTAAAGTCATATCTGCTAGGATAGAAAATAGCCTGCTAAAGAGCGGGTAAGAATAGCCCGATAACTGCTGAAATCTTTTCATATCCACTTCTCCAGTCAGCTGCTGCTCCAAATAATCCATGGTTTGATTGAATTGATGCATCATATTCTTTTTCACCTCATAAAAGATACTAAGGCCGTTAAAAACAAAGTGAAAATTGGAAAATTGACGGAGGGGCTCCTGCTCCGAGAAAATTTCATCTTTTTCACACAGCTTTAGGCCGTGTTCAATTCTATCTATATTCTAACAAATACAAGATACTTCCACCCTAGAATCTTTGTACAAGATTTAAAGGTGTAAATTCTATAACTTATCTTTTAATTTCTCAACAAAGAGATAGGCTGCAGGGCAGGTCAAGGTATTTTTGATTGTCAGATGATTAATCTGATGAATCTTCTTGCGATCTGTATGGGGGAACTCGCGACAGGCCTTGGGACGAACATCATAGATAGAGCAGAGATTATCTCCTCCTAGAAAGGGGCAGGGCATGGATTTGAAAACCTTGTCCCCATCTTCATCTACCTGCAAAAACTCCGCTTCAAAAGCTGGCAATTTCATCTTAAAGTACTTAGCGATACGGGTGATATCTGCTTCTTTAAAGTCGGGCCCCAAAGTCTTGCAACAGTTAGCACAGGCAGTACAATCAATCTCAGCAAAGACTTCTTGGTGAATCTGCTGCGCAATCTTATCTAAGTTTTTAGGTGGTTTTTTCTTTAGATTAGCTAACACTTTGCGGTGCTCCTTCTGCTTTTGCAGTGCTAGTTGGTGGTAATACTCAATATCAATCTCTTTATACATAATTTCTTTCTAATTCAAGTGTTTTTGTCTATTATACCATAAACACTGTCCCCTTTTTGCCCCCTGAACAGAAAAAAGCCCTTCGGATAAAATCCGAGGGGCTAAAAACGTTGTTAAATCAACGGCCGAACTTTTGAATTTCAAGGTTCGGGATAAAATAGTTCACCGAACTATTTTATTTTTTAAGGTTGTAGAATGATTTCAATCCACGGTATTCAGCTACTTCACCAAGTTGGTCTTCGATACGAAGCAATTGGTTGTATTTAGCGATACGGTCTGTACGTGAAAGTGAACCAGTCTTGATTTGTCCTGCGTTAGTTGCAACTGCGATGTCAGCGATTGTTGAATCTTCAGTTTCACCTGAACGGTGTGATACAACGGCAGTGTAACCAGCTTCTTTCGCCATTTCGATAGCGTCGAATGTTTCAGTAAGAGTACCGATTTGGTTAACTTTGATAAGGATTGAGTTAGCAGCACCTTCTGCAATACCTTTTTCAAGGTAAGAAGTGTTTGTTACGAAGAAGTCGTCACCAACCAATTGAACTTTACCACCAAGACGTTCAGTAAGAGCTTTCCAACCGTCCCAGTCGTTTTCATCCATACCATCTTCGATAGTGATGATTGGGTATTTGTTTACCAATTCTTCAAGGTAGTCGATTTGTTCTGCAGCAGTACGTACAGCAGCGCCTTCACCTTCAAATTTAGTGTAGTCGTAAACTTTACGTTCTTTATCGTAGAATTCTGATGAAGCACAGTCAAATCCGATAAATACGTCTTTACCAGGAACATATCCAGCAGCCTCGATCGCAGCAAGGATAGTTTCAACACCGTCTTCAGTTCCTTCGAAACGAGGAGCGAATCCACCTTCGTCACCTACGGCAGTTTCCAAACCACGTGATTTAAGGATTTTCTTAAGAGCGTGGAAGATTTCAGCACCCCAACGAAGAGCTTCTTTGAATGATGGTGCACCAGCAGGTACGATCATGAATTCTTGGAAAGCGATTGGAGCGTCAGAGTGAGAACCACCGTTGATGATGTTCATCATTGGAGTTGGAAGAACTTTAGTGTTGAATCCACCAAGGTAGCTGTAAAGTGGGATTTCAAGGTAGTCAGCAGCAGCACGAGCTACAGCGATAGACACACCAAGAATTGCGTTTGCACCCAATTTACCTTTGTTAGGAGTACCGTCAAGTGCGATCATAGCACGGTCGATAGCTTGTTGGTCACGTACATCGTAGCCGATGATAGCTTCAGCGATGATGTTGTTTACGTTGTCAACAGCTTTTTGTGTACCAAGACCACCGTAACGAGATTTGTCACCGTCGCGAAGTTCAACTGCTTCGTGTTCACCAGTAGAAGCTCCTGATGGAACCATACCACGTCCGAAAGCACCTGATTCAGTATAAACTTCTACTTCAAGTGTTGGGTTACCGCGTGAGTCTAGGACTTCGCGAGCGTAAACATCAGTAATAATTGACATTTTTTACTCTCCTTTGAGTTAAATTTTTTACACCTCTATGATACCTTAAAAATAAGCGTTTTTCAAGAAAAAACGTTATCTTTGTGCAAATTTTCCTTAACTTTATAAAGTAATCGCTTTCTTTTGTCTGTTTTCTTGCGATTTTTGTGATATACTGTTTTTATGACAGATTTATCAAAACAACTACTAGAAAAAGCTCATGGTGGGCCGAAATTAAACCCTGATGAACAACGCCACTACCTCGGTACTTTCGAGGAAAGAGTTCTAGGCTATGCGGATATCAGTACTGCCAATAGTTCTGAATTAGAACATGGATTTTTCTCTATTTTAGAAAGCTTTCAAGAAAAGGTAGAGGCACTTTTTGTGAAGATCTCTCCAAATATAGAGTTTGACAAACAGGTCTTTTACTTAAGACAAGCAAAGGAAAGCAACTGCCAGGCGACTATTGTTTCAGACGATCATATCACCTCTCCTTTTGGCCTTGTCATTCACACGAATGAACCTGTTCAAGTAGACGAAAAAGACATCAGACTTGCTTTCTCAAATCTCTGGGAGGAGAAAAAGGCAGAAGCTCCTAAAAAATCTATCTGGAAAAAATGGTTTGGTTAATGATTTCTCATATTTAATAAACGACCAATATTAGTAGATGTGTGCTCCAAATAGAGTCTTGCATTTTTCAGACTGTCTTCCAAAGGTTCACTTTTTTCTAAAATAGAAAAGGCTACTTGTATATTTTCGAATGGTAGGAAAGGTAAATCCTCGGAAAGACTACCACAAATAGCGATAACAGGAACTCCTTCAGGAGTTCTTTTTGCTACACCGATAGGAGCTTTTCCAACAAAGCTTTGACTGTCCAGTCTACCTTCTCCAACGATAACCAAGTCTGCCCCTGCAACTTTCTTATCAAAATCAATCAAATCTAAACAAGTGTTAATTCCAGATACGATAGTGGCCTCAGCAAAGGCACAGAGCCCAGCCGCAATCCCACCGCCGGCTCCTGCTCCATTGAGAGACAGGGTTGATAGCGAGAATTTTTCATAGAACTCCTGTATAGCCAGATCTACTGTCTCAAACAAAGCAGGATCCAAGCCCTTTTGTTTTCCAAATGTATAGGTCGCTCCTTGAAGACCACATAAAGGGCTCACGACATCTGCTAAAATGCGGATTTTCACATCTTCAGGTATCCTATACAACTTGCTATTTGAAACTGACTCGAATTCAAGCAAAGTCTGACCGCAGGCTGACAATACTTTTCCATTCTTATCATAAAAACGATAACCTAAACCAGCAGCAATGCCAATTCCACCATCATTACTAGCCGTACCACCTACACCGATATAGATTTCTTTCATTCCAAGATCAATGAGATGGCGGATCAATTCTCCGATACCGCGAGTTTGGATGTGAAGAGGGTTTCGTTTCTCCCGCGGAATCTTTCCAAGACCAACCAAGTCAGCAACTTCAAAGAGCGCTATTTGATCTTTATAAAAGTAGCGCATGGCTTCTTTTAGGCCAAAAGGTCCTGTCACTTGGAACCATTTTTCTTCTAGTTCAAGAGAATGGCGAATAGCATCTACAGTTCCTTCCCCACCATCACCTACAGGGCAAAGCAGACATTCTACATCTGCTATTGACTGTTCAAAACCCCTTTTTATAGCTTGAGCGACCTCTTCTGCCGTCAAACTTTCTTTAAAAGAATCGGGTGCAATTACAATTTTCATAGTTCCCTCTCATTCTAAGAAATCAATCAAAGGTAGAACTTCCAAAAAATCCCTCGTATCTACATGACAAGCTATCTCGGATTTTACGACTTCTTTGGCACAAAATGCAATACCACGTCCTGCTGACTTTAACATCAAGAGGTCGTTAGCCCCATCACCAATGGCAATCGTTCTTTCTTTGGGAAGTTTCAGTTCTTTTTTCCATTTCTCAAGAGTATCTTGTTTTACTTGACCTGTCACAATTTCACCAACTAATTTTCCTGTTAAAAAACCGTCTTTGACTTCTAACTGGTTGGCAGAGAAATAGGAGATACCAAGGGATTCTGCTAATCTCTCAACTATTGGTGCAAATCCACCAGACACTAGACCGACTAGGATGCCCTTCTTTTGAAGTATGGAGATAAATTCTTGAGCATTCTTAGACAGATGGATGGATTTGAAGACAGTATCAAAGACCGAAACCGGAAGCCCTTTTAACAAAGCTACCCTCGCTCGTAAACTTGTTTCAAAGTCCAGTTCACCTCGCATTGCCTGGCTTGTAATCTGCGATATTTCTTCTTCGCAACCTGCTTCTTTTCCTAAAAGATCAATCACTTCTTCTGCTATCAGGGTGCCGTCAACGTCCATGACACAGAGCCCCATTACTTGAGTCATAAGCTTTCCTTTCTAAACAGCCCAAAAATCGTATGAAAGAATCATACGATTTTATCTATTAGTTGACTAAACTATGGTACAAGTCCAGGTAAGATTTGCAGGCTGTATCCCATGAGAAATCGCATTCCATAGCTTGTTTTTGTAGATTTCTCCAAACGTCCGGCTGGTACTTATAAACATCCAAGGCTGTTTGGAAACTCCAGTTAAGCCAGTAAGGTGTTAAATTGTCAAAGCTAAATCCAGTACCAGTTCCTTCGATTGGATTGAAGGATTGAACCGTATCACGCAAACCACCAACCTCATGAACCAATGGTAGAGTTCCATAGCGCATCGCCATCATTTGAGACAAACCACATGGTTCAAAACGACTTGGCATGAGGAAGAGATCACAAGCTGCGTAGATTTCTTGAGCAAGTTTGACATCAAAAGTGATATTTGCTGATAGCTTGTCAGGATAGACTTGAGCAAACCAGGAGAAGGAATGTTCAAAAGCTGGGTCACCTGTTCCTAAAAGGACTATTTGAACGTCCTCCTGTAAGAAACGATGCAAGCTTTCTACAACAACATCAAAACCTTTTTGGCGTGTCAATCGAGAGACAATCCCAACTAGCGGAACATCTGCTCGCACAGGTAACCCAACTCTCTCTTGCAGTTTTGCTTTGTTTTGAGCTTTTCCAGACAAATCTTCCTTATCAAAATGATAGTCTAAAAGCGGGTCTGTTTGAGGATTATAAAGATCTGCATCGATACCATTGACAATACCTGAAACCTTACCTGACTCCATGCGAAGAATCTGATCCAAACCGCAGCCGAACTGACTGGTCATAATCTCGTGCGCATAGCTAGGGGAAACGGTTGAGACACGATCCGCGTAGAGAATACCTGCTTTCATCCAGTTAAGGCAATCATTCCAGCGAAGAGTGCCATCAGCATAGCGTTCAAACCCAACACCGAACAAATCCCACAACATTCCTTCAGAAAATTGACCTTGAAATTCCAAATTGTGAATGGTTAAAACTGTTCTGATTCCTTGATAAGCTTGAATCCAATGGTACTTTTCTTTTAACAAGAAGGGAATCATGGCTGTGTGGTAATCATGAACATGGAGAAGGTCAGGGATAAAGCCGATGCGTTCCATGGCTTCAAGAGCAGCCAGTTGGAAAAAGGCGAAGCGTTCACCATCGTCAAAATCACCATACACATGACCACGGAAGAAATAATACTGATTATCAATGAAGTAGAAGGTTACCCCATTCAAGACAGTTTTTTTAATACCACAGTACTGTCTACGCCATCCTACACTAACTTCAAAGTGAAGAACATCCTCTATCTGGTCACCGAACTTAGCTTCTACCATATCATAATAAGGCAAGAAAACTGCAACTTCGTGCCCCGCTTTTACAAGTGATTTGGGAAGTGCGCCAATAACATCTCCCAAACCACCTGTTTTTGAAAAGGGTGCTCCTTCTGCCGCTACAAATAAAATTTTCATGAATAAATGTCCTCTGTTACTGTTTCACCCTTCTTCACTACAACTGGATGTTCTGCTGTGCCTCGAATGACAACACCGTCCGCAACCTCAACTCCCTTGTCTAGAATGGCAAATTCAACTTGGGCACCTTGCCCAATCACAACACGAGGGAATAAAATGCTGTCCTTCACCACACTATCTTTGTGAACATAAATGTTACGAGATAGGACTGACTGAACTACTTCACCCTCAATGATACTACCAGAAGCAAACTGAGAAGTACTTACTTTTGAAGTATTCGCATAGTAGGTTGGTTCTTCATTCTTAACTTTGGTATAAATCTTTTGATTTGGTGAGAAAAGAGAGTAGAATTTTTTAGATTCAAGCATATCAATATTTGCTTGATAGTAGGATTGAACAGAGTGAATATTTGCTAAGTAACCTGTGTATTCGTAAGCAAAAGCTCCTTCTTTTACAGCTAAATCGCGAAGGACATAGCGCAACTTTTCAGGATATTCTTTCTGAGCCTCTTCTTCAAGTCGTTCAATCAACCAAGGAGTGTCCACAACAAAGATATCTGTAGACATGTTGAAGAGTTCATCCGTGGATTTGTTATCAAAGAGTTTGTGCGAACGAACATGGTCAGTTTCATCAATTTCCAAGATAGCATTCACATCAGAAATGTCTTTCTTTGGAAGTTTCTTATATACAACTGTGATCGGACCATTCGTTGTATTGTGTAGATGGAAGACTTGATTCAAGTCAATATTCACCAGCACATCGCAGTTAATCGAAACGGTTTGGTTTGAACCCGAACGTCTCAAGTAGGTAAGTAGCTGTTGGTAATACTCTTTTCCAACCGTACTGCTTTCAACACGAGTATTGTAAATTCCTAGATAGTAGTGACTTAGAAGGGTTGACAAGCCCCACTCACGACCTGAACGGATATGGTCGAAGACTGAGCTAATATTATCTTGTTGGAAAATACCAAAGATACTACGAACACCTGCATTTGCAAGACTGGAAAGGGGGAAGTCAATCAAACGGTATTTCCCACCGAAAGGCAAGCTAGCTACCGGACGGTGTTCTGTTAACGTTGACATATCATGAAAACCAACTGTGTTTCCTAAAATGGCTGAATATTTATCAATCTTCATCTGTTGCTACCCCCACTACTTCATTGTATCCTACTACTTGTACTTCGTCCGTTCCGTCAATCTCTACGCCGTCAGCAATAATGGCACCCTCACCAATGATAGCACGAGTAATCTTTGCGCCATGGCCAATAATAGCTCCGCTCATGATGACAGAATCAACGACCTCAGCGCCTTCACGTACTTGTGCTTCTGTTGAAAGAATCGAACGTTTTACAGTTCCATCTACAAAACAGCCATCCACGACCAATGAATCTTCAACGTGTGCATGCGCACCAAAGTAGTTTGGTGGTGAAATCAAGTTTCTAGAGTAAATTTTCCACTGACGATTGCGGCTATCCAAGGCATTTTCTGGCGAAATGTACTCCATATTAGCTTCCCAAAGTGACTCAATCGTACCAACATCTTTCCAGTAGCCATTAAATTCATAAGCATAGACACTTTCACCAGACTCGAGATAGTTAGGGATAACGTTCTTCCCAAAGTCTGACATATCCACATTGCTCTTTTCAGCAGCAACAAGCATATTGCGAAGTCGTTTCCAGTCAAAGATATAAATCCCCATCGAAGCCTTTGTAGACTTAGGTTGCGCAGGTTTTTCTTCGAATTCAACGATACGGTTATTGGCATCTGTATTCATGATACCGAAACGGCTAGCTTCTTTGAGAGGTACGTCTAGGACAGCTACTGTCAAACTGGCATTGTTATCCTTATGGGACTGAAGCATATCATCGTAGTCCATCTTGTAGATGTGGTCACCAGAAAGAATCAAAACATACTCAGGATTAACACTGTCGATGTAGTCAATGTTTTGGTAGATAGCGTGACTAGTCCCTTCAAACCAACGGTTTCCTTCGCTGGCTGAATAAGGTTGTAAAATAGAGACACCTGAATTGATACCATCCAATCCCCAGCTAGAGCCATTTCCGATATGGTTATTCAAAGCAAGAGGTTGGTACTGAGTAATCACACCAACATTATGGATTCCAGAGTTTGCACAGTTGGAAAGAGCAAAGTCAATGATACGGTAGCGCCCACCGAATTGCACTGCCGGTTTGGCAATGCTTTGAGTGAGTTTTCCGAGACGTGTTCCTTGCCCACCCGCAAGGATCAAAGCTAGCATTTCATTCTTCATTTTCTACTCCTTTATAAAGTCATGTGAACGTTAAAATCGAAAGAAGGTTGGAAGTCAAACTTTTTTATAAAAATAATAGGAAATCCATTTCTCTTGTGTTTCAAGTCCAATACAAGTACATCCGTCTTTAAAATCTAAAAAATTATCATCAACAGCCCATTATTCTTTTTTCTTAGCTGGTTTCAAACGACGTTTAATCTTCCAGATACTTGCTCCCATAGCTGGCAAGGTGAAGGTCAAGGTCTGCTCATAATCCTTCCATAAACCTTCTTGAGTCTGAACTGTTTGATTGTGCTCTTTCCACACACCTCCCCATTCTTCCAGCTCTGTATTCCAAACTTCTTCGTAAATACCTGCAACAGGTAAACCAATCGTAAAGTCCTTACGTTCAACTGGTGCCATGTTAAAGACACAGACTAACATTTCGTCCTTCTTGCCCTTACGAATAAAGGAAAGGACACTCTGATCTCTATTATCAGCATCGATAATCTCGATACCATCATAACTAGTATCAATTTCCCAAAGACAACGATGCTCTTTATAGAATTGATTTAGTTGTGAAGTGAAATGCTTCATCTTGGCATTCATCGAATCTTCTAGATTAGACCACTCCAACTGCTCCTCGGACTTCCACTCGAGGAATTGTCCGTACTCACTACCCATGAACAAGAGTTTCTTACCTGGATGACAAATTTGATAGGTGTAGAGATTGCGTAGACCAGCGAACTGATTGTAGCGATCTCCCCACATCTTATGCATCATACTCTTTTTGCCATGAACAACTTCATCGTGTGAGAAAGGTAGGAGATAGTTTTCATTGAAAACATACATAAAGCTGAAGGTCACAAGATTAAAGTCATACTTACGATAAATCGGATCTTCCTCGTAGAAACGGAGAATGTCGTTCATCCAGCCCATATTCCATTTATAGTCAAAGCCAAGGCCGCCCATTTCTTTCATACCAGTAATCTTTGTCGCTGATGAACTTTCTTCTGCAATCATCATGATATCTGGATGAGCTAACTTAATCACTGTGTTCAAACGTTGAAGGAAATAATAACCTTCATAGTTAAGGTTTCCGCCGTCCTTATTTGGAGTCCAAGGAGCATTATCATAATCTAGATACAGCATATTGCTCACTGCATCGACCCGAATACCATCTAAGTGGTAAAAATCAATCCAAAATTTAATACTTGAAATCAGGAAAGACTGGACCTCATTTTTCCCGAGGTCAAAATTCAGAGCACCCCAACCGTAGTTATGAGCCTTGTTGTGGTCTTGGTATTCAAAAGTTGGTGTTCCATCATAATATGCCAAGGCATCATCATTAATAGTGAAATGACCTGGAACCCAGTCTACAATAACACCAATATTATTTATATGACACTCTTCAACGAAATCTTGGAATTCCTCAGGTCTACCATAGGAATGTTCAAAAGCAAAGTAACCCATAAGCTGATAGCCCCAGCTCAATCCAAGTGGATGAGCCATTAAAGGCATGAACTCAATATGTGTATAGTTCATTTCAACTAAATAAGGAATCAACTCTTCCTTCAGCTGTGAAAAACTATAGGGACTACCATCTGGATTTCTCTTCCAAGACCCTGCATGGGCTTCATATATATTAACTGGTCTCTCGAAAAATCCCAGACGTTTGCGACGTGCTAGCCAAAGTCCATCTTTCCATTTCTTTTCACGGATATTGGTCAGAACTGCTCCTGTACCCGGTCTAGCTTCAAAATAAACTGCCAAAGGATCAATCTTCATAATCTGATGACCATTTGCACGCGTGATATGATATTTATAAATCTGACCTTCCTGAGCTTGACTCGTAAAGACTTCCCAGACACCTGCCTCGTTTCTAACCATTGGAATCTGATTTTCAACCCAATCGGTAAAATCACCAACTAGATGAACTGCTTGTGCATTTGGGGCCCAAACCCTAAAGGTATAGCCTATTTCTCCGTTTTTCTCCTCTCTATGCGCTCCTAAATAATGCTGGAGGTGAAAGTTCTCACCTGTAGTAAAGGTTCTTAATGCTTCTTGATTATTCATTCAATCCCCTTTCTTTTGTAAGCGTTTTCTATAATTCTATTATACACTCTTTTAAGATAACTTTCAAGTAATTTACGAAGGAAATCATATTTTTTTATGAAAGCCTTCAAAAAATTACCTAGCATTTTAAAAAAGATATCCAGAAAATAGAACACGAAACAATTTCCATATATTTTTTTATTATAATAGCAGAATATTCGTTTTTTATCAATTTTAAACTGTATTTTTTTGAAAAGAATAAAATCAGGAAGTAATTTTCCTGATTTTATAGATTATTTCACATCAAAAACAATGGATTTAACATTTGTCATCGCTTCGATACTATATTTAATTCCTTGCACTCCTGCACCAGAACCTTTTACACCAAGGAATGGGAAATTATCTGGTCCACGTTGTGTTTTATTATTAATATGAACTGTACCAACTTCAAGTTTTTCAGCAATTTCAAATGCCTTCTTAAAGTCATTTGTAAAGACTGAAGATTGAAGACCGAATTCTGATTCATTAGCAATTTCTAACGCTTCATTAGCATCTGAAACTCGAATAATTGGAAGAACAGGTCCAAATGGTTCTTCCCAGGCTAATTTCATATCTCTTGTGATATAATCAAAAAGTCCTGGCCAAATGAGATTATTCTCACGTTTGATTAGGCTGAGCGCTTTGGCTCCTTTTTCCTGAGCGTCTTCAATCAATCCCCAGATGAAATCAGCTGAAGCATTATCAATAACTGGCGTGATATCTGCATTGTCAAATGGATCACCGACTGTTAGCTTAGCAACTTCAGCTTGGAGCAATTCTGCCAATCTGTCTGCTACGCTTTCCACAACCAAAACACGTTTGATAGCGGTACAACGCTGACCAGAGTAGCTAAAGGCACCACCTACGATTTGCTTAGCTGCATTTTCTAAATCTGCATCTTCTAAGACAATTGCTGCATCTTTTCCACCAAGTTCAAGCATAATTGGGCGCATACCAGCTAAACGACCGATACGCTCACCAATCGGTGTTGAACCTGTAAAGTTAATGAAGTTCACTTCCTTGTGTTCAATGATGTAGTCCCCGATTTCAGAACCACGTCCAGTGATGGTGTTAAAGACACCTGCTGGGATTCCTGCTTCGTCAAATGCTTTAGCCAACAAGAGTCCAGAAATAGATCCTTGTGTTGGTGGTTTGAACATAACGACATTTCCTGCAATCAAAGCCGGAGCAATCTTAGATCCAGAAAGGTTGACTGGATAGTTAAATGGTGCAATAGCTAAAACGACACCAACTGGCTCACGACGGACAACGGCTAGTTTATTTTTACTTGTAGCTTCAAAACCACCACCTTCCATTGCTTGTCCAGTGATACGGAGACCTTCCTCAGCAGCAAAACGAATCAATTCTGCTGTACGTACTACTTCTCCAATGGCTGCTTTAATTCCTTTTGCAACCTCTTTGGCAAGAATGGTACCAATTTTTTCTTTATCTCGTTCCAAAATGTCTGCTGTCTTATGTAAATAGGCTGCACGCTCAACGGGTGCTAAATCACGCCATGCTGGGAGAGCTGCACGCGCAGCTTTCATCGCCTCATCTACTTCAGCCTGACTCATAGCTGGTACTGTACCCAGCTTTTCCTGATTGATGGGAGAATAGATGGCAATTTCATTCTCTGATGATTTCCATTTTCCATTCACTAAATTCTGATAATTTGTCAAATTCTCTTCCTCCTGAAAATGATTAAAACTTATTTTATCAAATTTTCAGAAAATTACAACCCCTTTTTGGAAAATATTGATATTTTTTTCACAAACTTGATTCTTCAAATTATTTGAAATTTATTCCTATTAGATATTGGTTTTTCAATAAAAATCAAAAAAGGTCTAGATTTAACTAAACCTTTTTATGGCATTTACTATGAAAGTACCTTCAAGACTGCAACGCTGATATCATCAATCACATTAGACTCTTTAGAACGACTATTGGACACCAGCATTTCAAGATTTCCCGCATTTTCAAAGTAGAAGGAAGTTCCCTTGGCATTGAATACCACCAATAAGTGCTCTGATCCGCCGTGAATTTCGTAAACAATCCACCCACTATTTTCAGCAGCTGTATGGACGAAGACATGGCGATAAACTTCTTCGTATGTAGGATAGGAGAAAGCACGCGTTTGTGTTTTTAGGCGAATAATCTGACGAATAAAGTCAATGCTCTCTTGTCTCTCATTGATTAAATCCCAGTTGACCTGGTTGACACTATCTGGAGCATTGTAGCTGTTCATGGCCCGTTCTCTATCTGCCGCAGTCAGCTCGCCATTTTCTCCAGTAGCAAGGAGTTTGGTTCGACCAAATTCTTGGCCAATTTCCATAAAGGACATTCCTTGCATGAGCAGGTTCATTGCTGTCGCTGTCTCAACCTTGCGCATAATCTGGTCAGAACTTTGATCAGGATGAAGCGTCGCCAGCAGGTCATGAAGATTGTAATTGTCATGGGCTTCAACATAGTTGAGAACCTGGTTTGGACTCAGATAAGAGCCCAACTCTCGGCTACCAAGAATAGCCTTGGCTACGATAGGTTCGGTGGCTGCACCGCTGACAAATCCTGACTTGATTGCACCATAAACTTCTCCTCCTTTAATCGCATCACGCTGATCATCGTTGAAGAATCCGATATTTGGCATCTGGTAGGCATTGTCCTTTTTGGCCTTATCATAAGGTGCAAGGCCGGTCCCCATATCCCAACCTTCTCCATAAGTGATAATACGAGGATCAACTTCATCAAGTGCCCAACGAATCGCCTGCATGGTTTTGACATCGTGAATTCCCATCAAGTCAAAACGGAAACCGTCAATATTGTATTCTTTCACCCAATAAAGGAGTGAGTCAATCATATACTTGCGGTACATTTCGTGTTCGCTTGCGGTTTCATTTCCTACACCTGTACCGTTTTGGAAGGTTCCATCTGGATTCATACGATAGTAATAATCAGGAACGGTTGTTTGGAAAGGTGCATCGACCGTTGAAAAGGTATGGTTGTAAACGACATCCATAATGACACCGATTCCCGCATCATGATATGCCTGAATCATGGTCTTGAGGTCTCGAATAACCTGTCCAGGATCATCTGGATTGCTAGAGAAACTTGGTTCTGGCGCATTGTAGTTTTGAGGGTCATAACCCCAGTTATAGGTTACATTCCCGTCCTCGTCGTATTCCTTATGGCGATCAAAGATTGGTTGGAGCTGAACATAATTACAGCCGAGTTCTTTGATATAGTCAAAGGCTGTTGCTTGGCCGAATTGGTTAGTCGTTCCTGTCTGCGCAGCGCCAAGGAAGGTTCCACGGAGATGCTCTGCCACCCCAGATGTTGGAGATTTGGTCAAATCTCGGATATGCATTTCACAGATAACAGCTTTACATGGATTTTCCAAACGCCAAGGAGCATCTGTTCCATGTTTGACTTCAAATCCATCTACTTGTCTCTCTTTGTGTGAGAGAATAACAGAACGTTTTCCGTCAGGACTGGTTGCAATTGTATAAGGATCTCTTGTTAAACTCTTGTGATGAGGGAATTCAATCTGATACTGATAAGCCTTGCCAGCAAGATTCTCATCTAAATCTAGACCCCAAACACCAATGGTATTGTACTTATGACTATATGAATAGCTATTCCCACGCTCTAGATTATAGGTTTTCCAAATCGGAGCATCGTTGCTGGTATTTTCATAGACAACCACCTGTACAGCTGTAGCTGTAGGAGCCCAAAGTTTAAAGCTTGTCTGATAATCTGAAAGACTGTAACCTAGTTCTCCTTGATAGCCCCAGTGGTGATCAAAGCTAGCGCTATGGATTGCTTTATCAAAGGCAAATGGATTTTGATATTTGTAGTAAGGACTAGCAATGGCTGGATTTTCTGAATAATAAACCGTCTCATCACCATCTAAGATCCAAACCTCAGTCAACAGTGGGTAATAGTTAAACCGTAGGAGATAATCTTTTGTCTTTCCATCTATTTCGACAGAAAAAGTCAAAGTATCGAGCCTTTCTGCACTTGTGACTGTAAAGGAGAATTTTGCTCCAAAATAATCATTTTCACAATACAAATTTTCTTTAATATCTGCCTGTTTTCTACTGAATGAACAAGCATCATAATCCCCATTTTTTCGGTGAAAATGGATGACTACAGGGTATCTATACATTTCTTTTCCTAATTTCTAATTTCAATTTTTAAGTTATGCTGAAGAATTTAACGGGAATTTCAGCACAATAGAGAATAGTTTAATAGATATAAAAACACATCAGGAGAGATAGTTCCAGACTATCTGACATCTATTTTTCAACTATTCTTTACAAACTTTCTAGCCAGGCCTCATCTCGAACTTCGATACCAAGTTCTTGTGCTTTTTGGAGCTTGCTTCCTGCATCTGCTCCTGCTACGACAAGATTCGTTTTCTTAGATACACTGCCTGTGACTTTGGCACCAAGGCTTTCGAGTTTACTTTTGGCTTCAGAGCGCGTGAGGCGTTCCAATTTCCCCGTTAGCACAACGGTCAAACCTGACAAGGCCGCATCTGCCACTACTGTCTGTCCTTTGTAGTCCAGATTAACTCCAGCATCTTTCAACTCGTCTAAGAGAATCTTTGATCCTTCTGTAGCAAAATAAGTCTGAAGACTTTGAGCAATCACACTACCCAAGCTTTCAATACTTGCTACTTCCTCAGGATCAGCTTGAGCTAGATTTTCAATAGAGTGGAAATGTTGGAGCAAGAGTTGGCTAGCCTTGCTTCCGACATGGCGAATTCCCAGACCAAACAAGAGCTTTTCAGCAGAGTTTTCCTTGGATGCTTGAATGGCCTGATACAGTTTAGAAGCAGACTTTTCCTTGACACCTTCTAAAAGGAGGAAATCATCTTCTTTCAAACGGTAAATATCTGCTACATCATTAACTAGATTGGCAGCAAAAAGCTTTTCAACAATAGATGGTCCAAGCCCCGTAATATTCATGGCGTCTCGAGAGGCAAAGTGAATCAAACCTTCCATGATTTGAGCAGGACAACGAGGATTGATACAACGAAGAGCCACTTCATCTTCAAAATGAAGTAACTGACTGTCACAGCTCGGACAGTTAGTCGGAATATCTAGTTTTTCTTCAGAAACACGCTTGGACTCTACCACACGCAAAACAGCAGGGATGATATCTCCAGCCTTATAAACGATTACCGTATCGTCTTTTCGGATATCCTTTTCAGCAATATAATCTACATTGTGCAGTGTTGCACGGCTAACAGTTGTCCCAGCAAGCTGAACAGGTGTTAGATTGGCAGTCGGGGTCACAACACCCGTACGACCTACTGTCCAGTCAACTGAAAGGAGTTGAGCTTCTTTTTCCTCAGCAGGAAATTTATAAGCTACTGCCCACTTAGGCGCTTTAACGGTAAAGCCAAGCTCTTCTTGACCTGCTAAGTCATTGACCTTGATAACCACTCCATCAATATCGTAAGGCAGTTTATCCCGTTCTTGTCCTACTTCTTGGATAAAATCCCATATCTCATCTATACTTTCAGCCAAGATTCGCTTTGGATTAACTACAAAGCCAAGCTGTCCAAGATGCTCCAAGACCTTTTCTTGGCTATCACGAGTTGAAGGGCTGGCTTCTTGATAGAGGAAAGTGGCAAGATTACGCTTGGCCACTACTGCTGTATCCAACTGACGCAAGGTGCCTGCAGCTGCGTTACGAGGATTAGCAAATTCAGGCTCCCCATTTTCTTGGCGGGCTTGGTTGACCTGATCAAAGGAAGCGCGTGGCATGTAACACTCTCCACGAACAGTGATATCAAGTTCTTCTGGCAAGGTCAAAGGAATGTCCTTAACACGCTTGAGGTTTTCGGTGATATTTTCACCAACAGAACCATCCCCACGTGTCGCACCGACTACCAAAATTCCCTTTTCATACGTAAGAGAGATAGACAAACCATCAATTTTCAACTCACAAATATAAGTGGGATGGGGTAACTCCTTGCGAACACGCGCATCAAAAGCTTCTAACTCTTCACGTGAAAAAGCATCCTGCAAACTATAAAGAGGATACTGATGACTGTATTTTTCAAAACCATCTAAAACCTTACCACCAACACGATGGGTTGGACTGTCTGCTAAAACTTGATCTGGATAGGCAGCTTCCAACTCGACCAACTCTCGGTAGAGGCGATCGTACTCGCTATCTGAAACCGAAGGATTGTCACTCGTATAGTACTCGCTCGCATAGCGGTTGAGTAAGGCAACTAACTCATTCATTCTTTTATTCATAAAACCATTTTACCACAAACCAAGCCCTCCTCACAATGGAGAAGGGCTGAAAATATAACAAGATTATCAAAAAATAAGAAAATTTCTTACAACTGCTCCGATAATTCTTCCCACTCAAGCATAGCCGCTTCCTGACGATGGTTGATTTTGTCCAGTTCAGTCTGCAATTCCATGAGTTTTTCAGCATCGTTGGTTTCCAACATTTGTTCAGAGATAGTTTGGCTTTGACTTTCTAGCTCTTCGATTTCAGCCTCCAAGTTTTCAATTTGTCGCATGAGCTTGCGGACTTCTTTCTGACTTTCTTTCTGAGCTTGGTAGTCATTAACAGGACTTGCTTCTTTTGCTTGATTGCTAGTAAAAGGTTCCTCAGCTCGACTCACTTCTAATTCTGCCTTCTTCTCAACATAGTAGTCGTAATCTCCTAGATAGAGAGTCGAACCATTTTCAGATAATTCCAGTATATGAGTTGCTACGCGATTAATAAAGTAACGGTCATGACTGACGAAAAGAAGGGTTCCGTCAAAGTCTATCAAGGCATTTTCTAGCACTTCCTTGCTGTCAATATCCAAGTGGTTGGTCGGCTCATCAAGAATTAAAAAGTTGTTGTTTTCCATAGAAAGTTTGGCAAGTAACAAACGAGCGCGTTCACCACCAGACAGCATGCCAACTGATTTCTTAACATCATCTCCTGAGAAAAGGAAGGCTCCAAGGCGATTACGGATTTCAACCTCTGGTGTTAATTTAAAGTCATTCCAAAGTTCATCCAGAACACTATTATTAGGTGTTAACTTGCTTTGAGTCTGGTCATAGTAACCAACCTCAACATTTGCTCCAAAACGCTTCTCTCCTTTGATAAAGGGAATCTGATCCACAATAGACTTGATAAAGGTTGACTTCCCGATGCCGTTTGGTCCAACGATGGCAACAGCATTCATTTTACGAAGGTCCAGATTGATTGGCTCAGAGAGTATTTCTCCATCATAACCAATGGCTGCATTTTCAACTGTTAGGACAACATTACCAGATGTTTTTTCAGACTGGAAAGTCATATTAGCTGATTTCTTCCCAGATTCAGGCTTATCCAAGCGCTCCATTTTTTCCAGTTGTTTGCGACGAGATTGGGCTCTCTTAGTTGTCGAAGCTCTTACTAGATTGCGATTAACAAAATCTTCCAGAGCAGCGATTTCCTTCTGTTGTTTTTCATAATTTTTAGCTTCGGTTGCCAGTTTTTGCTCTTTTTGCTCAACAAAACAAGAGTAATTCCCCACATAGCGATCCAAAGAATGCTTGGTCAAATCGAGCGTTATTGTTGCAACCCTGTCCAAGAAATAACGGTCGTGACTAACAATGATGAGAGCGCCACTGTAGTTGACTAGGTAATTTTCCAACCAGGCAATGGTTTCAATATCCAAGTGGTTGGTCGGCTCGTCTAAGACCAAGAGATTTGGTTTTTCAAGGAGCATTTTGGCCAGAGCCAGACGAGTATTTTGACCACCTGAAAGCTCAGCAATTTTCATCTGCCACATAGACTCGTCAAACTTGAAACCATTCAAGATAGCGCGGATATCTGCTTCGTAGGTGAAGCCACCTGCTTGACGGAAATTTTCTGACAAACGGTCATAATCCGCCATCAGTTTATCCAACTCAGCACCAGACTTTTCACCCATCTCCAACTCCATCTGACGCAGTTGTTTCTCCGTACGCCGTAAATCATCAAAGACATGGAGCATTTCGTCGTAAATGGTATTCTCAGACTCAAATCGGCTGTCTTGGGCTAGGTAGGAAAGAGAGATGTCTTTATTCTTATTGATTTCTCCTCTAGTTGGCTCCTCTTCTCCAACTAAAATCTTCAAAAGAGTAGACTTTCCTGCCCCATTTTTTCCAACGAGGGCAATCCGATCGCGTTCATCTACCTGCAGATTGATATTATCAAAAAGAACCTCTCCTGCAAAAGAACGTTCAATTTTATTGGCTTGTAAAATAATCATAACTCTATTTTACTATCTTTTTCAATTTTAGACAATTGCAATGAAAAAAGTTCGAGTTAACACTCGAACTTTTTAGCTTAATATCCAATGCCTCCACGGAATGTGCGAGCCATATCGTTTAAGTCGTAATTCTTAGAAGAGGTATCAATGGTCCATTTACCATCTTTCTTCGTCATTTTGATTTCATATCCCTCTTTTCTCATACTATCACTAGTATCTAGAGGAGTAGATTCAAATTGGCTTGGTGCGTTTTCTAAGATGTACTTCTCACCGGCTTTCATAGCCTCTGAGTAGCTGCTGTACTTACCTTTGTTTTCATCATAGAATTTACTGCTCAATTCATAGACATTCAAGTTGTCCAAGTCAATCGTTTCAGGTCTTACATAGATAACAGCGTAATCAGGCAAGTATGTTTTAACTTTGTAATCAATTTTTGCTCGTTTAGAGTTTGCTTTGATATACGCCTCAGCAAATGTACGAAGCTCGGCATCTGAAGGTTTGTAGTTATAGAAACCTTTTCCGAATGATTCTACAAATTTCTTGATAAATTCTTCTCTATCAGCCTTCACATCGTTTGTAAATTCAGCATCACCATCAGAAGATTTTTTATCATCAGCAAGGGATACGATTTGAGCCTTGTTATCAGATGTGCTTAGGTTGGTTCCGCCACCAGAGCTTTCTCCATTAAGGTAAACGGCATCAACATATTTCTTCATTACTTCTTTAGCTTCATCAATGTGATCCTCGTATTGGCTTGGATCAACTTTGATAGCTACGTCGTTATTCTTTTTAGAGTCCTCTTTGATGTCTTCGTAGAAGCTAGGTGCAAAATGAAGCTCATATTTAGCATCTTTGTCTACTTCATAAACAACATAACCAGCTACACTCTTACCTTTAGAGATACTATCTCCATAAGACATGAATTTAGTTTTGCTGTCGCTTTCATAGATTTGAATTGGTTCTAATTTTTCATCCTTTTCATTGTAAAGGGTGATATCACGGCTAGTGAAACTGAACTTTTTATCACGGTTGTTTTTGATTTCTACTTGAAGAGCAAGGTAGCTTGAAGATGAATCTTCATCTTTAGGCAATACAAACATCCCATCTTTAACAGATACTTCAAAGTTGGAGTTTGAGGCAGTACCATTGTCGCTTGCCTTCTTTGTTGATCCACAAGCAACAAGTGCTAAAGCTGATACCAGCAAAGCAGAATGCTTAAGAATTTTTTTCATAATAGAATATCTCCTTTTATTATTTACTATATTCTACCATAGCGATAATAAAATTCAAAATAGAAACCGAACCTTTTAAAAAAAACTTAAAATTATAGAATAATAGCTTAAAATTTTCCAAAAAATTATTTTAAGTATAGAAGCATCATCTTAGAGAATCAATAGGAAGTCACGTTCTTTCTTTGAAAACTTTTTCTATATATTTTTCTAAATTTATTAGGAATTCAATCTGAAACCGTTTAGTTATAAACTCTTGTTTATCCTTTTTTAGGGAATTGAAAAAAGCTCGATTCGATTAATAGCGCCTATGCTACCGTTTTACTAAAATCCTAAATCATGGTATAATGAAACCGATTAAAACAATTTACAATAAAGGAGACGCTCAATGACTTACCAAGAAAACTATCAAAAATGGCTTGATTTTGCTGAACTTCCAGACTACCTTCGTCAAGATTTGGAAAACATGGACGAAAAGACAAAGGAAGACGCCTTCTATACCAATCTTGAATTTGGTACTGCTGGTATGCGTGGATTGATTGGAGCTGGTACTAACCGTATCAATATCTATGTTGTCCGTCAAGCGACTGAAGGTTTGGCTCGTTTGATTGAGTCAAAAGGTGGAAATGAAAAAGAACGTGGTGTGGCAATTGCCTACGATAGCCGTCACTTCTCACCTGAGTTTGCCTTTGAATCTGCGGCAGTTCTTGCTAAACACGGTATCAAATCTTACGTATTTGAAAGCCTCCGTCCAACTCCAGAACTCTCATTTGCAGTTCGTCACCTCAACTGTTTTGCAGGTATCATGATTACTGCCAGTCACAATCCTGCTCCATTTAACGGTTACAAGGTTTATGGAGAAGACGGTGGACAAATGCCTCCACATGACGCGGACGCTTTGACTACTTATATTCGTGCAATCGAAAATCCATTCGCTGTGGAAGTTGCTGATGTCGAAGCTGAAAAAGCTTCTGGCTTGATTGAAGTTATCGGCGAAGCTGTTGATGCAGAATACCTTAAAGAAGTTAAGGACGTAAACATCAACCCAACCTTGATTGAAGAATTCGGTAAAGACATGAAGATTGTCTACACACCACTTCATGGTACGGGTGAAATGTTGGCTCGTCGTGCTCTTGCTCAAGCAGGATTTGACTCTGTTCAAGTTGTTGAAGCACAAGCAACTGCTGATCCTGACTTCTCAACTGTAAAATCTCCAAACCCAGAAAGCCAAGCAGCCTTCGCCCTTGCTGAAGAACTTGGTCGTCAAGTTGGTGCAGATGTGCTTGTTGCAACTGACCCTGACGCTGACCGTGTTGGTGTTGAAGTTCTTCAAAAAGATGGAAGCTACCTCAACCTTTCAGGTAACCAAATCGGCGCTATCATGGCTAAATACATCTTGGAAGCCCACAAAAATGCTGGAACTCTTCCTGAAAATGCTGCTCTCTGCAAATCAATCGTATCAACTGACTTGGTAACGAAGATTGCTGAAAGCTACGGCGCAACTATGTTCAACGTTTTGACAGGTTTCAAATTTATCGCTGAAAAAATCCAAGAATTCGAAGAAAAACACAATCACACTTACATGATGGGATTTGAAGAAAGCTTCGGTTACTTGATCAAACCATTTGTACGTGATAAAGATGCAATCCAAGCCGTTCTTGTCGTTGCTGAACTTGCTGCCTACTATCGTTCACGTGGTTTGACACTTGCTGACGGTATCGAAGAAATCTACAAAGAATACGGCTACTACGCTGAAAAGACTATCTCTGTTACCCTTTCTGGTGTTGATGGTGCAGAACAAATCAAGGAAATCATGGCTAAGTTCCGTAACAATGCTCCAAAAGAATGGAACGCAACAGATATCACTGTCGTAGAAGACTTCAAGGCTCAAACTGCTACTGCTGCTGACGGAACTGTTACAAACTTGACAACTCCTCCAAGTGATGTTTTGAAATATACACTTGCTGACGGTTCATGGATTGCAGTTCGCCCTTCAGGTACTGAACCAAAAATCAAGTTCTACATTGCAGTTGTAGGTGAAACCAACGAAGAATCACAAGCTAAAATCGCTAACATCGAAGCGGAAATCAATGCGTTTGTAAAATAAGAAATTATAAAAGATGAGACCAACCAATCTCATCTTTTTTTCGTATCAAATCTAAGCATTTTTAGAAACTTTATGGCATACTAGACTTATCAATGAAAGCGAGGTAATCTCATGGAACAATTTTTAGAAAACATCAAAGACCTTGAAGTCACTACAGTTGCGCGTGCGCAAGAAGCTCTTGATAAAAAAGAAACTGCAATCTTCTTTATTGGTCGCAAAACTTGCCCTTACTGCCGTAAATTTGCAGGCACATTGGCAGGTGTCGTAGCTGAAACTAAAGCCCACATCTACTTCATCAACAGTGAAGAACCAAGTCAACTCAATGAATTGCAAGAATTCCGCTCACGTTATGGAATTCCAACTGTGCCAGGTTTTGTCCACGTTGCAGATGGACAAATCAAGGTCCGTTGCGACTCTTCAATGTCAGCACAAGAAATCAAAGAATTTGCAGGATTGTAAAAAAACCACTCGTCGAGTGGTTTTTGTATGGTCTAAATTACTTTTTTTCAAGCAAGACTTGCATCATTCTATGCAGTTCTTCTATCTTTTCAGATTGTTTCTCTAGTAATATCCTTTGAGTTATTAATTCGTCTTGGAGTTTATCAAGCTTTATCTGCTCATCTGGATTATCCTTTACAAAAAAGTTTGTCAAGGCACTCGTTAACATCCCTATTGTGCCAATACCAACAAGCATTAGTAAAACAGCTAACCACTTTCCAAAAATCGACGCAGGAACAATATCTCCATAACCAACAGTCGTTACAGTCACAAGCGCCCACCAAAGACTATCTGAGAATGATTTTTCTTCAACAACAGATAAAATTGAACTACCTACCAGTACAATAAAGGAATTGAGATAGAAAATATAAAGTAAGCCATTTGTTCGTAAGAGTTTTCCAACCTTTTTTTCCAACTTGCCAGTCAATCCAACGACTCTTAAAAGACGAGTTAGTTTCAGTAATTTTGTCAGCCTTGTTAAGCGGAAGATACGCCCTAAGCGAAATACTGTAAAAATAGCATTCAAAGGAAGGATAGCTAGCAAATCGAAGATATTTTCAAGTATAAATCTCCATTTTTCTTTACTTGAAAAAAACCGCCAACCATAATCCACCGCAAAGATAAACCAAAGTAGTAAGTCAATAATACTATAGGGTGGATTATCCAAATCAATCATCTCAGCAAATCCAAGCAAAACAAGGACAACGGATATCAATGCAAGAATGATAATCGTTGTGTCATAGTAATCCTTTAATAACCATTTTCTCTTCACACTACTACTCCTTTAGTTATTTTTATCATTATACCACACTAAAACCCTGATAAAGTACAAAACAAAAGAAGGCACTCGCCTTCTTTTTTATATATCTGTTAATGGTGTTGCAGTATCTGGTGAGGTATCATAAACCTTAAAGTCTACTCCGACTCCCAGATCAGCCTGGGCTAACTGATTGACCATAGTCATATGAGCCAGCTCCTTGATATTGTTCTCTTTCGATAAATGCCCAAGATAGATTTTCTTAGTCCGATTTCCCATTGCACGAATCATGGCTTCAGCACCGTCCTCGTTGGAAAGGTGACCGAGATCCGATAGGATTCGTTGTTTGAGTCGCCAAGCATAAGATCCTGCTCGCAAGATTTCTACGTCGTGGTTGGACTCGATGAGATAACCGTCAGCATTTTCGACAATCCCAGCCATACGATCACTAACATAACCTGTATCGGTCAACATGACGAAGCTCTTGTCGTCTTTCATAAATCGGTAAAACTGGGGTGCTACTGCATCATGGCTAACACCAAAACTCTCGATGTCGATATCGCCAAAAGTTTTGGTTTTTCCCATTTCAAAAATGTGTTTCTGCGATGAATCCACCTTACCGAGGTACTTGCTATTTTCCATAGCCTGCCAAGTTTTTTCATTGGCGTAAAGGTCCATACCATATTTACGAGCTAGAACTCCCACTCCATGGATATGATCCGAGTGTTCATGCGTAATCAAAATCGCATCCAAATCTTCAGGCTTACGATTGATTTCACTCAAGAGACTGGTAATTTTCTTACCAGACAAGCCTGCATCCACTAAGATTTTCTTTTTTGGCGTTTCCAGATAAAAGGAATTTCCACTGGAACCTGATGCTAAAATACTGTATTTAAAGCCTTTTTCACTCATTCTAGTCTTCTATTTCGTCCTCCCATATTTCTTCTTTTACGGCATCCTTATCATAAGGGAGCACTATGGTAAAGGTTGAGCCCTTACCGTATTCGCTTTTTGCCCAAATAAAGCCATTGTGTTGTTTGATGATTTCTTTCGCGATAGCCAGACCCAGACCAGTTCCACCTTGAGCACGACTCCTTGCACGATCCACACGATAAAAACGGTCGAAAATCTTCGGTAAATCTTGTTTTGGAATCCCAAGACCTTGGTCAGAAATTGACAAGATCATCTGGTCATCCGTAGTTTTCATGCTGACAGTAATTTTCCCACCATCTGGTGAGTACTTGATAGCATTGTTAAGAATATTATCAATCACCTGAGTCATCTTATCGGTATCAATCTCGATCCAAACTGAGTTAATAGGGTAATCTCTAACAAGCTCATATTTTTTCTCGTCATCCTGACTTCTCATCTTATCAAAGCGGTTGAGAATAAAGGTGATGAATGCTGTAAAATTAATCAATTCAACATCTAGCTGACTTGTCGCATTATCAATACGAGAGAGATGCAAGAGATCTGTTACCATCCGCATCATACGGTTGGTTTCATCGAGTGAAACCTTGATAAAATCAGGAGCAACAGGATCATACAGGGCTCCCTCGTCCAAGGCTTCAAGATAAGATTTAACACTGGTCAAAGGAGTTCGCAACTCGTGACTCACGTTCGAAACAAAGAGTCTTCGCTCACGCTCTTCCTTCTCCTGCTCGGTCGTATCATGTAAAACGGCAACCAAACCAGAGATGAAACCTGACTCACGACGAACCAGAGCAAAACGTACACGAAGGCTTAGGTATTCACCATTCACATCCTGGGAGTCAATCGTCAACTCAGGAATCTGTGTAATCAGGTCACGCAGCTCATACTCATCTTCTATCTTAAGCAATTCGAGGATGCTTTTATTCAGAACATCTTCTTTCTGCACACCGAGCTGTTTCTTGGCCATATCGTTGATCATGGTAATCTGGCCACGGCGATTGGTTGCAAGAACGCCATCTGTCATATAAGAAAGAATACTGTTCAATCGTTTACTCTCTTGTTCCAGATTTTCTTGGGTCAAACGAATAACTTCTGACAAATCGTTCAGATTATTGGTGATATTGGTGATTTCTGTACTTCCTTGCAAGTCCAAAACTTGAGAATAATCACCTGCAATCAAGTCCTTAACCTTTTGATTTATCTCCTTCAGACGGATATTATCCCGACGATTTTCCAGTAAGAGCAAGGTCACCACCAGGATAAAGCCAAGTAAAATCAGGATAAAGATAAAATCGCTGGTCAGAATAGTTTGTCTAATATCTTCAATCATTATTTCTCATATAGTATCCAACACCACGACGTGTGAGAATGTACTCTGGACGACTTGGAGTGTCTTCTATTTTCTCACGCAAGCGTCTAATGGTCACGTCCACAGTACGAACATCACCAAAATAGTCATAACCCCATACAGTCTCAAGCAAGTGTTCACGTGTAATCACTTGTCCAATATGAGAGGCCAAGTGATACAAGAGTTCAAACTCACGGTGGGTTAAATCTAATTCCTCACCATATTTCTTAGCCACGTAAGCATCTGGAACGATTTCCAAATCACCAATTTGTAAAGGCTGCGTTTTCTTCTCATCAGACTCTTGGCTATCCACAGAAACCAGGTCTGTACGACGAAGCAGAGCCTTGACACGAGCCTGCAACTCACGGTTTGAGAAAGGTTTTGTAACATAATCATCTGCACCTAACTCTAAACCAATAACCTTGTCAAACTCGCTATCCTTAGCTGATAGCATGATAATCGGCACGCTACTAGTCTTACGAATAGCTTTAGCAACTTCTAAACCATCAATTTCAGGTAGCATTAAGTCGAGGATAATAATATCTGGTTGCTCAGCTTCAAATAGCTCGATTGCCTCACGACCATTGAAGGCTGTTACAACTTCATAACCTTCCTTGGCCATATTAAACTTAATAATATCTGAGATTGGTTTCTCATCATCTACAATTAATATTTTTTTCATTTTATCACCTTTTCTCTATCTATTATAACAAAAAAATGCAAAGAAGGCACAAATGGCTACTGTAAGCCTTCATCTTCAAAACTTGTTTTATAAGCCTGCCAAATTTTTTGTTGAGGTTTCGCAAGTGGATAATCAGAAAACTCCTGAGGAGAAACCCAACGAATTTCTCTGTCCGAAAACTGCTTTGTTTCTGTCACCTGACCAGCTAGGATTTGAATATGCCATTTCCGATGACTAAATACATGCTTGACCTGGTCAAATACTTGCTGGGACCAATTCACTTCTAAATCATAATCCTGCTCAAAGTTTTCTTGAGGGCTTGGTCCAAATGCTCTGCTTTCCTCTTTGACTTGTGAAAAGAGATCTAGCTGAACGTCATCACTTGAGAAATCATCAACTTCGATCAAGGGGAAGTGCCAAAAACCGGCTAGTAGTTTCTCGCTTTCATTTTTCTCAAGTAGATATTGACCACGGTCATTGCGTACAACTAAAGCCTTGAGATAAATTGGGAGAGGCTTTTTCTTGGGTTCTTTAATCGGATAACGACCCATGGTGCCATTCTGATAGGCTGCGCTAAAGTCCTTAACAGGGCTTTCTTCTGGTCGAGGGTTAACTGGAGCCTCTATGTCAGACCCTAAATCCATCAGAGCTTGGTTAAAGTCACCTGGTCGTTTCGGGTCAATCAAGATTTCCATCATTGCCTGAAAAATTTTGCGATTGCTGGGAACTCCGATATCATGATTAACCTCAAACAAGCGTGCCAAAACCCGCATGACATTGCCATCAACCGCTGGCTCAGGCAAATTAAAAGCGATACTGGAAATAGCTCCCGCAGTGTAAGGGCCAATCCCTTTCAGGCAAGATATTCCTTCATAGGTATTTGGAAATTGCCCCCCAAAGTCAGTCATAATCTGCTGAGCTGCAGCCTGAATATTGCGCACTCGTGAATAATAGCCCAATCCCTCCCAAGCCTTCAGCAGACGCTCTTCAGGGGCATTCGCCAGACTTTCAACAGTTGGAAACCAGTCCAAGAATCGTTCGTAGTATGGAATAACTGTATCCACTCTGGTCTGCTGAAGCATGATTTCAGATACCCAGATGTGATAAGGATTTTTACTTCTCCGCCAAGGCAAATCTCGCTTGTTTTCATCATACCAGTTGAGGAGTTTTTCACGAAAAGAAATAATCTTCTCCTCCGGCCACATGACGATACCGTATTCTTTCAAATCTAACATATATCTAGTATAACATAGAAGCTTCTAACTGTCCTTTTCTCAGTACTAAAAAGCCTCTTCCCATGGGAAAGAGGACTAAATCTTATTGATGAACTGCTTGAGCTGCTGTGATAAGAGTCAACTTGTACACATCATCTGCATTACATCCACGAGAAAGGTCGTTAACAGGTTTGTTCAAACCTTGTAAAACAGGTCCGACAGCCGCAAAACCACCAAGGCGCTCAGCCATCTTGTAACCGATATTTCCTGCTTCGATACCTGGGAAGATAAAGACATTTGCTTGACCAGCTACGTTACTTCCTGGAGCTTTTAGAGCTGCAGTTTCAGGAACAAAGGCAGCGTCAAATTGCAATTCACCATCAATCTCAAGGTCAGGGCGCAAGTCGTGAGCAATTTTAGTAGCTTCCACTACCTTATCAACACTTTCACCAAAGCCTGAACCTTTAGTAGAATAACTTAGCATAGCAATTTTAGGCTCAATACCAAACATTTTAGCTGTGATTGCTGAGTTGATAGCAATTTCAGCCAAGGCTTCTGCATCTGGATTGATGTTAATTGCACAGTCTCCAAATAGATAACGTTCCGTACCACGAACCATGAGGAAGGCACCTGACGTACGAGTTACATTTGGACGAGTTTTAATGATTTGTAGGGCTGGGCGAACTGTTGAAGCAGTTGAGTGAATCGCACCAGATACCATACCGTCAACCAAGCCCAAGTAGACTAGCATCACACCAAAGTAGTTGACATCATCAACCAAAACTTTGCGCGCTTCTTCTTCAGTCATTTTGCCCTTACGACGCTCTACCAAGGCAGCAACCATTTCTTCAAATTGAGGATAATGTTGGGGATCAATCACTTCATAACCATCCATGATCCCTTCGATTTCGAGATAAATTTTAATTTTTTCAGGGTTTCCGAGCAAAACAGGAATCACTTCTGTTTCTTTTACCAAGCGTTTTGTCGCTTGAAGAATACGTGGCTCTTCCCCTTCAGGGAGAACGATACGAGCATTTTTGCCAACTAGGTTGGCTTTGAGACTTTCAAAAACTTCCATGAGTTTTCTCCTTTAAGAAAATAAATTATACTCCAAACAATTTTTAAAGAGTATTAGTTGATAACTGAGTAATAAGATTGCTGAAATCATCCGGTAAGGGGCTTTCTAATTGCAAATCTTGCTCTAGAAAAGGATGATAAAAAGATAAATAATGGCAATGCAGAGCCTGACGTTGGATACCATCATCCAGACTACCACCATACAAATCGTCTCCCAACAAAGGAAAACCGATATGAGAAAAATGCACTCGGATCTGATGAGTTCGTCCAGTATGCAGGCGAATATCAACTAGGTGAATATTTCCATAAGACGCGACAACTTTGTAAGATGTATGGGCGTATTTCCCACCTTTTGCAACCCGTCTCGTGATAATGGAATCTTCATCACGCGCAATCGGGGCGATAATCTCCCCTTCAGGCTCCAAGACACCAGCTCCTTTAACCAAAGCAAAGTAGCGTTTCTCGATAGACTTTCGTTGCAGTTGCTTGTCTAAACGTGCATGAGCGTAGCCGTGCTTGGCAAAAAGCATCAAACCAGATGTATCTCTATCAAGCCTAGTCACGATGTGAACTTGCTGGTTTTCATAGTTTTGCTTGACATAGTAGCCCTTGATAAAATTAGCAACGGTATTGGAGTGATTGACACTGGGGATGGAAGCCACTCCATAAGGCTTATTCAAAACCAGAAAATGGTCATCCTCATAGAGAATATCCAGTGGACGCTCAATTGCTTCCAACGTTTCAAAGCCTTCCTCCGCTGGAATATCAATAGTCACCCTATCTCCAATATCTAAGAGATGGATTGCATTTTGAGGTTGGCCATTGACCAAAATAGCCCCACCTCGAAACTTAATCTTAGCCAAAAGTCCCTTAGAAACCTCGTGTTTCTTGAGGAAGGTCTTGACTTTGACATGCTCATCTGCGATAAATTCGAACCTCATTCATCCACCTCGCCGATGAAGGCATCTTTGACACGATTCCAGAAACTAGTGTGGCTTGGAGTCGCTACGAAGTGAATCTTATGATGGTCAATTTGATACTCAATCCGTTCTATATTACGGAATGAATAGACGCTGTTATCGACTGATATCGTGTGGTAATCATTGCGTGTCGGCAAAAGTTCAATCTTATCTTTTTTGGGAATAATGATCGATGATCCCAAAGTACGATAGACTCGGTTGTTAAGACTCGCTATCTCCGTCAACTGCAAGGCTTCAATGGTAGGATGCAAGACAGCTCCACCCAAGGACTTGTTGTAGGCAGTACTTCCCGTCGGCGTTGAAACAGTCACTCCATCTCCACGAAATCTCTCGAACGGAACGTGGTTAATGATAATATCCGCAACCATGGTCCGGTCTGATCGACGGATACTGGCTTCATTTAAAGCACGGAAGATTTTCACTTCCCCATTTTCAAGCGTTACCTTAACATTCAAGACTGGATAGGAAACTTTGGCACCAGTGTCTAGTAAAAGATTGGTCACCAATTGATCCAACTCAAAATCACGATAATCTGTGTAAAATCCCAAATGCCCTGTATGAACACCTACAAATCGAACCTTGTCTAACTGATTCTCATACTTGTGAAAGGCAGACAAAAGCATCCCGTCGCCACCAATGGAAATGACGATATCAGGATTGGTATCGTTCAGTATAAAATGTTGTTTCTTTAGTTTTTCCCTCAGCTCATGCAAAACCTTCTGACTCTGAGGTTTTCTATTTGCTATGAGGTCAACTCGTTTACCTGTATTCTTCATCTGTATCGTCACTATTTCCTACACCATCGTTTAATTTTCTGCTCAATGGATCAAAGAGAGCCTGCGCTTCCTGGATATCATCACGAATCTTACCCATTTCTTCATCTAGTTGATAGGCTATTTTGGCAGTGATTTCCAGTCTTTTCCTGATTTCTTCTGGAAAATCGCCCTGGTATTTATAATTGAGCGAGTGTTCAATTGTGGCCCAGAAATTCATGGCTAAAGTCCGTATTTGAATTTCCGCCAAAATCGTCTTCGCTCCGTTGATCGTATCAACCGTGTACTCAACAACCACGTGATAAGAACGATAGCCCGAAGCCTTACGATGAGTGATATAGTCTCGTTCCTGAACGACTCTCATATCTTGGCGTTTACGTAGAATCTCAACTACCTCTTTAACGTCATCAACAAACTGAACCATGACACGTAAACCCGCAATATCTTGCAGATCATGTTCTAGACTTGCATAAGTAATTCCTCGACGAGCCATTTTTTCTTTGATACTTTCAATCGGTTTTACCCGACCCGTTACAAACTCAATCGGAGAATGCTTGTTTTGCTTACGATACTGTTTGCGAATTCCCCGAAGTTTGATCTTCAATTCACCAACAGCCTGAATGTAAGGATCTAAAAATTCTTCCCATTCTATGGTCATACTTTCTCCCTTGTAATGTTTGATTGCTCTGTCGAAAATCTTTGATTTTTTCAGTACATTCGTATACAATAAATACATTGTCCATTATACCATAAATCGCTTTCAAAGATATAGAAAAGGTTGAAAAAATGAAACATTTAGAAATAGAATTGAAAACACTTCTGAAAAAAGAGGAATATGATCATCTAAAAAAACAGTTTTCCCATATCCAACCCGTTCTTCAGAAGAACTACTACATTGACACACCAGATTTCCAATTGCGTGAAAAGAAGGTTGCCATGCGCATTCGCACCTTTTCAGATTGGGCGGAATTGACCTTGAAAGTGCCTCAAACTGTAGGAAATATGGAATACAATCAGAAACTAACTCTTCCAGAAGCTGAATCATACCTAGAAAAACAAAAACTACCTCAAGGGCTCGTTCTAGAGAAGCTCTCTAAGATTGGCATCGAAAGTCATGACTGGTTTGTTCTAGGCTGCCTTTCAACTCTTCGTTACGAAACGAAAACAGGAATTGGCTTAATGGCCTTAGATGAAAGTCACTACTTTGACCAGACGGACTATGAACTCGAGCTTGAAGTCACCGACCATGAAAAAGGGAAAGAAGATTTTCAGAGATTTTTAGATGAAAATCAGATAACTTATCAGAAAGCTCCATCAAAATTAATTCGTTTTATTAAAAGCATGAAAAAATGCTGAAATAATCTCCTTTTTTTGGTAAAATAGAAAAGATAAAAATAAAAGAATCTGGCTTTGAAAAACAAAACTTTCGCAAAGAAGATTCACAAAGTTTACAGAGGACGGTCTATAATGTCAGATAGAAACAACATGAAACTTTTCACCCTAAACTCTAACCATGAAATCGCTCAAAAGATTGCGGATACAGTTGGTGTACCTCTCGGGAAATTATCCTCTCGTCAATTTTCTGACGGAGAAATCCAGGTCAACATCGAAGAAAGTGTCCGTGGTTACGATGTTTACATCATCCAGTCAACCAGCTACCCCGTTAGCAACCACTTGATGGAATTATTAATCATGGTTGATGCTTGTGTACGTGCAAGTGCTCATAGTATCAACGTTGTCCTTCCTTACTTTGGTTATGCGCGTCAAGATCGTATCGCTTCTTCTCGCGAACCCCTCACTGCAAAACTAGTTGCCAATATGCTTGTCAAAGCTGGTGTAAGCCGTGTTCTAACGCTTGACCTCCATGCTGTTCAGGTCCAAGGTTTCTTTGACATTCCTGTAGATAATCTTTATACTGTTCCTCTATTTGCTAAGCACTACTGTGATAAAGGACTTCTTGGCTCTGATGTTGTTGTTGTTAGTCCAAAGAACTCTGGTGTTAAACGTGCACGTAGTTTGGCTGAATACCTTGATGCTCCTATCGCTATCATTGACTACGCCCAAGATGATTCTGATCGTAACGAAGGCTATATCATTGGGGATGTTGAAGGCAAAAAGGCTATCTTGATTGACGACATCCTAAATACTGGTCGTACATTCTCTGAAGCAGCCAAAATCGTTGAACGTGAAGGCGCAACTGAGATTTATGCAGTATCCAGTCACGGTTTATTTGTTGAAGGTGCCGCAGATCTTCTTGACGCTACAAACATCAAAGAAATCCTCGTGACGGACTCAGTAGCAACCAAAGAAAGAACTCCAGAAAATGTATGTTACATTACTGCTAGCGAATTAATTGGTGATGCTATCGTCCGCATCCATGAAAGAAAACCAGTCAGCCCACTCTTTGCTTACAACAAAAAGAAATAAGGTGATTCTTTGATTTATTTGGACAATGCTGCTACGACTCCTATGTCAGCAGTAGCTATTTCTGAAATGACCAAGGTCATGCAAGAAACTCATGGTAATCCTTCTAGTATTCATAGTCATGGTCGGCAGGCTGGCAAACTCTTGCGAGAAGCTCGTCAGGACTTAGCCCTCTTACTAGGAACCAAACCTCAACATATCTTTTTTACATCTGGCGGTACAGAAAGTAACAATACAGCCATTATCGGCTATTGTCTCCGTCATCAAAATCGTGGAAAACATATCATCACGACAGCTATTGAACACCATTCTGTGCTTGAGACTATCGATTATCTGGTACAACATTTTGGTTTTGAAGCGACCATCATCCAACCAGTAAATCAAGAAATAACTGCCCAGCAAATTCAAAAAGCCTTACGTGACGATACCATTCTCGTTTCCACCATGTATGCTAATAATGAAACAGGAAGTCTCTTACCTATCGCTGAGATTGGACGTATTTTAAAAGATCATCCTGCTGCATATCATGTAGATGCTGTTCAAGCTATTGGGAAAATTCCTATCCATCCAGAGGAGTTAGGAATTGATTTCCTCAGCGCTTCTGCCCACAAATTCCATGGACCAAAAGGAGTCGGCTTTCTTTACACCTCTTCCGAGGACTTTGATTCCTACCTTCACGGTGGAGACCAAGAACAAAAGAAACGTGCTGGAACAGAAAATCTCGCTGCCATTGTAGGCATGGTCGCTGCTCTCAAAGAGGATTTAAATGACCAAGTTGAGCACTACCAAAAACTAAGTTCCCTTAAAACAGTTTTTCTAGAAGAGATTGCTGATTTAGACTACTATCTCAATGAAAGTCAAGACCAACTGCCTTATGTTTTAAATATCGGTTTTCCTGGTCAGAAAAATGATTTACTTTTACTTCGGTTAGATCTTGAAGGAATTTCAATTTCTACCGGTTCGGCTTGTACTGCTGGTATTGTGCAAACCAGTCATGTGCTTGAAGCATTTTATGGACCAGATTCACATCGATTGAAAGAATCTGTCCGTATCAGTCTCTCTCCTCTTAATACTGAGGAAGAACTGAAACAACTCGCACAAACCTTAAAAAATATTATAGGAGATTAAACTAATGGCATTCGAAAAAACCATTAAACTACAAAACTGCCGCTACGACTACACACTTAGCCCAACTGTCAAAAAGTTCACACTGAAAGACAATACTTTCTTTGAAACAAAAGTTGGAAACTACGAACTGACTCGTTTACTTGAGAAAGTACCCAACAGCGGTGAAGGTTTCAAGCTAAAAATCATCATCAACAAAGACCTTACAGGTGCTAAACTCAACATCACTGACAAGTCTGGCCTTCGTTTGGTGAATATCTTTAAATCAGAAGACCATCACATTCATCAGGAGAAATTCTACTTCCTCATGGACAGTTTAGTAGAACGCGGTATCTTCACTAAAGAAGAAAGATAATTGACTATGTATCGACTTACCTATCAAGATAACTATCACGTAGAACGTACACTTGAATATAAGGATTACGAAGAGCTCATGTTATCTCTATCAGGCTGTGTGACCCTACCTGATACTCTCCTAATCAGCTCCTTAACGCTGAATGATAAGGTGATTTATCAAGGATTAGTTGGCGACCTTTACCGTTTTCTATCACAAGCTCATTTTTCAGATAAAAACTAAGAAATTTCTTAGTTTTTTCTTATTTTTGTTGATTTTTTCACAATGTTTCTATAAAATAGAAGAATAGAAAGGTTGTGATTTTGTGAAAGATAAACAGTCTGCTATTCCAAAAGCAACAGCAAAAAGACTCTCTCTTTACTATCGAATTTTCAAGAGATTTCATGCAGAAAAAATCGAACGTGCCAACTCCAAGCAAATTGCAGAGGCTATCGGTATTGATTCTGCGACCGTTCGTCGGGATTTTTCCTATTTTGGTGAACTAGGTCGTCGTGGTTTTGGTTACGATGTCAAAAAATTGATGAATTTTTTTGCTGATCTCCTAAATGATAACTCCATCACCAATGTTATGTTGGTTGGGATTGGTAATATGGGGCACGCCCTTCTCCACTACCGCTTCCACGAGCGCAACAAGATGAAGATTATCATGGCCTTTGACCTGGATGACCATCCTGAAGTCGGCACTCAGACTGCTGACGGGATTCCCATCTATGGTATATCTCAAATCAAGGAAAAGATCAAGGACGCAGATGTTAAAACTGCTATCCTAACTGTTCCAAGTGTCAAATCCCAAGAAGTAGCCAACCTCTTGGTAGATGCTGGTGTAAAAGGCATTCTCAGTTTTTCTCCTATCCACTTGCACCTTCCAAAAGATGTGGTCGTTCAGTACGTTGATTTGACAAGTGAACTCCAAACCCTCCTCTATTTTATGCGGAAAGAGGATTAGAAAGCGAAAGCATGTATGAATAAACCAGTTATTGGGATTACAGGAAATGAAAAAGCTCATCCAGATGATGACATCATGATGAGCTATGCTGCAAAAGGCTTTGTTGAAGGAGTCAGGGACGCTGGCGGAATTCCAATCATCCTACCAATTGGTGATCAAGAAATGGCTGCCTATTACATCAGTATCATTGATAAGCTCATCCTAACGGGTGGGCAAAACGTTGATCCAAAATACTATGGTGAACCAAAGGCTATTGATAGTGATGACTATCACCTTCAAAGAGATATTTTTGAACTAGCACTTATCAAAGAAGCGATTAAGCAAAAGAAGCCAATTTTCTCTGTTTGTCGGGGTACTCAACTTTTCAATGTCGCCATGGGAGGCACGCTTCACCAAGATATCGAGGATCATTGGCAGGACTGTTCAGCCGAATACACGACCCAACGCCTCGTAACGGAACCTGATACCATTCTCCGTGAAATCTATGGAGAAATCTCTCACATCAACTCCTTCCACCACCAGAGCATTAAAGATCTAGCTTCAAATCTTAAGGTTGTAGCACATGATCCTAAAGATGGAATCATTGAGGCTGTGACAACTACGGACGGCTTCCCTTATCTTGGTGTCCAATGGCATCCTGAATTTCTCTTTGAAAACCGCCCCAAAGATAAAACGCTATTTGACTATGTTGTTAACGAACTCTAAATCAGATCCGTCTTTTCACGGTAACTAAAGTAGTCAGAATGCGAGACAATCAGATGATCCAGAAATACCAGTCCCATTAGTTCACAGGCTTCCTTGACTAACTTGGTTACATGATCATCATTTCGGCTAGGTGCTACTGCGCCTGATGGATGATTGTGGACTAAAATAACAGAAGTCGCCATATGCTTGATGGCATAGTGAAGGATTTCCCTAGGTTCAGCAATGCTGCGTGTCGCAGATCCGATAAAAATAGTTTGCTGATGAATGATTTGATTTTGAGTATTGAGATAGAGCGCCACTAGGTGCTCTTGTTTTTTGTCGCCAAGTTCCTGTTGCATTTTCGTGGCTAGCTTTTGACTACTGAGAATACTTTCCATCTCAAGGGTTTCATGTTTGTGAATACGATGTCCCAGTTCAATCACTGCTTGTAGTTCAATGGCTTTTATTCGCCCTATACCAGACAGACTCTGCAATTCCTGCAGGGTCATTTTTTTCAAATCGGTTAGACTGTTAAGACTATTCAAGACTTTTTGGGCAATTTCAAAGACATTTGCCTGACGCGTTCCCGTTCTGAGCAGAATAGCTAGTAATTCTTGATTGCTCAGAGCCTCTACTCCTTCTTTAACTAGTCTTTCTCTAGGTAAGAGTGAATCTTCTTGAAATGAAATACTGTACATAAAAATCCTCCTCACTTTATTATTCGTGAGGAGGATGAAAAATTAGATTTTTTTCTCAATTGGGGCAACGCTGGCTAAGAGTTTTTTCAGACCGACTTCTGGGAAATTGATTTTCAATTCCTGAGTATCACCGCTACCTGAAACTTCAAGGACCGTTCCCTCTCCCCATTTCTTGTGAAGTGCTATATCTCCAATAGACCAACTTGTATCAGTCGAATCTTTTTTATTTCCGGACGCAAACTGTCCAAATGGGAGACTACTTGACTGGATAGAGCTTGGTGCAGCATTGCGTTTCCGTTCTTGAAGGGCCTGAGCTAAGCTCATACCTTGACCAAAAGCAATCCCACCACTGCTATAAGAAGCCTTAAAGCTAGTATTCGCTGGTCGAGCCAAGCCTTGATACTCAAGCAAGTCCGAACTGATTTCATTGATAAAACGAGTTGGACGATTGTAGTTGGTACGCCCAAAAAGCAAGCGAGAGTTAGCATTGGTCAGATAAAGGATCTTTTCTGCGCGTGTAATACCGACATAGGCCAAACGGCGTTCTTCTTCCAGTTCATCAGGATCCTCAGCTGCACGGCTAAGTGGAAAGACATTTTCCTCCATCCCAATGATAAAGACAACTGGGAACTCAAGTCCCTTAGCTGCGTGCAAGGTCATCAAGGTCACTTCCGATGTTTCCTGACTACCAGAGTCCGTATCCGCAATCAGGGCAAGGTCATTCAAGAAACGACTGAGTTTGTCCAAACCTGTTTCCTCTTCTTGACTATCAGGATTGTCGTCAAAATTCTTGGTAACAGATAGAAATTCCTCGATATTTTCAACCCGAGCCTTGCTTTCTAAGGTCGCTTGGGCATTGAGAATATCGATATAACCTGTTTTTTCTAGAACAGCCTCAACCAGCTCGGTGATAGTTAATTGATCCAGTTTTTCTCGCAAATCCAAAATCATATTGGCAAAGTCCCAAATTGACTGTGCTGCCTTCCCCTTGATTCCTGATAACATGATATTGGCTGAAGCATCCAGCATAGACATGTCTTGCATATTAGCAAAGCCGCGAATTTTCTCAACGGTTCCTGGGCCAATTCCGCGTTTAGGCTCGTTGATAATGCGCTCAAAACTGATATTGTCACTCAGATTGGCAATGAGATTGAGGTAGGCGATAATGTCACGGATTTCCTTACGGCTGTAGAACTTAGTCCCTCCAACCATAGTATAAGGAATATTGGACTTGAGCAGGGCTTCCTCAATAGTACGGGATTGTGCATTAGTCCGATAAAGAACTGCAAAATCCTTGTGGAGGAAGTTTTGACTACGACCAAGTTCATCGATGGTTTTGGCTACAAAAACAGCCTCGTCTTGTTCGTCATTTGCTCGATAATAAACGATTTGCTCCCCATCAGCATTCTGGGTCCAGAGATTCTTGGGGCGGCGATTTTGATTGTTTTTGATGACGTCATTGGCTGCTTGGAGAATGGTTTTGGTTGAACGGTAATTTTCCTCTAGCAAAACTACCTTGGCTTGAGGATAATCTTTCTCGAAATCCAAGATATTCTGCATATCAGCCCCACGCCAACCATAGATAGATTGGTCTGCATCACCGACCACGCAGATGTTTTTAAAGCGTGAAGCCAAGAGTTTGACCAATTGATACTGGGCATGGTTGGTATCTTGGTACTCATCAACATGAATGTACTGGAACTTCTGCTGATAGTAGGTCAAGACATCAGGATTTTGATCAAAGAGACGCAGGGTCAGCATAATCAAATCATCAAAGTCAACGGACTCAGACTGACGAAGCTCCTTTTGATAAGCTGTATAACACTGAGCTACGATTTGCGTATACATATCACCAGCTTGAGCAGCATAAGCCACATCATCAATTAGGTCATTCTTAGCATTGGAAATGGTTCCCAAAATAGTCCGTTCATTCCATTTTTTAGGATCCAAGTTTAATTGCTTGAGAATGCGTTTCATGAGGGTTCGCTGTTCACCAGGATCCACAATAGTAAAATTCCGGTTGTAGCCAATATGATCCGCATCACGACGTAGAATACGAACACACATGGAGTGAAAGGTCGCAATCAGACAGTCCTGAGTAGCTGGATTGAGGCCATAGGCACGCTCCTTCATCTCACGCGCCGCCTTATTGGTAAAGGTAATGGCCAAGATATTCCAAGGATTGACCATCTTTTCATCAATCAAGTAGGCGATTCTGTGAGTCAAAACTCGAGTCTTTCCAGAACCAGCACCAGCCATGATTAACAAGGGTCCTTCTGTCGTTTGCACCGCCTCTGTCTGACGGTCATTCATTCCATTCAATAATGCGTTCATTTTCTCTTCCTTACTCTTGAAGTCAATGTTTCTATTATATCAGAAATCAGAGAAAATATCTTTAGCTAGACTGATTGCTTGTAGAAGACACTTCTCTCATCAGCTGAAGACAACTCCCATATCTAGACAAGAAAATGAGCCTGGAAAGCTTTTCCAAACTCATTTTAATTCAATTACAATATACTAGAACAAGCCTAGAACAGTTCCATCACTTTCCACATCCATATTAAGAGCGGCTGGACGTTTTGGAAGGCCTGGCATGGTCATGACATCACCAGTTAGGGCAACGATGAAGCCTGCACCTAATTTTGGTACCAATTCACGGATGGTAATTTCAAAGTTTTCTGGAGCTCCAAGTGCATTTGGATTATCAGAGAAACTGTACTGAGTTTTAGCCATACAGATTGGCAATTTATCCCAACCATTTTGAACGATTTGAGCGATTTGTGTTTGAGCTTTCTTCTCAAAGTTGACTTTTGTACCGCGATAGATTTCAGTAACAATCTTTTCAATCTTTTCTTGGACAGAAAGGTCATTGTCATAAAGACGAGTATAGTTGGCTGGATTTTCAGAGATTGTCTTGACAAGTGTTTCGGCAAGTGTTACACCACCTTCTGCGCCATCAGCCCAGACACTAGCCAATTCTACTGGTACATCGATTGAGGTACAAAGTTCCTTCAAGGCTGCGATTTCAGCCTCTGTATCAGAAACAAATTCATTGATAGCTACAACTGCTGGAATACCGAACTTACGGATGTTCTCAACGTGGCGTTTCAAGTTAGCAAAACCTGAACGAACTGCTTCTACATTTTCCTCTGTCAAAGCGTCCTTAGCTACGCCACCATTCATCTTAAGGGCACGAAGGGTTGCGACGATGACAACTGCATCTGGAGATGTTGGCAAGTTTGGCGTCTTGATGTCAAGGAATTTCTCAGCACCAAGGTCTGCCCCAAAACCAGCTTCAGTAACAGTATAATCAGCCAAGCGAAGGGCTGTGCTTGTTGCCAAAACAGAGTTACATCCGTGAGCGATATTGGCAAATGGACCACCATGTACAAAGGCAGGTGTACCGTAAATTGTCTGAACCAAGTTCGGTTTGATAGCATCTTTCAAAATCAATGCTAAAGCTCCCTCAACCTGTAAATTACCAACAGTAACTGGTGTACGGTCATAGCGATAGCCAATAACGATGCTAGCCAAGCGCTTTTTCAAATCTTCAATATCAGTCGCCAAGCAAAGAATGGCCATAATTTCAGAAGCGACGGTAATATCGAAACCATCCTCACGTGGAATACCGTTTAGAGGACCACCAAGTCCAACGGTCACATGACGAAGGGCACGGTCATTCAAGTCCACAACACGTTTCCAGAGGATACGACGTTGGTCAATACCCAACTCATTCCCTTGGTGTAAGTGATTGTCAATCAAGGCTGAAAGAGCATTGTTGGCTGTTGTAATGGCATGCATATCCCCGGTAAAGTGAAGGTTGATGTCCTCCATTGGCAACACTTGGGCATAACCACCACCGGCTGCACCACCCTTAATCCCCATTACTGGGCCAAGAGACGGTTCGCGAATAGCAATCATAGTTTTCTTGCCAATCTTGTTCAAGGCGTCTGCCAGACCAATGGTAATAGTTGATTTCCCTTCACCTGCAGGTGTTGGATTGATGGCAGTAACCAAGATCAATTTACCAACTGGATTGCTCTCAACTGCACGAATTTTGTCAAAGCTGAGCTTAGCCTTGTACTTTCCATACAATTCCAAATCATCGTAAGAAATGCCCAATTTCTCAACAACATCCACGATTGGTTTTAACTCAATACTCTGTGCGATTTCAATATCTGTTTTCATTCAAAACTCCTCTAACCTCTAATGTGATAATTCATTATAACACAAAACAAGATTTTTAACATCCATAAACTCTCTAAACGTTCGTAAATATCCTGAATTTCAAGATTTTTAGGGCTCTTTTAAAAATTTTATATGGCTTTATAGTTATAAACTATAGTGTAGCTTTGTTTTAGCAAAATTTTATCGCTTTCATTTTACTTACTGTTTATTTTTGTGTACAATAGTGCTATGAAAATTTTAGTCACATCGGGCGGTACCAGTGAAGCTATCGATAGTGTCCGCTCTATTACTAACCATTCTACAGGTCGTTTAGGAAAAATCATCACAGAAACCTTGCTTGCTGCAGGGCATGAAGTTTGTTTGATAACGACAAAACGAGCTCTTAAGCCAGAAGCTCATCCCAACCTAAGCATTCGAGAAATTGACAATACCAACGACCTTCTAGTTGTGATGCAAGAACTTGTTAAGGAATATCGGGTCTTAATCCACTCAATGGCTGTGTCTGACTACACACCTGTTTATATGACGGGACTTGAGGAAGTTCAGGCTAGCTCTAATTTAGAAGAATTTTTAAGCAAGCAGAATCATCAAGCGAAGATTTCTTCAACTGATGAGGTTCAGGTCTTATTCCTGAAAAAAACACCCAAAATCATCTCTTTGGTCAAAGAATGGAACCCTGCCATTCATCTGATTGGTTTCAAACTATTGGTTGATGTCTCTGAGGATTATCTCATTAAGATCGCACGAAAGAGTCTTATCAAGAACCAAGCAGACTTGATCATTGCAAATGACCTGACTCAAATTTCAGCAAACCAGCATCAAGCAATCTTTGTTGAGAAAGAGGAACTCCAAACCGTTCAAACCAAAGAGGAAATCGCAAACCTCCTCCTTAAAAAAATTCAAGCATACGATTCATAGAAAGGAAAGCCATGGCAAATATTCTCATCGCAGTGACAGGTTCCATTGCCTCCTATAAAGCAGCTGATCTAGTCAGTTCCTTGAAGAAACAGGGCCATCAGGTCACTGTCTTAATGACTGAGGCAGCGAGAGAGTTTATCCAACCGTTGACACTACAGATCCTCTCTCAAAATCCTGTCCACCTTGATGTCATGAAGGAACCTTATCCTGATCAAGTCAATCATATCGAACTAGGCAAAAGAACTGACCTTTTTATTGTAGCCCCAGCTACTGCTAATACCATCGCAAAGTTAGCCCATGGATTTGCGGACAACATGGTGACAAGTACAGCACTTGCCCTGCCAGACCACGTCAAAAAGTTAGTCGCACCAGCCATGAATACAAAGATGTATGACCATCCGGCAACTCAGGCTAACCTAAAAACATTAGAGACCTATGGTTATCAGATTATCTCTCCAAAAGAATCTCTACTAGCCTGTGGCGATCACGGCAAAGGCGCCCTAGCTGACCTGAATACTATATTAGAAAGAATAAAGGAAACCCTCGATGAACAAACGCTCTAACATTGCCCCAATTGCTATCTTTTTTGCAGTTATGCTCGTTATCCACTTTTTGAGCTCTCTCCTATTTAATCTTTTCCCATTTCCAATTAAACCAACTATCGTTCATATTCCAGTAATCATTGCTAGTATCATTTACGGCCCACGAGTTGGTGTTACACTTGGTTTCTTGATGGGACTGCTAAGCTTAACGGTAAACACGATTACCATCCTTCCAACCAGCTACCTCTTTTCTCCATTCGTACCGAACGGAAACATCTATTCTGCGATTATCGCTATTGTCCCTCGCATTTTGATCGGTCTGACACCTTACTTGGTCTATAAACTGATGAAAAATAAAACTGGGCTAATCCTAGCTGGTGCCCTTGGTTCCCTTACCAACACCGTCTTTGTCCTTGGGGGAATCTTCTTCCTTTTTGGAAATGTCTTCGACGGCAATATCCAAAAACTCCTAGCAACCGTTATTTCTACAAACTCAATCGCTGAATTGATTATCTCAGCTATCCTAACTGTAGCGATTGTCCCACGTCTCGAAACTCTGAAGAAATAAAAAAACAACTCCACTTTCGTCCTGAAGGTGGAGTTTAGCATTTAAAACATGAGAAACATCAATAGAATGTGAAAGCCAAAGCGCAGGAGATGATACGAAAGAGGGGTAGGTTGCTGGCTTTTCTGACTATCCAAATATAGGGTTAGAGATAGTAAAACCAAACCAAATGCAATCACCAATCTGACGAAATAAGCAATTTCGAGTATTGCTGCCATCAAAAGAAAACCTAATAAAGGAAGGCTAAAAAGTGAAACAGCCAAGCTACTTGCTAATAGAGAGAGTAGCGAAAGGACTAATAAACTATAAACTAGGAAACGAGTCCAACCTGAGACTACTTTCCCTTCACTTTTCTGTTTTGACATCATCACGATTACCACTATTAGGTAAACAAAAAGTATCATCACATTTTCTCCTCGTTTCCTATTATTCTTTACCACATTTTAACCAAATTTTCCTGAAAAATCAATAATACTTCTTGACTTGATTGGTGATTTATTGTACTATACTTGTGTATATACAGATAAATGGAGGTTCTTATGGATATACGGAAAAAAACGCAGTTTATGACTATGACTGCCCTACTCACTGCAATAGCGATTTTGATTCCAATCATTATGCCTTTTAAAATCGTTATCCCACCGGCTTCTTACACCTTGGGAAGTCATATCCCCATCTTTATCGCCATGTTTCTTTCGCCTTTGATGGCTGCTTTTGTGATTATTGCTTCTAGTCTTGGTTTTCTGATGGCAGGCTACCCTATGGTTATTGTCCTACGTGCCTTCTCTCACATTGTTTTTGGTACTTTGGGGGCTTTGTACTTAAAAAAATTCCCTGAAATCTTGGATAAACCAAAGGCATCTTGGATTTTTAACTTTGTTTTGGGTGTTGTTCATGCTATCGCTGAAGTAATAGCTTGTATCATCTTTTATGCTACTTCAGGGACAAATGTTGAAAATATGTTTTATGTTCTCTTTGTCCTAGTTGGTTTTGGCACAATCGTCCATAGTATGGTAGACTATACATTAGCACTAGCTGTCTATAAAGTGCTTCGAAAACGTCGCTAAAAGGAAAAACTATGACAAAGGATCGCAAACAAGCTCTTCTCAAACTGTTAAAAGAGACGCCAAAAGCTCTCAATGGTCAAACCTTGGCTGAACACTTCCATGTTACGCGTCAGGTCATTGTACAGGACATCGCTATTCTCCGAGCAGATGGAGCTCCTATCCTATCCACCAATCGTGGTTATATCTACAAAGAAAATGATGCCAGCCCCTACGTCCACAAACTCTTTAAAGTAAAACATGAACTGGAAGAAATCGGTCAGGAACTACTAGCCATTGTAGACAATGGTGGACGCGTTCAAAATATCTTAATCGATCATCCCGTTTATGGCGAAATTGAAACCCTACTCAAACTCACCTGCCGCCGAGATGTCCAGCACTTTCTGGAACAAGTCGAGAATTCAGACTTTAGACCCCTTTCTGAATTGACAGACGGCATCCATTACCACCTTGTTGAAGCAGAAACACAACAAGACCTCCACTATATCGAGGAGGCCTTGGATCAGTTGGGTTATTTGGTAAAAGATTAGAAAATTTCTTTCTCCCAGCCGTCCTCTGTACGGTGGCGATAGAAGAACTCTGACTTGTCAGGTGCTTCCATCATTTCCATCAAAGGCAACATATCATAGGCCAGTTCCAAATTTGGAATCTGGTCTTTTTGCACCCAAGATACTTCTCCTTCCTCTGAGGATTGGAGACTTCCAGTAAACTCTGTCGCCTTATAACAAACAACGATGTAGCGCCCACCTGTATCTAAGGGCCAGTTTTTAATGCCGACTAGTTGAGGATTCTGAATGGTCAGGCCAGTTTCTTCGTATATTTCACGAATGACAGACTCGGCAAAGGCCTCGCCATTCTCAACATGACCTCCTGGAAAGGCATAGCCAGACCAGCGATTGTTTTCAGGAGAGCGGTATTGCATGACTACTCGCTTATTTTCTAGATCTTCGATTAGACAGATGTTGGTTAAAATAGTTGCTTGGGCACGGGACATAGATTTGCTCGCTTTCTAAGTTATTAAAATGTATCTTCGTTATATTCTACTTCTGACTTCATGATAAAGGGATTGATCAATTCATGATGTTCATAAGTAGTACGGGCCAAAAAACCTCTAGCAATGATGATTTCCTTATCTTGTATGCGATAGTCTATATTGATAGGGATGGCTGGATCCGAGATAACTGATAAAACAAAGAATGCTGCAAACCAAAGGTAAAATGTCACCAATCCACTAAATATTTGAAAAATAAGGTGATACCATTTAGCATCTCTTGTTCTATAAAAGATTATCCAGGGATGGATTAGGAAGGTCAAACAAAGAATGAAAAACCAACTATTCCACAAAATCGGCGTAAAAGATAGTCCAAAAACCAACAACACCAAATGAAGAACCACAAAGATCAGCAAAGCCAAATAGAGTGTCTTAAACGAAATTAACTTACTTAGATTTTCTTTTGTCATGATTATTCCTCTTTTTGTCCTTATATTTCAAAATGACCATTAATATCGCTGGAATGAAGAAAAAGATTAGATAGGTAGCAATTGGAAGCCAGATGTAGCGATAATCGATAGATAATAGGGAAGGAATTTTTTTAACATTTCTCCCTTTCACCCCAACAATTAAGTGGAGGAGAAAAATAGGTCCGTTTATGAATAGAAAAGTTTTTAAAAATCCTTGTACTGAAGCCTTATTGCTAAAACCATCTCTAAAAATACCTTGATAGAGTGTGTGAACCAAAAAGACAAAATTCATAATAATTGGCAAGACATAGGACAGTTCTTGATATGGTTTCGGGATAAGTGACGTCCCGAACAACACATACATGATACCAAAAATAGATAATAATATTATACCACCATCCATAAAAGAAGCAATCTTTGAATGTCTTTCCATCCACAATTGGACGTGAGCTATCAAAGAATACTTTTTCTGGATTTTTCTCATTTGTCTGTTCTGTTGTTTGATCTTCTTTGGTTTCTTAATCTTTCGTTCCATTTACGCCTCCTTCTTCTCTTTTCTATCTGTATAATCAAAAGCAAAATGCCCAGCCCCAAGAAAAAGAAAAATAGATAACTTACAATAGGAACCCAGACATAGGCTGGATCCATAGAAATTATGGGAGGGAAATTCGTTGACTTACGACGTCCTAGCCAATTCAGACCTACCAAGAGATGAAAGGGAAAAAGAAGACCATTGAACCCAATAAATCCCCATGAAAAGTAACGCCATTTCTGAAGTTTATCACTACTAAAACGAAAGACAAGGAAATAGGTTGATAAGATCAGAAGGATAAGATTGAAGCTTAAGGGGGAAAGATAGTTCATGTTCGGTAATGGATAACTAATGTAAGAGGCGGCAAGAAATGATACAAACATAGATCCAAATAATACACTCGTATCCAAAAGTTGACCAATCCTTCTGTGCCTTTCCAGCCAAAGAAAAATCCTCTTAGTCCAAGAAGGCTTTTCTTTTGTCTTGTACTTCATTTGCCTACTCATCTTCATTTTCATCTACTCCTTTTTTTGAGCCTTTAGAGAGAAAGAAGATTGCCAAAGTTAACATCAAGACTAGAAGGTAGATGACAATAGGAAACCAGATATAGGATGACTCCAGTGAAAACAAAGGTGACAGAACGACTCTTCCTCTTTTTCTCACACCAATCAGTTGAAAAATGAAGCTAAGGATATTGATATAAATAAAGGGTTCACAAAATCTTTTAAGAGTCCTTTCTTTTTCAGTTTTCACTGACAAAAAGAGAGCATAGAACCTATTACCCAAGATAAAAAGATTCAATTGCAAGGGAAATAAGAGTTCTCTGTACCGAAAATCAGCTGGAATGCTTTTGTTCTGTGATGTTGTGAATTCTATAACTAGGAACAAGATGATGTAAAAGACAATATCAAGCAAAAATTTGAAAAATCGATGCCCTTGTAACCAAAAACGTACTGAATCTAAGCCTGATGACTTCTTATAATTCTTCTCTTTCAAATTCATAATAACTTCTTTCCATTTAAAAATATATTCTAAAACATGATTGTTTGTTCATTGCGTATTTTGAAAACAAAATCGCAATTCTACCAGTATTTAACTCTCAGATTTCGATGATTTCTTACGTACCATACTAATTTCAGTGATAGGTTTTCCAAGGTCAAGTATTTTTTCTTGCCCATCAAAAGTAAAACCCATTTTTTGATAGAAAGCAATGGCTCGCTTATTCTCTTTTAATACCCATAAAAATATTTCAGAGAACTGTTCAAGAGTCGTCAGAGCTTCCTTCATTAACTTCTGAGCAATACCTTTTCCGTAATAGTCTTTTAAAACATATAAGGCAATAATTTCACCAGCTCGAATAGTCTCATCACGAAAGTTTCCATAACTGATAAAACCAACTACTTTCATACCATCTATCGCAATCAATGTATTTTTAGGATATTTTTGACTAAAGAATCGACATCTTTCTAATGTCATCGTCTCCTGAAATTCTGCAGGTAAAAGATCATCATAAGCCTCTCTCCACGTTTGCCAATGAACGAAGGATTTACCTTCTATCTCTTCAGGAGTTTCCATTTGTTTGATAGTTAGGTTCATTTATTTTACTCCATTCTTCTCTCAGAATACCATATTTAATACTATCAAAATATTTGCCTTGGTAATAACGAACTTTTGGAATATGAGCTTCTTTTTTCATTCTTAATTTTTCAGCAAGTTTTACCATACCAAGATTTCCTGACCAAGTTGTCAAACCAAGATGCTCCAACACCAAGTAATCCTTAAATGTCCGATCTATCCATTGTAGCATAGCAGCTTTTCCAATGCCAGAGTTCCAAAATTTGTTATCATAAATACAAATCCCCAATTCCATCCATCTTGTTTGTTTACATACCCAGTAGCGCGAAACAGTCCCAACAAGTTTATCATCAACAAAAATACCAAGGCGATTTGAGTTGTTTAGAGTAGATTCTGATTTTTGTAGTTTAAATTCTTGAAAATTAGGAAAATGCTGATAATCGTCATAATAGGGAGCATCATACTGCTTCCAAATTGGATTAGATTGTGAATAAGCAATTTCCCACAAAGACACCAAATCTTCTTCATTTAGTTTTCTTAAATAAACCATACTTTTTCCTAATCCAACGCCTTGACTTCATCAGCTACTTTTTGTAGATATTTTTGTCTTGTAGAATTTGTATTTACCTCACGCCCTAACTCACCCAAAATTGAAACTTTCTTTGTTTTGATACCGCAATGATTCAGGACAGCATTCTTTAATACTGATATTCCATAACTGTCTGGAATACTGATAGAACCTGAAAATACTTTGTACCACCATGTTGGTGCCATTGATGTTGCGTAAATACTGGCTGTTTTTCCTTTTAGTAACTTTTTAAACTGCTGACCCCTTAAGTAGTTCCAAATAAAACTTCCTTGATTATTGGCAGAGTACGCAATTCCTGGCGTGAAAACACGATCAATCCACCCCTTCAATAAACTAGGCATACTACTCCACCAAATTGGATAAACAAAAATGAAATGATCTGCCCACTGAATTAATTCCTGAGAGCGAAGTATGAAGGAGTCCTCTTCCATCCGTTTTCGATAACCATAACGTAATACGGGATCAAAATCTATCTCATTTAGGTTAATAGATTCAAGCTCATGATGATTTGAGTCAATATTTTCTACAATCTTTTGAAAAATTTCTTGACAGAAACTGCCCTTGTCAGGATGTCCATTGATGACTAAAATTTTCATTCGTTTTCTCCTTCACTAATCTAACGCCTTCACTTCCAACATCATATCACGTATCTGAGCTGCCAGTTCAAAATCAAGTACTTCGACGGCTTCTTGCATTTGTTTTTCGAGTTTTTTGACGAGTTCTTTGCGCTCTTGTTTGTTGAGGCTATTGATATCGACTTCCTTGTCCTCTTCCTTAGCAACTGCCTTGGTTACGGCGATTAGATCACGGATTTCTTTCTTAATGGTTTGAGGTACGATACCATGCTCTTCATTATAAGCCATCTGTATTTTCCGACGGCGGGCCGTTTCATCGATAGCACGTTGCATAGACTGGGTCATCGTATCCGCATACATGATGACATGCCCTTCGCTATTACGAGCAGCACGGCCAATAGTCTGGATTAGTCCACGTTCGTTACGAAGGAAACCTTCCTTATCAGCATCGAGAATGGCAACCAAGCTTACCTCAGGAACGTCAATCCCTTCGCGGAGCAGGTTGATTCCGACCAAAACATCAAAAACACCCAAGCGTAGGTCGCGGATAATCTCTGTCCGTTCCAAGGTCTTGATATCCGAGTGCATATACTTGACCTTGATGCCCATTTCTTTGAAGTAGTCGGTCAAGTCTTCTGCCATCTTCTTGGTCAAGGTTGTGATAAAGGTACGCTCATTCTTTTCAACACGGGCATTGATTTCACCTAGGAGGTCATCAATTTGTCCCATAGTTGGACGGACTTCCACTTCGGGGTCCAAAAGACCTGTCGGACGAATGATTTGCTCAATTACTGTCTCGGTCTGTTCATTTTCATAGTCACCAGGTGTCGCTGAAACGTATACAATCTGATGAACGTGACTCTCAAACTCCTCCCGACGGAGAGGGCGATTGTCCAAGGCGGACGGCAAACGGAAACCATAATTAACTAGCATTTCCTTACGCGAACGGTCTCCATTGTACATTCCCTTGATTTGCCCCATGGTCATGTGACTTTCATCAATCATGATCAAGAAATCATCTGGGAAAAAGTCGAGAAGCGTATAAGGAGGCTCTCCTTCGCTACGACCATCCATGTGACGAGAGTAGTTCTCAACCCCATTTGTATAACCCATCTCACGTAGCATCTCAATATCATACTCTGTGCGCTGTTTCAAACGCTGGGCTTCTAGCAGTTTGCCTTCCTTCTCAAAGACAGCTAACTGCTCTTCTAATTCTGCTTGAATTTTCGTAATCGCAACTTCCATGTGGTCGTCATTGGTCACAAAGTGAGTGGCAGGGAAAATCGCCAAATGATCCACTTCACCCAATACCTGACCTGTCAAAGCCTCAACCTCACGGATACGGTCAATCTCATCACCGAAAAACTCTACTCGAAAAGCGTGTTCATCACGAGAAGCTGGGAAAATCTCCACCACATCCCCGCGAACGCGAAATCTTCCCCGTTGGAAATCAATATCATTGCGTTCAAACTGAATATCAACCAAGTCATTCAAGAGTTTATCACGAGAAATCTCCAGACCTGGACGAAGACTAACAACACTATCAGAATATTCCTTGGGCGAACCCAAACCATAGATACAAGAGACAGAAGCTACGACGATGACATCGTTACGCTCCAGAAGAGCTGAAGTCGCTGAGTGTCGAAGCTTGTCAATCTCATCATTGACCGAGCTATCCTTCTCAATATAGGTATCGCTCGAAGGGACATAGGCCTCTGGTTGATAATAATCATAGTAGGATACGAAGTACTCGACTGCATTTTCAGGGAAAAATTCCTTGAACTCTCCATAGAGCTGCCCAGCTAGCGTTTTGTTATGGGCAATGACCAAAGTTGGTTTATTGACTTTGGAAATGACCTGACTCATGGTATAGGTCTTCCCTGTACCCGTCGCCCCCATCAAAATTTGGGCCTTCTCTCCACCTTCGATATTGTCAACCAACTGCTCAATCGCTTGGGGTTGATCTCCTGAAGGTTGGTATTTTGATACTAGTTTAAATTTATTATCTGTAATTCTATTAATCATGATTGCCTCATCTGCATTTTTCTATCCTTCTATTTTACCATAAATTTACTTTTCAGACTCTACTCTAGGTTGATAAGAGTGAGTATTTCATGTTACATTTCCTTACATAAAATCCATAAAATTTGCCTTTTCATTCATTTTCTGATATAATGGGAAAATATTCGGAAAAGGAGACTAAAAATGAAGAAAAAAATACTAGCATGTTTGCTCATTTTATTTCCCATTTTCTCACTAGGTATGGCAAAAGCTGATACTGTTAAGATTGTGTCTGATACAGCTTACGCACCTTTTGAGTTTAAAGATTCAGATCAAACCTATAAAGGGATTGATGTTGATATTATCAATAAAGTCGCAGAAATCAAAGGATGGAACATCCAAATGTCTTATCCTGGCTTTGATGCAGCTGTAAATGCAGTGCAGTCAGGTCAAGCAGATGCTATTATGGCAGGTATGACAAAAACAAAAGAACGTGAAAATGTCTTTACCATGTCTGATACTTATTATGATACAAAAGTTGTCATTGCTACCACAAAGGCAAATAAAATCACCAAATATGAGGAACTTAGCGGGAAAACAGTTGGAGTTAAGAACGGAACTGCCGCTCAACGTTTCCTCGAAAGTATCAAAGATAAATACGGTTTTTCTATTAAAACCTTTGATACAGGTGATTTGATGAATAACAGTCTAAGTGCTGGTGCTGTAAATGCCATCATGGATGATAAACCTGTTATTGAGTATGCGATTAACCAAGGACAAGATCTCAGCATCAATATGGATGGTGAGGCTGTTGGAAGCTTTGCCTTTGGTGTCAAGAAAGGGAGCAAGTATGAACACTTGGTTACCGAGTTTAACGAAGCCCTAGCACAAATGAAGAAGGATGGTAGCTTGGAGCAAATCATCCAAAAATGGACAGCTTCTACAACTACGGCAACCCCGACGACAACTACTGCTGCTGGACAAAAAGCTACTCCAGTGAAAAGCAAGTACATTATTGCCAGTGACTCATCTTTCGCCCCATTCGTTTTTCAAAATTCAAGCAATCAATACACCGGTATTGATATGGACCTCATCAAGGCCATTGCCAAAGATCAAGGTTTTGAAATTGAAATTACCAACCCAGGATTTGAAGCAGCTATCAGCGCTGTTCAAGCGGGGCAAGCAGATGGTATCATCGCTGGAATGTCTATTACGGATGCTCGTAAAGCTACCTTTGACTTCTCAGATTCCTACTACACTGCTAATACCATTCTCGGTGTAAAAGAATCAAGCACAATTGCTTCTTATGAAGACCTCAAGGATAAAACAGTTGGTGTGAAAAACGGGACGGCTTCTCAAACATTTCTTACGGAGAACCAAAGCAAATACGGTTACAAGATTAAAACTTTTGCAGATGGTGCATCAATGTATGACAGCCTCAACACTGGAGCTATTGATGCCGTGATGGATGATGAGCCTGTTCTCAAATATTCTATCAGCCAAGGTCAAAAATTGAAAACACCGATAGCTGGTACTCCAATCGGTGAAACAGCCTTTGCGGTTAAAAAAGGAACAAACCCAGAATTGATCCAGATGTTCAATAACGGACTTGCGAACCTCAAAGCTAACGGTGAATTCCAAAAGATTCTTGACAAGTATCTAGCTAGCGAAACTTCAACTGACTCTACAAGTACGGTTGACGAAACAACTATCTGGGGCTTGCTTCAAAACAACTACAAACAACTTCTTAGTGGACTTGGAATCACTCTTGCCTTAGCACTTATTTCATTTGCAATTGCCATTGTCATCGGTATTATCTTTGGTATGTTTAGCGTTAGCCCATACAAATCTCTTCGTCTGATTTCTGAGATTTTCGTTGACGTTATTCGAGGTATTCCCTTGATGATTCTTGCTGCCTTCATCTTCTGGGGAATTCCAAACTTCATCGAGTCGATTACAGGCCATCAAAGTCCAATTAATGACTTTGTAGCTGGTACTATCGCCCTCTCACTTAATGCGGCAGCTTATATCGCTGAAATTGTTCGTGGTGGTATCCAAGCTGTTCCAGTTGGGCAAATGGAAGCCAGCCGCAGTCTTGGTATCTCTTATGGAAAAACCATGCGTAAGATTATCTTGCCACAAGCAACTAAATTGATGTTGCCAAACTTTGTCAACCAATTCGTTATCGCTCTTAAAGATACAACCATCGTGTCTGCTATCGGTTTGGTTGAACTTTTCCAAACTGGTAAGATCATCATTGCCCGTAACTACCAAAGTTTCAAGATGTATGCAATCCTTGCTATCTTCTATCTTGTAATTATCACGCTTTTGACTAGACTAGCGAAACGCTTAGAAAAGAGGATTCGTTAATGGCAAAACTAAAAATTGATGTAAATGATTTGCATAAGTATTATGGAAAAAACGAAGTTTTAAAAGGTATTACGACTAAATTCTATGAAGGAGATGTTGTCTGTATCATCGGACCTTCTGGTTCTGGTAAATCCACTTTCCTCCGTAGCCTTAACCTCCTCGAGGAGGTAACGAGTGGCCACATCACAGTGAATGGCTATGATTTGACTGAAAAATCAACCAATGTCGACCATGTTCGCGAAAACGTGGGAATGGTCTTCCAACATTTCAACCTCTTCCCTCACATGTCCGTCCTAGAAAATATCACTTTTGCACCTATTGAGCACAAACGGATGACCAAAGAAGAAGCTGAAAAATTGGGGATGGAGTTGCTTGAAAAGGTTGGACTAGCAGATAAAGCTAATGCCAACCCGGATAGTCTTTCAGGTGGTCAGAAACAGCGTGTAGCCATCGCTCGTGGACTTGCCATGAATCCTGATATCATGCTCTTTGATGAACCAACTTCCGCTCTTGACCCTGAAATGGTCGGAGATGTACTGAATGTTATGAAGGAATTAGCAGAGCAAGGCATGACCATGATCATCGTAACCCACGAGATGGGATTTGCTCGTCAAGTGGCCAACCGTGTTATCTTTACGGCTGATGGTGAATTCCTAGAAGATGGGACGCCAGATCAAATCTTTGACAACCCGCAACACCCTCGTCTAAAAGAGTTCTTGGACAAGGTCTTAAACGTATAAAACGAAAGTGTAAGGTTCTCCTTACACTTTTTTAATTGCGTATTGGATTTTTGATTTTTTTGAAAATTATGATAAAATAAAAGCTATGACAATGAGAAAATCTCATCCCTAGTCCAACTAGGAAAAAATATAGAAATTAGGTAGCTAGATGTCATCAAAGGTTATTGTTACAATTTTCGGTGCGAGTGGAGATTTAGCTAAACGCAAACTCTACCCTTCCCTTTTCAGACTCTATAAATCAGGCAATCTCTCTGAGCATTTTGCTGTTATCGGAACAGCTCGTAGACCTTGGAGTAAGGAATATTTTGAATCTGTAGTTGTCGAGTCCATCCTTGATTTGGCAGATAGTACCGAGCAAGCTCAAGAATTTGCTAGCCACTTCTACTATCAAAGCCATGATGTGAATGATACGGAACATTACATTGCTTTGCGTCAATTACAAGCTGAACTTAACGAAAAATACCAAGCTGAACACAATAAGCTCTTCTTCTTGTCTATGGCACCTCAGTTCTTTGGAACCATTGCCAAGCACCTCAAATCTGAAAACATTGTTGATGGCAAAGGTTTTGAGCGCTTGATCGTTGAGAAACCATTTGGTACAGACTACGAAACAGCCAGCAAACTCAATGAAGATCTCCTTGCGGCCTTTGATGAGGAGCAAATCTACCGAATCGACCATTACCTAGGTAAAGAGATGATTCAGAGTATCTTTGCTGTTCGTTTTGCCAATATGATCTTTGAGAATGTTTGGAATCGCGAACACATCGATAATGTTCAGATTACCTTTGCGGAACGTTTGGGTGTTGAAGAGCGTGGTGGCTACTATGATCAATCTGGTGCCCTTCGTGATATGGTTCAAAACCATACACTCCAACTCCTCTCTCTTCTAGCCATGGACAAACCAGCTAGCTTTACAAAGGATGAGATTCGTGCTGAAAAGATAAAGGTCTTTAAAAACCTCTATCATCCAACTGAGGAAGAATTGAAAGAACAGTTTATCCGTGGTCAGTACCGCTCTGGTAAAATCGATGGCATGAAATACATTTCCTATCGTAGCGAGCCAAATGTCGACCCAGAATCTACAACAGAAACCTTTGCATCTGGTGCCTTCTTTGTGGACAGCGATCGCTTCCGTGGTGTTCCTTTCTTCTTCCGTACAGGGAAACGTCTGACTGAAAAAGGGACTCATGTCAATATCGTCTTTAAGCAAATGGACTCTATCTTTGGAGAACCATTAGCACCAAATATCTTAACCATCTATATCCAACCAACTGAAGGATTCTCTCTCAGCCTCAATGGGAAGCAAGTCGGTGAAGAATTCAACCTGGCACCAAGTTCTCTGGATTACCGTACAGATGCTACTGCTACTGGAGCCTCACCAGACCCATACGAGAAATTAATCTACGATGTCTTGAATAACAACTCTACCAACTTTAGCCACTGGGATGAGGTAAGTGCTTCGTGGAAATTGATTGACCGTATCGAAAAGCTCTGGGCTGAAAACGGAGCTCCACTCTACGATTATAAAGCTGGAAGCATGGGGCCACAAGCTAGCTTTGACTTACTTGAAAAGTATGGAGCTAAATGGACCTGGCAACCAGATATCGCCTATCGTGAAGATGGCCGTTTAGAATAGCAAAAATATCCTGCAAGATGACTTGCAGGATATTTATTTTGTATTAAATCAAGCCTTCTAAGAGACCCTTCATAAAGTTTTCTGAGTTAAATTCCCCGATATCATCGATTTTTTCACCGAAACCAATCAATTTTACTGGGATATTGAGTTCTTCGCGGATAGCCAGAACAACACCACCTCGGGCAGTTCCGTCAATTTTTGTCAAAACAATTCCAGTCAATGGTGTTATCTTCGAAAATTCCTTAGCTTGTACCAAGGCGTTCTGTCCAGTTGAAGCATCGAGTGCCAGGAAAGTTTCATGAGGTGCTTCAGGAACGACACGTTTGATAATACGACCAATCTTTTCCAACTCGGCCATAAGGTTGTCCTTGTTTTGCAGACGGCCTGCTGTATCAATCATGAGAATATCAATCCCTTCAGCTACGGCACGTTCCATCCCATCAAAGACCACACTTGCTGGATCAGCCTTTTCTGGCCCTGTCACAACAGGAACATCCACACGACGACCCCATTCAGCTAGCTGGGCCACTGCACCCGCACGGAAGGTATCTGCCGCAACTAGCATGACTTTCTTGCCAGCTTGTTTGTAGCGATGAGCTAATTTCCCGATAGAAGTTGTTTTCCCAACACCATTGACTCCGACAAAGAGCATGACTGTTAAACCATCTTGGAAATGGATTTGTTCATCGTAGTTGCCATCCTTCTCATAGAGTTCAACCAATTTCTCGATAATGACACGACGAAGTGCGTCAGGTTTCTTAGCATTTTCAAGTTTGGCTTCATAGCGTAGTTCTTCTGTTAGGTTCGAAGCGACCTGCACACCGACGTCACTCATGATAAGCAGTTCTTCCAATTCCTCGAAGAATTCTTCATCGACAGAACGGAAGTTGGCAAAGAAGGCATTCAAACGAGCACCGAATCCCGAACGAGTTTTCTTGAGACTGCGGTCATATTTTTCCTGAACGGTTTCTTCAACTTGTGGATATTCTTCTTCTACTTCAAAAGCTGGCTCTTCGTCACTTTCTAGAGATTCTTGGCTCTCTTCTTCGAAAAATTCTTCAAACTCTTGATTTTGCTCTATCTCATCAACTTCTAGCTCAGGCTCTTCCTGAGCAGTTTCCTCAACTGCTTCTGGTTCAATAACTTCTTCTGTCGAGACTTGAGGAATTTCTTCTTGAGCAGGTGTTTCTTCCACTTTGTCTCTTGCTGTCTCTTCCTGAGAAGTTTCTCCGACTACCGTTTGGTTTTCTTCAACCTCTTCTGACAAATCAAGATTTTCCAGAGCTTCTTTTACAATATCTTCGATTTTCGGCTCTTCTTTTTTACCGAATAAACGGTCAAATAATCCCATATTCTAGTTCTCCTTTAGCACGTATTCTTCGATAGCCCAGGCAACGGCTTCCTCGTCGTTGGTCATGGGGGTAATAACATTGGCAACTTCCTTAACTGCTGGAACTGCATTTTGCATGGCAACTCCCAGACCTGCCCACTCAATCATAGAAAGGTCATTAGCCTCATCCCCACAAGCCATGACTTGACTTTGATCGATTCCTAAGTGTTTCATTAATTTCTCTAAACCTGTTGCCTTGTGGACGTTTTTCGGTGACCATTCCAATAAGAGTTCACGCGATTTGAAGATTTCATATTGATCAAATAAGTCTGGAGAAATCTCTTGAATCGCTGCATCCAAGGGTTCTTGGGGGAAAGCAGTCACACATTTATTATACGTCATCTGACTAGATAGATCTTCAAAAGCGACTGGCACGAAAGTCAGGGATGGATTAAACTTAGCATAGAGACTTTCTTGGTCCGACTGGATTTGATAGACTGTTCCTTCGGAAATGGCATCTAACGGCAACCCTAGTTTTTCAGTTTCCTCGTACAATCGTGCCACATCGTCGATTGAAAAGACTGTTTTATCGAGAATCTCTCCCGTATTTTTCTGAACAAGCCCCCCATTAAAGGTGATGGTGTACTCATCCTCCTGGCCGTCAGTCCCTAGCTCATGGAGAAAGAAATCCATAGCTTTCAGAGGACGTCCTGTTGTCAGTACGACCTTGATGCCACGATCACGCGCAGCTTTGAGGACCGCCTTGGTACGATCTGTAAGCTTTTTATCCGTTGTCAGCAAAGTACCGTCCAAATCCAGTGCAATCAATTTAATATCTGCCATTATAAGCCCTCCATATAAGCCATTACTGACTGGTCCTTATGGTGGCCAATCACTGCTTCTGCCAATTCTAAAATCTCTGGTCGCGCGTTTTCAGGAGCGATTGGGTGCCCAACAACCTGCATCATGTGAAGGTCATTGAGATTATCACCAAATGCCATGACCTGATCCATGGTTAGACCAAGTTTTTTTGCCAGCTCAACAATAGCCACACCCTTATCAACGTAGTCCAAGACAATATCAATGGATTCAAAACCAGTTGTCATGGCTTTCACACCCGGAACATTTTCGTTGACCCAGGCCTCACCAGCTTCTATCGTATCTTCTGTGAAGTTCGTAGTGAATTTAAAAATCTCATCCGTGATATCTTCCAAACTCGCTACTTTTTGAATATTCTCATTGTAGTGACGACTAATCATGAGATAAGTCTCATCGACTGTATCCAATACATAACAAGCTTTTTTCCCTGTCAGAAGCATTTTTCTTTCATCAAAATAGGGTGATTTCTTTAAAGCATCAAAAGTACTCAAGTAAAAGTCCCGAGACATCGTAGCCTCGTACATATTTTCCCCATGAAACTCAACATAGCTCCCATTTTCAGCTATAAAAATCACTTCGTCACGCACATCCGCAAATAGCTTTTTAAGGGATAAGATGCCACGACCCGAAGCCACTGCAAAATAAATTCCCTTTTCCTTGTAGGAAACAAGCAAGTTTTTGAGGCGTTCCATATCAAACCGACCCTCTCCGTCTAGAAAGGTTCCATCCATATCGGTTGCTACAAGTTTAATCATAAAATCCTTCATACTCCAATTGATAAATCTATCTTCTATTATACCATAGATAAGTTTAAAAAGGTCCAGTACAGTAGGATAGCACTACTTTTTCGGAGAAACTTCAAAGGGCATAAAAATTAGAATAGTAGAACTTTTTTCAGATAGTTTAAAAAGTTTGTATTCCGCTACTCTTTTCTCTATAATGGAGAGAAAGGAGATGACTATAACAGAAATGAAACATGAAATTGATGCAAACTTTGCAGGCCGACTCAATATCCTACGCGCAGGTGTTCTGGGTGCCAATGATGGGATTATTTCCATCGCTGGAGTCGTTATCGGTGTTGCTAGTGCGACAAGCAATATCTGGATTATCTTTTTATCAGGATTGGCTGCTATCCTCGCTGGTGCTTTTTCTATGGCAGGTGGCGAATATGTCTCTGTATCCACTCAGAAAGACACGGAAGAAGCCGCTGTTGCTAGAGAGCAATTACTCTTGGATAAAGACATGGAATCTGCAAAACAATCCCTCTATGCTGCTTATCTTCAAAATGGTGAGTGTGAAACGTCCGCCCAACTTTTGACCAACAAGGCCTTTTTAAAAAATCCACTCAAAGCCTTGGTTGAGGAAAAATACGGTATCGAGTACGAAGAATTTACCAATCCTTGGCATGCTGCGATCTCAAGCTTTATCGCCTTTGTACTGGGAAGTCTTCCTCCTATGCTTTCGATCACCATCTTTCCAAGTAACTATCGCATTCCTGCTACTGTTTTTATCGTGGCCCTTTCCCTTCTCGTCACTGGCTATACCAGTGCTAAACTAGGCAAGGCACCTACGAAAACAGCTATGATCCGTAACCTCTGTATCGGACTTCTGACCATGGGAGTGACTTACCTGTTTGGACAACTCTTCAGCATTTAAGATAAAAGAAATACCTCGATAAACATCGAGGTATCTTTTTTACATTTGCACAATCTTGCGATAGCTTCTTGAGGTAATCATAAAGATTAAGACATAGACAATGAGGAAGATAGCACAGATGGACAGAGTGACTGTCAACATCATGGTCGCATCTAGCACCCCAATGACTTTGAGGATGAGGCTAAGCATATGATAAGCGAAGGCAAGGTGTAGGAAGGCAAAGAGCAATGGGAGGAAGAAAACAGTTAGGACCTGTTTATTGATGGTTTGCTTGATTTGCTTTTGATCGAGACCGACTTTTTGCAAAATGATGAAACGTTCACGGTCTTCATAGCCTTCAGAGATTTGTTTGTAGTAAATAACCAGGACTGTTCCCACCATAAAGATGATAGAAAGGAAGATACCGATGAAGAAGACTCCACCAAAGAGAGCACTCATCTGCGCACTACTATCAGCCAGATTGCTTCCGTAAACATAGCTTCCTTCTTTGCTTAATTCTCTATTAAAATCACCAAGGAATTTTGAATAGTCGTTGGCAAGTTTGAGTTGCTCTTCCTCACTAGCTGTTACATTCATACCACCGTAGTATTGATTAAAGATGGAAGAATTAGGATGCTGGTCAAGAAAGACTTGTAGGTCAGGAACAACCAGATAGTTATAGTCCGAAGTTAGAATATTGTACTGATTTGGGACATGTTCAAGAATAAAATCTTTTTTGATTTCTTCTTTGATCGTGTAGGTCTGGTTATTTAGAGTCAGTTCTTTCTGTCCTTGAAGTTCTTTGTTTTTAGTAAACAATCCAACTTCCTTTCCTGAAAGTGCGAGTTTTTGCCCCGTCATATTCTCGTAGTCTTTTTGGTCAAAGACCATAAAAACAGTTTTCGGTTGAACACGGTTTTGACCTTTGTCAAAGATTGTTAATTTCGTACCTTCTTGATTTGCCACACCAAAGCTACTGTATGTAAGAACTTCTTTCTTTGTAACAGTCAATCCCTTATCACTAGCATACTGGTCTAGGAGTTTATTTATGTCTTCTTTTTCAATATTCTGTCCTGTAATTCCAAAATCATGTGGATTCATGACTTTCTTGAAAGTTTCAGAGCCTTTAAAGATACTCGTTGCAGCAGACATAGTCACTAAGACCATGGTTGAAAGAATAGCAATCGTCGCCAGACCAACCGCATTTTTCTTCATACGGAAAATAAGATTGGATACGGAAATCATGTTGTTAGGTTGGTAATAATAACGCTTGTTTTTCTTCAAGATTTGTAGGAAAACTGTGATCCCTGCATTGAAGAGAAGATAAGTTCCCAAAATTACCAACAAGACTGCTACGAAGAAAATCAGAACAGCAGAAAGTGGATTTTCAACTGTAACCGCTAGGTAGTAACCCGCTCCCAAACTAATCAGACCTAGAATGGTTTGAAGACCTAAGAAACGTCCTTTTTTCTCACCACTGGCTTTTTCACGAGAGAGCTGAAGGGCATTCATGCGTGCGATGCGAAAGGCATTGATAAAAATCAAACCTAGGAAGATAGCTCCAAAGACGATGAGAACTAGGATAAAGACAATTGGTTGAAAAGTCGAAACGAGCTCTACCTTCATATTCATTAACTTCAAAAGGAGGGCAAAGATTAGCTTATCAAAGAGAGCTCCTAGACCGAGACCAGCTGTCAAGGTTAAGGAACCAAAAATAAGAAGCTCCTTAAAAACCATACTGATCAAATGGCGCTTTTCAAGCCCCAGCATACCATATACACCCAACTCCTTGGAACGGTTCTTCATGACAAAACTATTGGCATAAAGGACAATAATTCCAGAAGCGATAGTAACAACCACCATACCGAGAGCAAGGGTCATAGAGATAGTTTCTCCCCCTCGAATCTTACCAATGTTAGGATTAAGTGACAGTGAGTAAAAGAGATAGGTGATGGTCACTGCTAAGAGAACAGCTAAGGCAAAGGGATAGTAGAGTTTGCGGTTTTTAATCAAGTTAGATACCGCTAACTTATTGGTTAATCGGAACATACTAATTCACCTCGCTTGCCATGACTGTCAAAGTATCAGAGATTTCTTGGAACATCTGACGCTCTGTCTTGTCTCCACGGTAGATTTGGTTGTAAAGAATGCCGTCTTTGATAAAGAGAACGCGCTTGGCCCTGCTGGCTGCTGCCGTTGAGTGGGTTACCATGAGAATGGTTTGACCGCGTTCATTGATTTCATCAAATACATCGAGTAAGGCTGCAGATGACTTGGAGTCAAGAGCTCCTGTTGGTTCGTCCGCAAGGAGAATTTCAGGTTCGGTGATAATAGCGCGTGCTACTGCTACCCGCTGCTTTTGACCACCTGAGATCTCGTAAGGGTACTTCTCTTGCAATTGGTTGATGCCCAAATTTTCAGCTGTCACTACCAATTTCTTCATCATCTCCGTGATAGGTTTTCGTGATAGAACTAACGGAAGTAAGATATTGTCCTTAACAGACAGGGTATCTAGCAAGTTAAAGTCTTGGAAGACAAATCCCAACTTCTCACGACGGAAACTCGAAGCCTGTGAATTTTTAATAGTGGCTGTGTCTGTTCCGTTTAAGTAAACCTGCCCGCGAGTCGGTTTATCCAGCATAGCTAGGATGTTGAGCAGGGTTGACTTTCCTGAACCAGATTCTCCCATGATAGCAACGTAGTCACCCTTTTCCACAGTAAAGTGAATGTCTTTGAGGGCTTCTACTTGGTTGCCTTGGAAACGTGTTTTATAGATTTTTTGAACGTGTTTTACATCTAAAAGTGTCATGATTTTCTCCTTCTTAATATCCCATCAATTGAAATTGTGCTTGCATCATAGCGCATCCTAGTTGAACACGCTCGATATCTTTTTGACTTGGTTTTCTTGTTTTCTTTTGTAAAATTCTTTTCATGGTTTTACTCCTTTGTTCTTTATGAGTCTAGTTTATCGCAAAAAAAGGTGGCCTGCCATAACCTAACCTTACAAAAGAGACTTTAATCTTACATTTTTGTAAGATTGAAGAAAATCAAGTAATTTTGCTATCAATATTTTACCATAAAAGAAAGGCAAGAAGAAAACCCTTGCGGATGCAAGGGTTAAGATTCGATATTCAGTCTGCATCAATCAGTAAGAAATTTAGCTACGATTTGATAATATATTCTTTCATTTAATTATACTTCTATGTTACCAGAACTGTTTTATTCAAAAAGAAAAATCGTCTTTTATCAACAAAGTTAAATCTTTTGAAGATACACTCTCACTTTTATCTATTCGAACAGCTTGATTCATTATTAAATCTTCATAAAGATTTCGAACGAAACGACCGTTAGAAAAATTGGTGAGATTACTTTCTAACTTTTCATTAAAATAATTTAATAATATTTTTTTCAACTTGTCCTCAATCTGGTAGTCGTCTTTTCTTGCTAAAGTTTCAAGAATATCTAACAATTCCATAGAAGAATAATTTTCAAAATTAATAAAATAATTAAAGCGAGATTTCAAACCAGGATTTGATTCAAAAAAATGATTCATTGGATCAGTATATCCTGCAACAATAACAATTAGATCATCTCTTGAATCCTCTAGAGCCTTTGTTAATTCTGTTAAACATTCTCGTCCATATGAATCAGTATTGTCATTTTCTGTAATACTATAAGCTTCATCTATGAATAAAACGCCACCTTTTGCTTTTTCGATAACATTTTTTACTTTCAAAGCGGTTTGACCTTGGTAACCAGCAATTAAATCCGTTCTAGAGACTTCAGTAAAATGCCCCTTTGAAAGAAGGCCTAACTGATAATACATTCGACCTACAATTCTAGCTACTGTCGTCTTCCCAGTACCAGGATTGCCCATAAATGCCATATGTAAAGTTCTCTTTGGTACTTTTAGCCCAGACTCTTTTCTTTTGGACTGAACCTTTTGATATATAACTAACCTCGAAACTTCCTCTTTAACTTTTTGTAAACCAACTAATTGATTTAATTCCTTCATCAATTCATCCAGAGAAGAGTTGTTACGTTTTCCTAACTCCTTCCCTAGTATTTCAAAAAGATAAGAGTAACCTAAATAACAAGCTAAGTTATCAGATAATTCTTTTAGCGTTTGACTTATCTTGCTTATTTTATTCTCTTTTTGAAATAAATATATAGATTTATATAAATCTGCTACTTTATTTGTGTCTGAATGATCAATTATAATCTCATTCACTTTTGTGAAAAAAGTCGACTCATTACCCAGTTGTCGATCCAATTTTTTGGCGCTCTCAATTAGCTTGTCACGAGATACAGTCATAATTTACCTCAAAAACATAAACACTAAAGTGATTATTAACATTCCAATAGATACTCCTGATACAATAAAGAGTGTAAGAAGACGATTTGAAATAAATTGAATTTGTTGTTTACTTTCATTCAATTCTTTTCTGAGTTCTTCAATTTCAGAAGTATGCGAGACAGGCTCCAAAGGAAGCACGCTTACTGTATCCTCTAAGCTTACAATTCTATCGTCTAATCTAGAAAGACGATTCTCATGTTCCTCAATGGCTTCTTTATGATTGTTTTCATTGAATTTTTCTTTAAATTGCTTAAGTGCTAAGAGTGTAGAAGTCTGTTTCTCAATCGTTTTATCAATACGTGCTTGCTCTTTTAAAATTTTCTTATTGTTAAGCTCGATTGCAGCTACATTACAAATAATTGCTTGAATATAACCTTTATCTAGACCCTCTAAAGCCTTATATACTTGACTAAACTGTTCAATAACTTCTTGCTGTTTTTCGTAAAATTTTGAAATATAATTTTGAGTTTGTTCAACTAAAGTATTAAACTCTTTACCAGTAACCGCATGTTCAGTAAGGTCAAAACCCAAGAAATTATCGTGAGTTCTAACTTTATCAAAATTTAACTCATCACGACTCTGTTCAGCAAATTCTTTCAGGTGCTCTTTAGCTTCGTTGAAGTCATATGCACTAATATTTATTTCAAAATTTTCTTGTTCTTGCTCTATTACTTCTTGTTCCATATTTATCTCCCTAATCTAATAATTCTTGTAATAAACTATCAATCTCATCAAAGTCACTTTTATCGTCTCTTGTAGATTCTTCAAAAATATCTGATAGCTTTTCTTTCATCATGGTCGCAGCCATATCATGTCTTTCCTTAATAGTATTAACAATAGAATCTTTTTCGACTTGTAGTTTTGTGCTCTTTACATCTAATAATTGATCTTGAATTACTAACATTTCATTATTTTGATCAATTTTTTTAGAACTGAGTTCAGAAATCTGTTTATTGACAATTTGCTGATCAATCATTTTTAATACAAAAGCGCCAATAATTCCAGATAAGGTCGCTCCCATAAATGTTCCTATAATACTGCCGATTGTTCCTAAAAGTGGTATAGAAATAGCCAAAACTGGAAAACTAGCTGTTAGGGATGCTCCTAATGCTTCCCCAACTACAATTGCACCAGTAGCCGATAAACCAGTAACAACAATTTTACCGATCTCTAGCATCATTATCTGAACACTTTTTTCTTTGTTATCTGGATTGTTTAGATAATCAATCGCTTCTTTTAATGACTTCCAACCTTGGTGAATAAATGTCCAGGCTTTAAGAAAAGTGTTAATTACAGGTCCAACTATCGCAGAAGCTATCATCGTAACCACTGATTTCCCAACGTTTAATAAGTGGTTTGATAAGTTGTTTACAAATGAAATGATGGCCTCTTTTATCTTTTCAATAAAAGTTGATAAGTTTCTCTCTGTCTCTTTAAGCCAAGAGATAAATTTTGAAATTAACTCTCGCAAAAATTCTGATAGTAACTGTAAAAGAGCTGCTTTCAAAGCTTTTCCTGAAACTTTTAAAGCCTCGTCACGTCGTGATTTTTTACCAGATTTTATAGCTCGCTTCTCAGCTTCATCTCTTACTCTATCGTATTCCTCGCGTGCCTCTTTATCTTTCTCTCTTAACTGTTTCTCTTCTTTTGAACTAATATTATGGACTTCTTTAGCATATTGCCCTTTAGAATTTGGATTATCTAATAATTCAGTTGTAGATTGATCACCCTTCGCTTGATTAATTTCACTCCTTATTTCGTTAAGATTAGCTTTGCTATTTGCGAAAGCATATTGTTGTTCTTTATCCATAAAGGCATTGGCTTTTGGATCACGTATAATCTCTCCAGCAGAGACTGTGTGATCCATTTGAGTACCTTTTTCTTTTGAACCTCTTGGTCTATTTTCATCTAAAAATTTTCTCGCATCTTTTTTTATGGTATTCACCATTTTACCTGATCGAGTTGAGTGTGTTTTAATATTTCCTAATTCATCTCTTTCAAACTTTTTTTGCCATTCTGTATATCTGTCCTCATATATACTTCTATCCGAGTTATGAGTAATAAATTTTCCTTTTTCAAAATTTTCAGCAGTTTGGATATGTGCTTCTTTTCGTAAATCTAGGGTTTGGCCTTTGTTCTCTTTAATAAACTCTTCACCAATTTGGGCAGCAAGTTGAAGTTGTACTTGCTCCCAAACTATATTTTCAATAGATTCTTGAAGGTATTCATTATTTTGTAATTTCTCTCTGTCTATATCAAGTTGATCTATATGTTCAACAACATCCTTAAGGTTATTTTCTAAAGAACTTTCTAATTCAAGTAATTGTTCATAGTCAAAGTCAATTTCAGAACTTTGTAATTCAAACGTTTTATTTTCGTTAGCCATATTAATCTCTCTAAATTATTGTATTCACTGATTTATTATACCATTTCAAGATTTGATTTGACAAGTTTAAAAAAACCTCGTCCAATCGGACGAAGTTCCTGCTTCTATTATTATCACCAAAACCAGCCATCATTGTCATCAATGGCTTCGGCTTCCTTGCGTTTGCGTGGTCCTGTTCCATACATTTCTGCTTCGATTTCTTCCTTAGTTGGCAGGATAGAGGCTAGGATGATGTAAATAATCACGCCAATCCCAAAATTTGATATGGTAAAAATGGCAAAGAGAAAGCGGACTAGAGTTACATCAAAATTCCACTTGTCTGATAGACCAGCTAAAACTCCCGACACCATACTATTTCGTTTCATTTTATAAAATTTTGTATTCATGATTGTTTCCTCTTTCGGTATTCTTACAAGTAGTATAGCATGAAACAGGTTCACAAACATCAGTCCTTAGGCCGATTTAAGATGAAGAGTTTGCCACGGCAGACGCCACAGCGGTAGCGTTTGGTATCGATTCTTCTCTTACGCTGATAAGTTTGCTGGCAAGATTGGCACTGATAGACTAGGTAGGCGCTTTGAGTTTGTGTTTTCAAGGGTGGTACATAGCGCAGTCCATCCACTTCTTTCAAAAGTTCCTTAAAATCTCGGTCCTTATGACGATAACCCTTTTTCTGAAAATAAAGGTGATAGTGACAGAGTTCATGGCGCACGATTTTGCGAAAGACTTCCAAACCTAGTTCCTGATAAACCTTGGGATTAAAGTCCAAATTCCCATCCTTAGGGAAAAATCGTCCACCTGTCGTTCGCAGACGAGAATTCCACTGGGCTTGGTGGGTAAAAGGTCTACCAAAGTCTTCGAGTGAAACAGACTGAACATACTCAGTTAGATTCATCTGGAGCAAGGAGCGACAGATTGACTTTTTCACGTTCGGTATCGATTTTCTTAACCCAAACCGTTACCAAATCTCCGACTGACACCACTTGGCTGGGATGTTTGATAAATTTACGACTCATATGGGAAATATGAATCAAACCGTCCTCATGAATTCCGATATCAACGAAAGCACCGAAGTCGACGACATTCCGCACCACACCTTCCAGTTTCTGGCCGACTTTTACATCCTTGATATCCAAGACATCTTGACGAAGCACAGGTGCATCAAATGAGTCACGGAAATCTCGACCTGGTTTGAGAAGGTCAGCAATGATATCTTTAAGGGTTTCTGGACCAAGTTCTAGTTCTTGCGCCATTTCCTTGATAGAAAGAGACTTAAGCTTATTTTGTGCTTCTTCATTCAAGTCCTTGATATCCAAGCGTTTGAAGAGTTCCTTAACCGCAGCATAGTTTTCTGGGTGAACTCCAGTATTATCTAGGATATTGCTACTTTCAGGAATACGGAGGAAACCAGCAGCCTGCTCAAAGGCTTTGGCACCCAGACGAGGAACCTTCTTAATCTGATCGCGTGAAGTGATTTTTCCTTCTTCCTCACGGTATTTGACGATATTTTCAGAAATGGTTTTATTGAGTCCAGCTACGTGGGAAAGAAGTGCTGGGCTGGCTGTATTGACATTGACACCGACTTGGTTCACCACGGTATCCACGACAAAGTCCAGACTTTCAGACAGTTTCTTCTGACTGACATCGTGCTGGTATTGCCCGACACCGATTGACTTGGGATCGATTTTGACCAATTCAGCAAGCGGATCTTGCAAACGACGAGCGATCGAGATAGCCGATCGTTTTTCAACGGTTAATTCTGGAAATTCCTGACGAGCAAGTTCACTGGCAGAGTAGACCGAAGCGCCACTTTCATTGACGATGACATAGCTGACTTCTGGAAAATCTTTCAGAACTTCCGCTACAAAGGCTTCACTTTCACGGCTAGCCGTTCCGTTTCCGATAGCAATGATTTCCACACCGTATTGACCAATCAGGTCGGCTAAGTCTTTCTTGGCTTCTTCGATTTGACGAGCTGAGGCTGGTTTAACAGGATAAATGACCTGGGTCGTCAGCATTTTCCCTGTTGCATCAACAACAGCAAGCTTGGCACCTGTACGAAAGGCAGGGTCAAATCCTAAAACCACGCGCCCTTTCAGCGGAGCAACCAAGAGGAGATTGCGAAGGTTGTCAGAAAAGAGTTGGATAGCTCCTTCTTCTGCTTTCTCAGTCAATTCTGTCCGAATGCGCCGTTCGATAGCAGGCAAGACCTTTTTCTTAACTGACTGTTGAACAACTTCATCAATATAGGCATTTTTCACCTTGAAACGAGCAGCAAAGAAAGCTAGGATACGATCCGTCGCATGTTCAAAGCCAACTTTCAAAATACCTAATTTTTCCCCACGATTGAGGGCCAAGGTACGATAACCCTGCATGTTGCAAACTGTCTCTGAAAAATCATAATAAATCTGGAAAACTTGCTTTTCATCAAGATTTTCATCCTTGACTTGTGAAGTGATTTTAGAGTGTCTCAACACTTCCTGATAGGTCAGTGAACGCAAAGTCACATCTTCGGATAGGGCTTCTACCAAGATATCAACCGCACCTGCCAAGGCTTCTTGACCAGTCGCAAATCCTTCACAGACAAACTTCTCAGCTTCTTTCTCTAAGCCATCTACATTTTGCAAAATCAAGCGGGCGAGAGGAAAGAGTCCAGCTTCACGGGCAATGGTTGCCTTGGTCCGACGTTTTTCCTTATAAGGAAGATAGAGTTCTTCTACGTCTGCTAATTTCTCAGCTGCCAAAATAGCGGCTTCCAATTCCTTGGTCAGCTTGCCTTGTTCTTGAATCTTAGCCAAGACAGCTTCCTTACGGTCGTTGAGATTTGTCAGACTTTTATCCAAGTCGATAATGGCCTTAATCGCCACCTCATCCAAACTACCAGTCATGTCCTTTCGATAACGCGCGATAAAGGGAATCGTCGCCCCTTCAGCCGTTAAACTTAGAACAGTATCGATTTGCTTTAAGGTTACACCCAAATCCTGGGAGATTTTTTCATATTTTTTATCCATAAACCTATTATACCATAAGGGACAAGGCTTGTTTCACCTTACCTGTTTTTACCTCTTTGATTATCAAAATAATCCCTTTTCCAGAAAATAATAGTATAATAGAGGTAGTATGTAGAAAAGAGGTGGGCCCATGGCTGTTAAATTTACAAAAACGGATGATTTGGACAAGATGTTTGAAGAATTCGCCAAACTTCCTGACTTAACACAGGTCACTTTCCCAGATGACAAAGACAAAAAAGAAAAAGTTGAGAAGAAAAAATAGATGACTATTTTCCAATCTCTTCCTCCTAGCGTATTACAAGCGGGGGCTATTTTTCTCTCCATCATGATTGAAGCCCTTCCTTTTGTCTTGATTGGGAGTCTCATTTCGGGATTGATTGAGGTCTATATCACTCCTGATAAAGTTTATGAGTTTCTTCCTCGCAATCGTTGGGGGAGGATCTTTTTTGGTACCTTCATTGGCTTTCTCTTTCCATCCTGTGAGTGTGGAATCGTTCCAATTATCAATCGTTTTTTGGAAAAGAAAGTGCCCAGCTACACGGCCGTTCCTTTTATGGTGACTGCTCCAATTATCAATCCTATCGTTCTTTTCGCTACATATTCTGCCTTTGGCAATTCAATAAAACTTGCCTTCTTGCGAGCGCTGGGAGCTATTATGATTGCTTTGGTTCTTGGGATTTTCCTAGGATTTTTCTGGAAGGAACCCATTCAAAAAGAGAATCCTATCGCTTGCCATGAACATGACTTTTCACACTTGGGTCCCGCTAGAAAAGTATTTCAGGTCTTCATACAAGCTATTGATGAGTTTTTCGATATGGGGCGTTACTTGGTCTTTGGCTGTCTCTTTGCGGCTATCGTGCAGGTCTATGTCCCGACTCGGATCTTGACCTCTATCAGCGCTAGTCCATTCCTTGCGATTCTCTTGCTCATGTTTCTTGCCTTTCTCCTCTCTCTTTGTAGCGAGGCGGACGCCTTTATCGGTGCTTCTCTCCTCTCGAGCTTTGGCCTAGCACCAGTCCTTGCTTTTCTAGTCATTGGCCCCATGCTTGATATCAAAAATCTCCTCATGATGAAACACTATCTCAAGACCAACTTCATCTGGCAATTCATGGGCATCGTGGCTCTGCTTGTCTTGCTTTATTCTTACATGATAGGGGTGATGCTATGATTCGATTTTTCATTCTACTGGGCTATTTTTCTCTGACCCTTTACCTCAAGCTATCTGGAAAGCTCAGTCACTACATCAACCTCCACTATTCCTATCTAGTCTATATCTCCATGATCCTTTCCCTTCTGTTGGCTCTGGTCCAATTCTACATCTGGATTAAGAAAATCAACTCTCACAGCCATATGGAAAGTCGTCGAGCTAGACAAATCAGCATCCTGTTACTGTCACTACCTCTCTTGATTGGAGTTGCCTTTCCGACAGTAAGTTTGGACTCGAGAACCGTATCTGCCAAAGGCTATCATTTCCCACTTGCTGAGGGAAACAACACAGCCATTCAGGCAAGCGAAGGAACATCCAGTCAATACCTCAAACCCGATACCAGTACCTATTTTTCCAAGTCTGCTTATGAAAAGGAAATGAGGACTACAGCTGACAAATACATCTCCCAGCCAGCCATTCAAGTCACTGATGAAAACTATATGGAGTTCATGGAAGTTCTCTATGACTACCCTCAAGAGTTTGAAGGAAAGAAAATCGAGTTTACAGGCTTTGTTTATAACGATCCTAGCCATCCAGATAGCCAGTTCCTCTTCCGCTTTGGGATTATCCACTGTATCGCAGACTCTGGTGTATATGGACTCTTGACCAAGGGGAACTCACGCCAGTATCCTGACAATACCTGGATTACCGCCAGAGGAACCCTGACTCTCCACTACCATAAAGAACTCAAACAAAAACTCCCAACACTGGAGGTTGAGAGTTTCACAAAAGTAGACAAACCAGAAAATCCTTATGTCTATCGCGTGTTTTAAAAAGCAAACTAAATCTATAAAAAACAAAATGAACAAGTTCTCTTCTGAATGACAGAAAAAGAGCCTGTTCGTTTTTTGTTATCTGAGTATTAATGATTTTTAGATTTAAATCTTATAACATTTTAAGTAATACAAGTAGCTCATTGAGAATAAGAGAGCCACTCATTAATCAGACTAGCGATTTCTCTGGGTGCTTCAGTATAAAGCTCATGGCCAAAGTTTTCTAGAAAAATAGTATCAAAATAGTCTGGCAATTCTTTCAGGGGTTCCTCTCTCCATGTAGCTTCATTAGGATAGCGAGGACTGATAAACAAAGTATCTCCCACTTCTCTCTTAAAAGCTTGGATTTTTCTTCGTAGGCGGAGAATCACTTCTATATTTTCATAATTTATAGCTAACTCATATCTATTATACTCCGCATTCCAGTGATAAGACTGTCTTACAGCTTCCTCCATATTTTCTGACCAATACTTTGCTTCAGATTTCTCTTTAGAAATAAGAAGAGCTAAGTCTGAAACGACTTGAGATTCGATATAGTTTTTAGCTTCCTCTAACTCTGTATCTAAAGGTAAAATCTTATCTAAATCTAGATAGCCACCATCCAAAAGAATCAGTTTTTTCACTTCTTGAAATTCCGATGCAAGATAACGCGCCAAATCTCCTCCAAGAGAATGACCTATCAGACATATAGATTCTTCCTCTACAATCTCATTTTTAAACCATGATTTCAATTCTGTTTCATCTCGAAGATGCTTTTCATATGGATTTAAAAAATAAACCTTCGAATCTAGTTCTTGAAGAAAATCCTTGCTATGATAGACATTGCTTCCCAGACCGCCAATAAAATATTTTTTCATTCTCTACTTAATACTATGCTTATTCATCTTTTGTTCAAAGATAGTTGTGATAATCTGACGCAATTCTTCGCGTTCTTTTTCTGGAATTTCACCACTTGTTTGAGCTGCAGCGTAAAGTTCAGGATGTTCAATTGAAATACGTTTAATCGTACATGTCGTCTCTTTGACATCGAACATACATTAGCTAGAGGGCTAGCCGGACTACAGTTACGAATTGAACAAATTATTCTGGCTCATAATTTACACTATTTTGAAATGAACTAGCACCATGGATAGATATCATATTTATCACCTATTTTTTATAAAACTTAAGAGGCAACTCTCTCCCTATTCGCACATTGAAATTACTCATTATTTTCTAAAATATAAGTATTCCAATAGTCTTCAATATCTTTATTAAGCTTCGGAGTTTTTCCTTGACTTAATTCCACTTTGTCAGGAAATTCAATGTTATTAAATAATGGTACTTCCTCAGCAGCTTTCATTTTTCGTCCAATATTAATATGCTCAATTAACTTATTCAGTGTATTTATCAACTGATTATAAAAATCTCCTTTAGACAAATCAGAATTTTGAGTAAGGTTTAATAGAAATTCACCTTTTTGATTAAGATAATCAGGAATCAGACCAAATTCATCAAAATTGATTAGATAATCTTCTGAACCTCGCGTTGCCCAAGCAGCACCTCCTTCAAACATACAATAATCTGAGTCTTTAAAATCCTTCGTAACATAAAAGAATAATAATGTATTTTTATTGACAATATTTTCTTTAGAAATTTCACCTAAGTTTTGCTTAATATCAATTTGAGGTGCATCCTCTTTACTTGTATAGAAAATCTCGTCTGAAGTAACACCAATCTTTTTTAATAAATAATAGAAAAAGTCTAATACATTCTTATTTCTTCGTGAATGGGAAAAGAAAATAGTATACTCGTTTTTAAAATTTTCTCCTTTGAGTTGTTGTACAACCCTATTTTTTATATTAAGATTTAGCTGATCCATTTCATCGGTACTAAAATTTTGAGACTTAAAATCATCAAATATTTTATCAATATTTTTAGAAGTCGATTCTTTTGCAATTTTTTCAGATTCTGTTTGTAAAGATTGAATCTCATTATTCATTTTATTTCTAACTTCTATTCTTGTACGAATTAAACTTGATAATTCTTGTTTCATTTTTTCTGCTAAATCCACTACTCGAGGATCATTTTCATCCATACTTTGTCTACTAGTCGTTGCAATATCTTTAAAGTTGTTGTCATCAAGAATGTCATAACCGATTTCACCTTCAATATAGTTTACAAAAGCTTGCGTATTATTAATTACTGGCAAAAAATTAGAGATAGCTAATTTATTTCTAACATAAATTCTAAGACTCAAAGGATTATATAACTTATTCTTCTTGAAATTAGCATCATTTAACTCCGTTGCTTCAGACGAATTTATAGTAGAGTGTATACCAATCCATCCAGTTATCTTACCAACCTTTGTTTTTTCTTGACCATCTTTCCTATATGTAAATTCTGTCCCTGTAGCTTCTTTATAAACGACTTGAATATTATCCGAAAATTTTTTATCAAAGCCTTTTAAATTTAACTGATATTTCTTATTTGAATATTTTTCTGATAACTCATCGTATGTTTCTTTATCAAAGCAAGTAATCCGTACCATGTTTTTAAATGGGATAGTTTTAATTACTTCAGTGTATTCTTTTTTTAAATCATTATCACTTTTTACAACTTTTAAAAATATCTTTTGTGAGTTTAGATTAGAAACAGTAAAATAATCAGATAGTGTAGAATTTAGCGTTTCTATAGATGCATCTCCGTATCCTGTTAAATTTACCTCTTCCATTCTTATCATAGTTCCGGACTCATAACGTAAAAATTCACGATTATTGAAAGCATCAAAAGAAGAACTTGACATTTGAGGATTTTGAGTATCATTTTCTAATTCTGAATTTGGGAATTCCATTTCATATACTAATAAGTCAGTACCTTTTTGTTTTGTAGCAACATAATAGTGATTGCTTAGGTACAAAGCTGCAAGCTTACCTATTCCCTTTCTCCCCATAACATTTTCTGAATTTTTCTGATTTAAGCGCCTGTTTCTTCCAATTTTTATATAATTTTCTTTTAAATTATCATAAGACATCCCTTCACCGTTATCATAAACTTCAATCACAGAGTTATTTTTTTTTCTCATATCTATAGCTATGTAAACTTCTGTAGAACCTGCATCTAAACTATTTGCAACTAGCTCAGAAAGTGCAGCCCATGCATTAGAATAAAGATTTTTCCCCAATAAACCTAATGCCATGTATGAAAAACTAAACTGTAAATCATCACTTTTTTTATTATGCACCATAACTATCTACCTCTATCTTCATCAAAATTGTTTAGAAAAAATCTTTTAACACTATCAGCTAGCACAATACTTAACAGAGGAGGAACAGCATTGCCTATTTGAATATTTACTTGAGTTTTTGAACCATAAAATTGAAAGCTATCTGGAAATGATTGGAGTCTTGCTCCTTCTCTCGAAGTTAAAGCTCTATTTTGCTTAGGATGAATGCATCTTAAAGAAGAGGGAGTTGATAAATTATTCGTAATTGTTGATGATGGTTTATCCCACCATAATCTTCCATAAGAGTTTCTATAACCTGACGTTAGGTATAGTTCTTTTGAAGCTTTCCCTTCATCAACAAGTTTATTGATTTGATTTTTTCCTTCACCTTGCTTCACTAACTTCATAATTTCTAACATTCTTAATCCGTAAGTTCCATTTTTATGATTAGTAAGTCTCCTCTCTCCATCCCTCATTAGATATTGATATTTAGTATTGGGTTTTGAATCGTAAAATGATTTTTCCTCACCATTATTTAACTTAGGCAAGTCACTAATTGCATCAGAAACAGATAGTGGCTTACTTACTTTTTGGTGAGGGAATTCCCAACCTTCTTTAATCAATAAATCATTTCTGATACCAACTAAAAATACCCGCTCTCTGCTCTGTGGCACACCATAATCTTTAGCATTAAGTAACTCCGTATGAATATCATAACCAAGATTGTCTTCAAAATCTCGGAAATTCTCAAAACTTTCAATGACATTTTCTATTACAGGTCTATTTTGGTCATCTTTCATTGTTAATAACCCGTAAACATTTTCAAATATAAACATTTTAGGTCGTATAATAGATAATAAACGTCTATATTCTTTATACATTTTTGCACGTTCATCATATTGACGCTTCCCTACTGTACTGAAAGATTGACATGGGGGACCTCCTATAATTAAATCTACGTCATGGATATCCACCTGTTTATCGTTTAAAAATTCTTCATCAATAGTTTGAATGTCGTCATTAAACATTTTAATATTAGGGAAATTAGCTTTAAAAGATTGTGAAGCCTCAAAATTTAATTCATTTGCAAAAATAATCTGAAAACTATCGTCATCTCTAAATCTATTTCGATATATTGCTTTCTGAAATCCAAATGTCAATCCACCGGCTCCAGAAAATAAATCTACAACTTTTATAGGCATATTTTTCCTTCCTTAATGTTGATATATAGTGATTTACAACATTACAAATAAGTATCCATGGTGCTAGTTCATTTCAAAATAGTGTAAATTATGAGCCAGAATAATTTGTTCAATTCGTAACTGTAGTCCGGCTAGCCCTCTAGCTAATGTATGTTCGATGTCAAAGAGACGACACAGTTCAGAAAAACGAGTTTCAATAGTTCGTCTCATGGCCATTACTTTCCAATTGTTATGTTCTTCGGATCCTGTCATGTTTTGTCGAAATGGTATCCATAGATGGTCATCTTCCTGTTTTAAGTCATTTTTGAGTTCACCGCTTAAGTAGCCAAGATCACCTAGAATAACCGATTGCTTACATCCCTCTAATAGCTCATAAACCACCTTGAGTTCGTAGACAGAGGCTGGTGTGACAACACAGTTCAGAATACAACCCGATAAGGTCACTAGCATATGAACCTTGAAACCGTAGAACCAAAGATGTTTAGAGACATTATAGCCAATATCGGCTAATCCTTTAAAATTGGCAACTCTTTGATTGCGAACTGGTTGGCAAAGTGGTAAGGAAAAACTATCTATAATCGCTATTTCATCAGGCGAAATCAAGTCGCTCATAGCTTTTCGGATTAATTGGACTAGCCAAATCATTCGTCTAGACCGATGATTGAAACGACTTCTTTCTAGTAACTGACCACAAGGAAAGAGATGTCAGATGGTGTAGAAATGGCGTTGTGACGTTATGCCTAGTTCAGCTTGTAACAAAAGCAAGACAAGAAGCGCTTCATCTGAAACTTTTCCTAAGCCAACATTACGCCGATGTTTAAAGGAATCTGGGAAATAAGTTTTATAAAAGTAATGACAAATTTGTGATAATTGGCGAACATTCCATTGCAAATGATAAGATTTAGCAGTATACTGTAAGTAGCTCATTTAGACTAACCTCCTGTATGTTTCGTCACTTACAGTATAGTCCTTTTGGACTTTTTATTGTATTTTGAAATTAACTAGCACCACGGGTAAGTTCTATCTCTTTGATAAATCTGAATCTGGTCAAAGAGTTGCTCTCTTTTTAACTCCCTAAGATTATCAACCAAGTGCTCTACAATATAACCATGATGTTCTTTAGGTGTTGCTCTGGACTAAGCTGGATTGATAGCATAAAGTTCCTCGTAACGAATTAAGGTACTGAGATAGGACAGTTTTGGTTTAGTACCAATAATAGCTAAAGAAACTTGGTAGCCTTGCGTGCTGAGTTCGTCGACCAGATACTCTACCATTTTTCCTGCAAATCCCTTGGTATAGTCCACGCTGTCCTTGCCATACTTTTCTTGCAGTGCTAAGTAATTGGGATGTTGAGAACGGTAGCTATCACCATCGATGATAATGATATTACCTTGAAATTCTTTTTGCTTGATACGATGAATAGTCGTATTACCTGCTCCGCTTTGTCCACCAAGTAAAATGGCTTTCGGTTGATCTGGAATCGTTTTTCCGCGAGTTAGAACCCAAATTGTTCGTTGTAAAGCTTTCTGAAACTCAGCCTCACTAAATTCTTCCAATATCATTAAGCCACCACCCGATGATGCACCATGTCTAGCATCCGTTCGATACCGTCTAAGTAGCCACTATAACGCTCGATTTCATCGAAAGTATCGACAAGGTATATTTTCGTATTGATTAATTCAGCCAAATCATCACTCATCAAAATCCAAGGATTTGTTTCATCATCAAAAGCAATATCTTGACTATCCTGGTATCTATAAAGCTGTGATAAAATGGCTGCTCCACATTCTTTTATCACTTCTATTTTTAAAGTCAGTTGGTAATCTTCAACAGGTGATAACATATTGTCCTCCCCTACAATATCAACATAAGAGACGTTAAATTTTTGACAAATACGGTCGATAAGTTCTGTTAAAACTTTACTAGTTCCATTCTCATAACGACTTAAGCTATTGCGTGAAATATTGACCATTTTTGCAAATTCTGGCTGTGTTAAATCGTGTGTTCGGCGTAGTGATTTGATATTGTCTCCAATAATAGATAAAGACCTCCTCATATTTGCTTTCATTATACCATAAAAAAACGGATAACGGACCAAATATGGTGCATTATCCGTTTTTAGGTTATATGATTATTAGTCCGTCTCGCTCCGTTAGGTGCGAGACAAAAAAACCACCCGCTATGCGGGTGCGCGTCGAAGGTTATACCAAAAAACTCCGAACGCGATACAATAAAGGTGTTCAAGCCAATTGTAAAGCGAAAGGAGAAAAATATGGCACAAAAGGCTCATAGTTTATCGCACACAAAGTGGCACTGTAAGTATCACATTGTGTTCACCCCTAAGTATAGACGAAAAGTCATCTATAATCAATATCGAAGTAGTTTAGGCGAAATATTTCATCGCTTGTGTAGTTATAAAGGAGTTGAAATTATCGAGGGTTACTTAATGCCAGACCATGTACATCTGTTAGAAAGTATTCCATAAAGGATAAGTATTTCGAGTTTCATGGGTTATTTAAAATGAAAAAGTTCACTCATGATGTTTGACAAACACGCTAATCTCAAGTACAAGTTTGAGAATCAGCATTTCTGGGCGGAAGGTTATTATGTAAGTACGGTGGGACTCAATGAAGCTACAATTAAGAAATATATCTAAGAACAGGAAAAGCATGATATAGCACTAGATAAATTAAGTGTAAAAGAATATGAGGATCCCTTTAGGGATAGTGGTAAGTAATACTAAAGCCTCTTTGAGAGGCGAATGATGAGTCAAGAGCAATAAGGATTGAACAACGTGAAAGCCAGCGTCTTTAGGCGCTGGCTGGTAATTTGGGCTTATAGCTCTGGTACAAACCACCCGTTAGACGGGTGGTCATGATTTAGAAATAAGAATCTAAAGTATGGATGATTTTATATAAAACTCCAATTTCCTACTCAGCATCCTTCCAGTTCCGAGCAATCTCTTCGTCTTTCTGGAGTTGGTCTACGAGCTCTTCGATGGAGTCAAATTTGACCATATCTCGGACACGGTCTAGCCAGTAGACCATGACTGTCTCACCATAAATATCATCTGAAAAGTCAAAAATGTTGACTTCAAAACGTGGCTCTTCTCCATCGAAAGTAACATTTTTCCCAACACTTGCCATTCCACGATATCTCTGACGTTGTACTTCTATATCGACTACGTAAACACCGTCTGCTGGCATATAGGTTCGATCTCTGAGGACCAGATTGGCTGTTGGATAACCGATAGTACGTCCTCGTGCATTTCCATGAACGACCATTCCACGGGTTGGGAGAGGTGTGCCTAGTAGATGGTTGACTTCCTTGACATCTCCATCAAGAATAGCTTGGCGAATCCGTGTGGAACTGATCTTGCCCTTTTCGTCCTCGACCGGAGGAACAATGATAATCTCTCCATCAAAATAATCCTTCAGGTCATCTGCAGTTTTCTTATCTGAACCAAAGGTGTAATCAAATCCTGCTACGATAATCGCTGGTTTTAAGGCTCTAACATAAGTATCAAAGAATTCTTGACCCGTTAAACTAGCAAATTTGCTACTAAAGTCCAGTAAGAAAAGAGCCTCTACTCCGTGCCACTTCATCTTGTGCTCCCGTTCCTCATGATTGACGATATGGAGCATGAGCTCAGGTTGGTAAGGTTGTAAGGCAAGTTTTGGTGACTCTGTAAAAGTCATCACGACAACTGGCAGATAATCCTTCATTGAAGCCTTGCTGGCCACTTCAAAAAGTTTCTGATGCCCCTTGTGGATGCCATCAAAATAACCTAGTACAAGGACTGTTTTTCCCGGTACTGCAATGTCTTTTTCGTTCTTAATAGGTACTGTTGTAATCATGAAACTATTATATCATAGAGCAAGTCTTTTCGCTAAGAGGAAATCCCAAATGTCGTTTTTTGCGTCTGAACTGACCTTGATAGACAATTCCAAGCTATGAGTTTTAAAAAATAGCACCTCCTAAGAGATGCTATCGTTTGGTAACTAGTTTACTGTTTCTTCCAAGTCTTTTAACTTAACCGAAACAATCTTAGATACACCTGATTCTTGCATGGTAACTCCATAGATAGAATCAGCTGCCGCCATCGTTCCCTTACGGTGGGTCACGACGATAAACTGACTATCCTTATCGAAGCGGTTGAGGTAATCCCCAAAACGTTTAACATTAGCTTCGTCCAGCGCCGCCTCTACCTCATCCAAGATAACAAAAGGAATAGTTTTGACTCGAATGATAGAGAACAACAAGGCCAAGGCCGATAGGGCTTTTTCACCACCACTCATGAGGTTGAGAGATTGGATTTTCTTACCTGGAGGTTGAACAGAAATCTCCACACCAGCTGTTAAAAGATCGCCCTCAGTTAATATCAAGTCTGCCTGACCTCCACCAAACATCTGTCTAAAGGTCACTTTAAAGGACTCACGAATAGCCTCAAAGGTTGATTTAAAGCGTTCCTTAACCTCATCATTCATCTCTGTGATGGTCTCAAGGAGTAGGTTTTTAGCAGACAGAATATCATCTCGTTGACTATTTAGGAAATCCAAACGGTTGTGGACTTCTTCGTACTGTTCAATAGCATCCAAATTGACTGGACCGAGTGAGCGAATAGCTATCTCAAGATCTTTAACCTCTTGCTCTGCCAGATTGAGTTCTTCCAACTCATGCGCTTTTTCTAGAGCCTCAGTGTAGCTGATCTGGTACTGGTCAGTTAATTGAGCTTGTAGATAGCGCAAGCGTTCGCTGACCTTTTCTTTCTTGGCTTCAGCACGTGTTTGTTTGCGAATCCACTCCTCATTTTGCTGACGAGCCTGATCCAAATGGATGGCAATATCATCCAGCTGACCTTCGATATCATCCAACTCAAACTGTTTGCGTATCAAACCTTGTTGGAGGTTTGTTTTCTGAGTTTTGGCCTCTTCCACCTGCTGATTTAGCAGATCCGTATCAACTTTCTCAAGATTATCAACCTTTTCTTGGAGGAGACGCTGAATCTCCTCTTGCTCGATATCCAGATTATCCAGTTCCTTGCCTAAGCGTTCAATATCAGTCACTTCGTACCGTTTTTGTCCTTGCAGTTCGGACTTAAGCAAGCGCGCTTGAGAAATCTGTTCCTGCAAGTTTTGATAACGTTCTTGAATAGCGTTTTTGTTAGACTTAATCTCTTCAATCTCAGCTTCCAGATTTTGCTTTTCACTGGTGATAGTAGCAAGGCGCTCTTGGCATTTTTCCTTGTCCGCTTGCCAATCTCCTTCAGATAGGCGATTTAATTCCTCTTCTTGAAGTTTCCAAAGCGTTTCCAGTTCTTCGACCTGCTGATTGGTTTGTTGATAAGCAAGGTACAAGCCTTGCTCCTGAATACGAGCTTGCTCACCTTGAGATTTGATAGCTTCTAATCTTTCTGTTAATACTACCATCTCATCTTGCAAGGTCTTCAAAGTCGCTTCTTCTGACCGCAAGTCAGCTTCTTCTTCAGCAATTTCTTTTTGTAATTGTTCCAGCTCTGGCTTGATGAAAATACTGTTGTTTTGACGATTGGCTCCACCCGCGTAGGAACCACCTGTGCGCAACTCTGTCCCATCCAGTGTCACCATGCGAACCTGATAACGAACTTGGCGAGCTGCGGCACGCGCATGTTCTACAGTATCAAAAATCGCTGTCGTAGCTAGCAAGTTCTTGAAAATGGCTTCTAATCTCTTATCAAACGACACCAACTCATCTGCCATACCCAGAAATCCTGGACTTGCAGCGATAGCATCTTGATTCTGACTAGAAATCGTACGAGCCTTGATAGTCGTCAGTGGAAGAAAGGTTGCACGACCAGCTCTGTTACGTTTTAGGAAATCAATCGCCTTTGTTGCCGCGTTTTCGTCTTCTACGATGATATGTTGACTGCTAGCTCCAAGCGCAATCTCCAATGCAGTTTGATAGTGCACATCAAAGGTCAGGTGCTCACTGACTGCCCCAATGATCCCACCAAGGCGGTCTTTTTCTTGGAGAACACTCTTAACACCCGCATAAAAATTACTATGATTTCTAAGGATATTCTCTAAACTTTGGGCTCGAGCCTGTTTGTTTTTGAGACTGTCCAGACGGTCAAAGAGTTGGCTCTGCTGTGCTTGGTAAGAAACCTTCTGCTCTTCTTGCTCCTTGGCACTAGCTTGATAGTCTGCCAATAATTTCTGAACCTGCTCCTTGGCAGTTTCAAGCTCAGCCTGCTGTTGACTGGCCTTCTCTTTAGCTGTAGCCAGTTGTTCTTTCAATTTCTCAAGTTGATCAGCTTGTTTTTGAGATAGTTGACGGCTGTTCTCCAGTTCATTCTCTATTCGTGTCAACTGGTTTGAGACATCTGCTTCTTCTTGTAAAAGGGCCACAAAACGTTCACGTAAGAGCTCAATCATTTGGTCAGGATCATCTGAAAACGCCAACAACTCTGCTTCTAGGCGATTGAGTTCCTTGTTGTTTTCAGCTAGTCTTTCCTCTAATTGTTCTGAGTTCGCTTCTTTTTCAGCCTTTTCCTTACTTAGAGACTTTCTCTTATCTTCCAGAGTCGCCAAACGGGCTTGTGCTTCTTGTTGATTAAGGGCAACTTGCTCGGATTCCAGTTTTGATAGGGCTAGTTTTCGCTCTAAGTCACTGATTAGACTGGTCAAATCCATCAAACTTCCTTGATCCTTGGCCATTTCAGCTTGGAGATCCTGGCGTTTCTTTTTAAGAGTTTGATTTTCCCCTTCTAACTCTTCACGTTTTTGGTAATAACTGGTCAAGAGTTCCTGAACTTGCGTTAGCTCTTCTTCTGTCAGCTCTAGTTCGGCCTTATTTTCCTTGATTTGGGCAACCAGTACATCCAAGTAAATTGCCTTACGTTGACCATCCAAGTCGAGAAACTTGCGCGCATTTTCAGCTTGCTTTGCAAGGGGCTTGATTTGATTGTCCAACTCGTAGATAATGTCTTCAAGGCGGTCTAAATTATCCTGAGTTTGTTGCAGTTTACTCTCTGTTTCTTTTCGACGAGTCTTGTATTTTAAAACTCCAGCAGCTTCTTCAAAAATAGCTCGGCGTTCCTCTGGCTTGGAATTAAAAATCTCCTCAACCTTCCCTTGAGAGATGATGGAGAAGGAATCTCGTCCCAAACCTGTATCCAAGAAGAGGTCATGAATATCACGCAAGCGCACTTTCTTGCCATCAATTCGATACTCGCTATCTCCACTACGATAGATATGGCGTTCTACCTTAATGACTTGCCCTGCATCCTTGATGAAGCCATCTTCATTGTCCAAGGTCACGATAACAGAGGCATAATTGAGTGGTTTGCGGCTTTCAGTTCCAGCAAAGATAATGTCGGGCATCTTGCCTCCACGAAGACTCTTGACACTAGACTCTCCCAAGGCCCATCGCAAACTTTCTGTGATATTTGACTTCCCAGAACCATTGGGCCCAACGACAGCTGTCACACCTTGGTCAAAGACGACCTTGGTCTTGTCAGCAAAGGACTTGAATCCCTGAATCTCAATCTCCTTTAAATACATGAATCCAGCCCTTTCTCAACTGCATTTTTGGCGGCCTCTTGTTCTGCCAATTTTTTAGAACGGCCTTGACCTTTTCCGATACTCTTGCCCTCAACCAGAACTTCTACATCAAAAACCTTGTCATGGGCAGGCCCCGTCTCAGAGGTCACCTGGTAGCGAATATCCACATCGCCATTGACCTGGAGCAACTCTTGCAAGTGTGTCTTGTAATCCTTAATCATTTCAAAGTCACCTGCTTCAACCTTGGGAATCATGACCTGATAGATAAATTCTTTTACTCTAGCAACATCCTTGTCCAAAAGCAATGCTCCCAAAAAGGCTTCAAAGGCATCTCCAAGAATGGTGTCACGATTGCGCCCACCAGACTTTTCTTCTCCTTTTCCTAGCTTGATAAACTGATCAAACTGGCAATCACGCGCAAAACCAGCCAAACTCTCCTCACGGACAATCATAGCACGGAGTTTAGACAAATCTCCCTCCGGTTTCTTAGGATATTTTTTATACAGATATTCTGAAATCAATAATTGCAGAACAGCGTCTCCTAAAAATTCCAAGCGCTCATTGTGTGAAATTTTTAAGAGGCGGTGCTCATTGGCATAACTCGTATGGGTAAAAGCCGTTTCCAGTAAGTTTTTGTCTGCAAATTCGATTGCAAAACGCTTCTTCAGTACAGTTTGTAATTCTTTCATACCAACCTCTTTCTAACTGATAACAGTCCTTCTTATTATATCAAAAAAAGCCCTCTGAGTCACTTTAAAACGGGACTAGAGGGGATTTGAGCATTTTTTAGAACAAACTTTTCAATTTTAGGGACAAATTTGGAGCGAAATAAAGAAAAAAGCCTTAAGTAAGGCTTTCATAGGCTTTTTACATCCACCCTGAGGGAATCGAACCCCCATCTCAAGAACCGGAATCTTACGTGATATCCATTACACTAAGGGTGGAAACTTGTCTTATTATAACAAAAATTTGCTCTAATAACAAGTTTTTTATGGGTGGACTACCCATCCATTAGTGGGATGCATCCCCGTTCCAGATAGAGTTTTTCACGATCACATAATCAACGTGTTTGAGGTCAGCAACCTTGCGTCCACCTGCGTAGGAAATAGCACTTTGCAAGTCCTGCTCCATCTCAGTAAGGGTGTCTTGCAAATGCCCTTTAGCAGGCAGTAAGATGCGCTTACCTTCCACATTTTTATATGCTCCTTTTTGGTATTGAGAAGCTGAACCATAGTATTCTTTGAATTGTTCACCGTCAACTTCAATCGTCTTTCCTGGGCTTTCGATATGTCCTGCAAAAAGGGAACCAATCATGACCATGCTGGCACCGAAACGGATAGACTTGGCTATATCACCATGAGTACGAATCCCACCATCAGCAATGATCGGTTTACGCGCTGCTTTAGCACACCAGCGAAGTGCTGCCAACTGCCAGCCACCTGTACCAAAACCAGTTTTGACCTTGGTGATACAAACCTTACCAGGACCGATTCCAACCTTAGTGGCATCCGCTCCAGCATTTTCTAATTCACGGACAGCTTCTGGTGTTCCTACGTTACCAGCAATGACAAAAGTGTCTGGTAATTCTTTCTTGATGTGTTGAATCATAGAAATCACGCTATCCGCATGACCATGAGCAATATCAATCGTGATATACTCAGGAGCATCAGCCTTGAGTTGGCTAACAAAATCATACTCGTAATCCTTGACACCAACTGAAATAGAAGCAATGAGTCCTTGATCGTGCATGCGTTTGATAAAAGGAATGCGCCCAGCCTCATCAAAACGATGCATAATGTAAAAGTAACCGCCTTTAGCAAGTTGCTCTGCTACGTTCTCATCCAAAATCGTCTGCATATTTGCTGGTACAACAGGTAGTTTGAAAGTGTGATTTCCAAGTGTGACACTCGTGTCTGCTTCTGCACGGCTTTTAATGACACATTTATTTGGGATCAACTGAATATCTTCATAATCAAAAATTGGAAATTCATTTAACATATCGATGTCTCGTTTCTTTTGTAATGACCTACCTATGCTTGCGCATCTCTACGCCTTTTTCCGACGTTTCCTTGACATATTATAAACCAAAGTACAGTTTTTGTCAAATATTTTTAATAATCAAATTATATCGTTCGGGAATTGTTTATATAAATAGCGAAAAAAGTGAAGAGACTATTTTCTCCCCACTTCTTCATCAATAATCGCTTTAAAATTTTCTTCTGAGTTTTCCATCATTTTACAAAATTCATTGTAAGATGAAGCATTCTGAGGGATTTGGATAGACCACTTCTTCAATTGAGCTCCATAACCAGCTAATTTTCCTATTTCACTATTTACTGACTGCTCCATACTAGGAAAAATCAGTCCAGCTTTCTCAGCTTTTAAAATATAAGAATAGGAAATCAGCTGGAACAAGTCCTCGCGGTTAATTCCCTTTTCAGTAAACTCCAGTTTTTTATATTTTGCATCTAGGACAATCTTTCGTTCTCTGTCATAAAAATCTGGATATACTTTTCTTTCACGATTAGAAAATACTGAAATACCGTCCGTCTTATCCTTATTTCGTGGATAGATGAAATCTTTTGGCAACAAGGTATAAACATACTCTTCCCAAAGCCAGGAAACATCAAAAAGAATACCATGGATTTTTTGCTCTTGATATCCTAACCCATGCTTCTCTCTATTTAGGATCATCAGGCAAAGCTTTATTTCAAGTAAATTAGACCTAGTATCTCTTAAATTATACCACAATTACACATGCTAACATCATAAAAATTGTAATCGTTTTCTATTCTAAAAATAAAGAGCAGATCAATATTTTTTGCCCCGCACAACGAAAACTGTTTTCTTGTTTAGTATCTTTTACTTAGTTGTTGATTTAATATTTTCTAAAAAAATATTTTTAACATTTTGCAAATCCGCTTGAATTTTTTCAACATCCGTTCTTATATAAACAATTAAATCTTCACTAGATACCTGTTTTTTTATACGGGCATAATCATAATAATCTTGTTTACCATATGTTTTCCATTTTTTTCTTGAAGATGATTTTTCTAAAATTGAATTATCCTCTAAATTGAAATTATACAAACAAGTTTCCTCTTTTATAATCTCACATATTCTTTCTAAATCAACTAATTTTGCTTTATCTTCAATAGAAAAATTAACCTTATGTCTATATTGATTTCCTTGTATCTGGATATCAAATGATGACGTAGTACCATCGATAGGAAAATTGATTCCAAAAAAATGCTCTCCTCTTATTCTATCAGAGTATGTTTTATACCCTAAATCAGCAATCTGACTCTCTAAATTCGCATAATGAATCTTCTCGATAACTGACCTTAATCTCATACCTTCAAGTACTTTATTAATAGACTCTTCAAAAAGTATGATTTACCATAACTTACCTTTCCAATAAATTCTTTCACATTCTCCATATATTCAATATAATCTATTAAGAATAATCTAAAAGTCTCATCTACTTTATCAAGCAAATCTTTATAATACTCAGTTAACTCACCATAACTTCTTCTAAACCAACTATCAGGCAAATCAAATCCAGGTTTAACTAAACTAAGAAGTATCCCTTTAGCATTAGAATTTTTTTCAGAATAACGAACTAATTGACTTTGGTCAGGTAAAGACTTAACTTTATTTTCTATAAAAATAACATGAATCTGTCCATCTTCAGCAGTTACCTCAATTGTTAAATCAATCGAGTTTTTTTCTCTGAATACCTTCAAGTCTGTATATTTTTTATTTATATTGATAACATCACTAAAAAATTCATGATTAATAAATTCAGACTTTTCCAGAACAACAGCAAATAGATTGCTGTGATATAATTCCAAATTACTAAGTGAAAGTTGATAATTCAGTGTATTTTCTATTTTCTTTCTAAGAGCTAATAACTCATTATAATTTTCCATATTACAATCCCTTTACTATGATAGTTAATATATTTTTACTTGTTTTTATTATACCATAAAAATTTAAAAGTGTGATTTCCTAGAGTGACACTTGTATCCGCTTCTACACGGCTTTTAATCACACATTTATTTGGAACCAATTGAATATCTTCGTAATCAAAAATTGGAAATTCATTAACATATCGATGTCTCATTTCTTTTATAATGACCTCCCTATGCTCTCGCACTCCTACCTCTTTTCCGACGTTTTCTTAATTCATTATAAACCAAAGTACAGTTTTTTTTAATAAATTTAAAAATTCAATTCAAATGTTCAGATTTTCTTATATAAACAACAAAAGAAAGAGGAGAGATTATTTTCTCCCCACTTCTTCTACATTCTAATAATACTCACCCTGACGGTAGTCCCATGAGTTAAAGGTATCTGACAGGTGCATCATGATTTTATCAATGTCAAGCCCTTTGCGGATAACAACTGGCGCTGGTGAGGTTGAACGTGCTCCACCTTGTTCTGGGATGAGTTTTCCGTCCTTATCGACCATAGAAACCATCACACCTTGCTCGTAGCGCGTTTCAATCGTTTTGTCTGGTTGGATAGAAGCAACGTAGTCATCTGCTTCGATGACAAGGTCCACTGCTCCTTCGATACGTTCTCCGATTCCTTCTACCTTACCACGGTTTCCTTTTCCAGATGGGTTAGCTGATGAGGCATAGACCATTTTGCCTTCTTCCCAAAGTTTGGCAGCCAATTGTTCACCAGCTTTCCCGAATTTGATAACAAAACAGCTAGTACCACGCACGTCAGTCATAAGTTCTTCACGGCCATCACCGTATGCTTTGAGTTTTTCAAAAGCTTCTGGTTTCCATGGAAGGATGCAACCAAGGAGAATGTCTTCATCCCAATGTTTTTGATAGAAGGCTTCAATTTCTGGGTTGAGTTGTGCTAAAGCGCGAAGCTCGTCCATGCTACCGCAGAGAACAACACCTGGTTTGTTACGGTTACGCTCTTTGGCTTCAAATTTGCGTTCAAGACCTGCCTTATCGCTAGTCATGATAATGTAACCAACTTTAGTAGGACAAACGATACATCCGCCCTCACCTTTTAAAATGTCATAGCCTTCTTGTGAAAGTGTTCCGTTCCATTGAATGTGTTTTGTCATAGTTCTATAGTTCCTTTTCTATTTTTTCTAATCCTGCCAGTAGGCTGGACGTTGTTTTTCATAAGCAGCAATCAAGTCTTCATACTGCAAAGTAATACCGATATCATCCAAACCATTTAAGAGCTTGTGTTTCCACTCGCTATCTATTTCGAAAGTGAATTCTCCAACTGGTGAGATGATTTTTTGTTGTTCCAAGTCCACAGTTACCTGGTCGGTCGGTTTGAGTTGGGCTAGCTTTTCTCTAACCTCCCTAGGCTGAACAATGGGCAACATGCCATTATTGAGTTCATTATTGTAATGAATGTCCCCAAAAGAACCTGCAATCACGACCTTAAAACCATAGTCAGCTAGAGCCCAAGCTGCGTGTTCCCTCGAAGACCCCGCACCAAAGTTATCCCCCGAGATGAGGATACTGGCTTTTCGGTATTCAGGTCGGTTAAAGACAAAGTCTGGATCCTCAGTGTAGTTATCGTCCAGATAACGCCAAGCATACATGAGGTACTTGCCAAAGCCTTTCTTATCAATCAACTTGAGAAACTGCTTGGGTAGGATTTGGTCGGTGTCGATGTTATCATTCATGAGAGGAACGGTCGTTCCCGTATAAACTGTAAATTTCTCCATATCCTCTCCTTACTGGGCTTCTGGCATCTGTCGAACATCTACGAAACGCCCTGCGATAGCTGCTGCTGCTGCCATGGCTGGACTGCAGAGATGAGTCTTAGCGCCAAATCCCTGTCTATCTTCAAAGTTGCGGTTACTGGTTGAGGCACAGTGGACCCCATCAGGGACCTTGTCAGGATTCATCCCTAGGCACATTGAGCAACCAGGGTCTCGCCACTCAAAGCCAGCGTCTAAGAATACTTTATCCAAGCCCAATTTCTCCGCAGCTCGTTTGACAGGACGAGAGCCTGGCACTACAATTGCTGTTAGATTGGGAGCAATCTTCTTCCCTTTGACAAATCGCGCGGCCAGTTGTAAATCGCTGAGACGAGCATTGGTACAAGACCCGATAAAGATATATCCTAGTTCAATATCCTCTGGCTTTTGACCAGGCTCCAAGTCCATGTAATGATAAGCACGTTCATCGTTCATATCCTTAATTTCTGGAAAACTACTGTCAAAGTCGACGCCCATAGCAGGATTGGTTCCCCAGGTCACCATAGGAGCCAAGTCTGAGACATCCATCCGGATAACCTTATCATAAACAGCATCGTCATCGCTGACAAGCGTCTTCCAGTCAGCAACAGCCTCCTCGAAAGCTTCGGGAACGCATTCCCGTCCCTTGAGATAGTCATAGGTAGTCTGGTCTGGATTCATAATTCCCATCTTAGAACCAAACTCGATGGACATATTGCAGATAGTCATTCTCTCTTCCATGGTCAGTGCATCAATCGCTTTCCCACGATATTCCACCACATATCCTACACCACAAGCAACGCCATACTTGGCAATTAAGGCGAGAATGTAATCCTTAGAATAAACTCCTTTTTGAGGAACACCGGTGAATTCTACCAGCATTTTCTTGGGTTTGACCTGCCAGAGGGTCTGGGTAGCAAAGACATGCTCGACCTCACTAGTCCCAATCCCAAAGGCGATAGCTCCGAAAGCTCCGTGAGTAGCTGTGTGACTGTCTCCACAAACGATGAATTTTCCTGGTTGCGTCCGTCCTGTCTCTGGACCTACCATGTGAACGATTCCCTGCTTTTCAGAACCGTGGGCTGCATGTTCAATCCCAAACTCCTCAACATTTTCAGCAAGCTTATCAATTTGGGCCTTAGAAATCACATCTCGAATATCGTAGATATTGACCGTTGGGACATTGTGGTCAAAGGTCCCAAATGTCAAGTCTGGTCGTCTCAATCTGCGGCCCGCATCTCTTAATCCTTGAAAAGCTTGGGGACTGGTCACTTCATGAATATAGTGCTGGTCCACATACATGAGTTGGGGCTGCCCTTCTTCTCCTGTGATGACATGGCGGTCCCATAATTTATCAAAAATTGATTTTCCTGCCATCCATTACCTCCAAATAAAATATAAGGCTACTAGTGTGGTTACCATCCCGAGAAACCAAACTGTTTTAAAATACCATTTTCTAGTCTTGTGGTGAAAGGTCATTCCTGCCAACCAGGCACCAAAACCACCACAAGTAAGAGCCAAAATGAGTAAGATTTTCTCTGGGATGCGCCAAGCACCTCTTCTTGCCTTGGATTTGTCAATGCCATAAATCAAGAAAATCAGTAAATTCCAAATCAAGAGAGCTAGCGTGATTCCTTCATTTATCTTCATAATCTTTCAATGATGGCTTCTGTCATTTCCTTGGTCGAAGCCTGTCCTCCAATATCTCTCGTTAAAATTCCTGCTTCCAAACTAGCTTCTACAGCATGTTCGATACGCTCCGCATCCTCATAACGTCCAAAGCTATCTCTCAACATCATAGCAACTGACAAAATCATGGAGATAGGGTTGGCAATTCCTTGACCTGCAATATCAGGCGCTGAACCGTGAATAGGCTCATAAAGACTTGGACCTTTTTCAGAATGACTAGCTGATGGCATGACACCAAGTGTGCCTGATAGAACGCTTGATTCATCAGATAAGATATCTCCGAAAAGATTTTCCGTCACGATGACATCAAACTTGGCAGGATTGGTAATCATAATCATGGCAGCTGAGTCCACCAACTGGTGTTCCAAGGTCACATCTGGGAAATCCTGCGCGACTTCCTCAGCTACTCTGCGCCAGAGTTTTGATGTTGCTAGAACATTTTGCTTATCGATACTAGTAACGATTTTTCTGCGACTTCTTGCAATTTCAAATGCCTTGCGAATGATCCGCTCTACTTCCTCATAGCTGTAGTCGTTGATATCACGCGCTTTGCGCTCTTCAAGGATATGATCCCCAAAGTAAATCCCACCTGTCAACTCACGTACCACGACAAAGTCTACACCAGTAATTCGTTCTGGTTTAAGTGGTGACAAATGCTTAAGACTATCAAAGATTTTTACAGGGCGAATATTGGCATAAAGATTGAGTTCCTTACGAAGAGCCAGCAAGCCTTGTTCAGGTCGAATCGCTGCCCCATCATACTGAGGACTACCGATAGCCGCAAGGAGAATAGCATCTGCTTCTCTACATGCCTTGAGGGTTTCATCAGGTAAGGGATGCCCCACAGCATCAATACCCGCACCTCCAAAGGGGCGTCTGTCTATCTCATAGTCAAATCCTGTTTTTGAAGCTAGAGCTTCCAGAACCGCTAAACCAGCTTCCATGATTTCTGGACCGATTCCATCCCCTGCTAGAGCTACTATTTTCTTTGTCATAGCCTTCTCCTTTACACACTAGGCATGTCTCGGTAGGAAACGCTATGCCCCATCTCACCTGCATTCTCTTTTTGAACAAAAGTATTGGCATTGATATAGGCAATAGCGGAAGCCTTCAATACATCGAAATCAAGACCTGCTGCGTTAAAGATGGTTTCGGTATCTCTGTTTTCAACAGTGACCAAAACCCGAGCTTGGGCATCGATTCCATCTGTTACAGCATCAATGGTATAGGACACCAAGCGGACAGATTGGTTAAAGAACTTATCGATAGCGTTAAAGATTGCTTCAACGGAACCTTGCCCTGTCGCATTGAATTCGACTTTCTCACCATCCATATTGGCTAGGCTAACGAGCGCTTCAATCTCATTATCTGCATGGGTTTGAAGTTGCAAATCATCAAAATGGAAGCCTTCTGGATTTTCAACCATGGTTCCAGCTACCAGAGCTCGAATATCTGCATCTGTGATTTCTTGTTTCTTGTCCGCCAGTGCCTTGAACTTAGCGAAGAGTGGTTTGATATCCTCTTCTGTAAAATCTAGAGCCAATTCTCTTAGTTTCTCAACAAAGGCATGGCGACCAGACAATTTTCCAAGCGGAAGGCTATTACTCTTAACACCGACCAATTCAGGTGTGATGATCTCATAAGTGAGAGGATTTTTAAGGACTCCATCTTGGTGAATGCCCGATTCATGAGAGAAGGCATTGCCACCAACGACAGCCTTGTTTTTAGGAACTGGAATACCAGAGAAGCGAGAAACCATTTCAGACGTATTCATTGTTTCATCCAAAACAATATCACTAGTTGCTTGGAAGAAATCCTCACGAATCTTCAAAGCAACAGCTACTTCTTCAAGAGCAACATTACCTGCGCGTTCACCGATACCATTAATAGTTCCCTGGACACGTCCAGCACCGTGTTTAATTGCTGTCAAAGTATTTGCAGTTGCCATACCGAGATCATCGTGACAGTGGACACCAAAGACAACTTTATGATCTGATTTAATATTTTCAGTCAAGTGATCAAAGATACGTGCAAACTCTTCTGGAGTCGTAAAACCAACTGTGTCAGGGATATTGATATAAGATGCACCTGCATCAACCGCTGTTTGAACGACTTGTAAGAGGAAATCCAACTCTGTTCTAGTCGCATCCTCAGGAGAGAATTCGACGATTTCAAACTTAGAACGTGCGTAAGAAACATGCTCCTTAATAGCTTCTAAAATCTCTTCCTTGCTTTTATTGAGCTTATACTTGCGGTGAATCGGACTGGTAGCGATAAAGACATGAATTTGTGGATACTTGGCATCCTTAAGAGCCTCATAACAAGCATCAATATCAGATTTTACAGAACGAGCTAATCCTGTCACTGCTGTTTTTTTCATGACTTTAGCAATTTCTTGAACGGCTATAAATGAATCTGGACTGGCAGCAGGAAAACCAGCTTCAATTACAGAAATTCCCCATTTCTCCAGCTGTCTTGCAATGGAAACTTTTTCCTTTATTGAGAAGTTAACACCAGGTGTTTGCTCCCCATCACGAAGGCTTGTATCAAAAAATTCAACTTTACGCATAAGATTTCCCCTTTTCCAAATGTGGTTTTAAAAAAACATCTCGCTCAGAAGCCCAAGCGAGATGTTGATTTACTCCCGCTTGGTAAGCCAAACAGGACTAATGCTTTTGCACTAGCCCGAGTACCTCAACAACAAAGCAAATTGATTAAACTTAGCTGTTTTCATGTTTGACTTTCTCCTTCGTTTGATATCTTGTTTAGTATTTTAGCATAGCTAAAAACACTTGTCAAGAAAAAATCCATTATTTTCTGAAAATTTCTTCAGTAAAGAATATTTTGCTAATTGAAAGTATTTGAAAACTCAAGTAACTTTCCTTATTTTTTCACAGTCAAGTTCCAACTTTTTTCGATGAGTTCTATCACTTCTTCATCTTGCAAACTATCATCAAGTGCCAGACTAAGCCAGTAGCGTTTATTCATATGAAAAGCTGGATAAATACCCTTTTGTGAAAACAGGTCAGCTACTTGGTCGTGTTTGAGGTTGACTGCTTCGACTAGCCCTTCTCTCCCCTTTTCCAGCTTATCCCATGGGATTCTCATCAAAACAGCATACCACTTTTGATTGCCTTCATGACGCAATACAGCTGTATCAGGCGACTTTTCCCACAGATACTCCAACGGATCACCATACTTTTCCTGAACCTTATCCATGATACGCTTAGTCTGAGGGCAGATAAAATCCTGTACATCAAAGCAAGCCTTCCGAATCTGGTAAAGAATCTCCAAACAAGCCTCACGGACACTTCCGACAAAACTCCCACGCATGCTTTCCATATGAACTTGAGGATAGAGATCTCCCGTTTCCTGGTCAAAAACCTGAAAGCTCACATTATCAGGAGTGATGGAGAGTGTCATGAAAAATTCACCCTGCAAAATCTGGCAACTATAGGTCCAGACTTCCCCATTTTCCACAAAACCATAGGCATGGGCTTTTTCTTTATTAAACTGATAGGATTTAAAAATTTCAAACATAAGTGAAAACTGCTACCCAAAGCTAGCAGTTCCTTTCTATTTTTTAAAAGACAACCTTAGTTCCATGCAATTGTGTCACGCCCAACTGTTCGATAAAGGTTTGACGGTTGTCCAAATCAATCCCACCACCTGGCAAGATTTCAATTTTACCTTTAGCATGTTCCAAAATTCTGTGATAATGAGCGAAACGTTTCTCTAGCGAGTCACCAGACACACCAGCACGAGTCAAGATACGAGTGACACCAGCTTGGCTGAGCCAGTCAATAGCTTCCAACTGATCTTCATCACTCAATTCATCAAAGGCCATGTGGAAGACAATTTCCATTCCTTTTGATGCGGCAATCAGCTTCTCAAGATTAACCTTGTCCAACTTCTTATCAGCAGTTAAAGCACCAAATACAACACCTTGACTTCCAGCTTGTGCAGTTAAACGAATGTCTTCTAGCATGATTGCTATTTCAAGATCAGTATAGACAAAGTCGCCACCACGGGGACGAATCATAGTCATGATGGTGGTGTCGTAGTTAGCTGCCAGTTCAACCGCTGCCTTGGTCACTCCATAGCTAGGTGTTGTTCCTCCTACTGCTAGATTGTCACAAAGTTCGATTCGACGAGCTCCAGCCTGCATCGCTTTTTCAAGCAAGGTCACATTTTCAGCACAAAATTCGTAAATCATTTGATTCTCCTTGATGTTTTCTTTAAATTTATTATATCATATTGTTTTAAATATGCTTTCATTTTTATCAAGGCAAATAACTACTATTTTTATCTATTCTTTGTCAGGAATAACTTTAAAGAGATAGTAGGTGATAAAGATAGTCAAGGCTCCTAGACCGATTTTGACTGGCAAAAGAGGGGCAAAATAAATAGAAATCCCCATCAAGATATAGATAGATACGATGATTTTTTTCTTTCGTTCTCGCGCAATAGACTTGGTCTCGCGAAAGTCAGCTACATAGGTCTGATAAAGCTTTGTATGATAAAGCCAGTCTTCAAAACGCTTAGAAGATTTTGAAAAGCAAGCGATAGCTAACAAAAGGAAGGGCGTTGTTGGTAAAAGTGGTAGGACAACTCCAATAACAGCTAAAGCCAGTGAAATAAAGCCAATACAGAGATAAATGATACGCATAATTTCTCCTAGATAAATTACTCTTCCTCTAGTTTCGCACACAAGGGGGAAATTTGTCAAGCTTCAAGTAAAAAGAGCCTGAAATTCATTTTCAGGACTCTGCATTTTATTTAATTTTTTCCTCTTCGTAATCGCCATTACTACATACAACCTGCTTACCACCACCACGGACCTTTTTCTCCACAAGGAAGTGTCCACATTTTGGACAGTCACGGCCAATTGGTTTGTCCCAGGAAGTAAATTCACATTCTGGGTAACGATTGCAACCATAGAAGATACGATTGCGCTTGGTTTTGCGTTCGATGATTTGTCCTTGATGACAGCTTGGACACTCGACTCCAATCTCTTTGACAATTGCTTGTGTGTGACGACAGTCCGGGAAATTGCTACAAGCATAGAATTTACCAAAACGACCGAGCTTAATCACCATTGGACTGCCACAAACTTCACAGTCAAATCCAGCTGGCTCATCCTTGATCTGGATTTTTTCCATTTCGGATTCAGCCTTGGCCACTTCTTTAGAGAATGGTTTATAAAATTCATCAATGACCCGTTGCCACTGCTCTTTTCCAACCTCGACATCATCTAGTTTTCCTTCCATTTCAGCTGTGAAGGTAACGTTTACGATATCTGGGAAATATTCAACAATGAGTTTATTGACAATTTCTCCCAACTCTGTTGGTTCAAAACGTTTAGCTGCCAGACGAACGTAGTAACGTTTTTGGATAGTTTCAATGGTCGGAGCATAGGTTGACGGGCGTCCAACTCCATTTTCTTCCAAGGTCTTGATAAGAGTCGCTTCCGAATAGCGAGCTGGCGGTTGAGTGAAATGTTGTTCTGGCTTGCTATTGACCTGCTTGACCACATCTCCAACAGCCATATCTGGCAACATCTTGTTCTTGTCAGAGTCGTTGTAGATAGCAAGATAACCATCAAACTTAACTTGGCTTCCATTTGCCGCAAACTGAACTCCATTTTGAGATAGCTTAACAGCCATGGTATCAAAGATAGCGCCTGTCATCTGGCTGGCCACAAAACGGTTCCAGATAAGAGTATAGAGCTTGAGCTGGTCTTTGTCCAAGTACTTAGCGATGCTTTCTGGTGTGTTAAAGACACTAGATGGACGAATGGCTTCGTGGGCATCCTGAGCACCTGAGGCATTCTTGACCTTGCTACCATGCTTGGAATACTTGCTACCAAAGCGGTCGTTAATATAGCTTGCTGCTTCGTTCTGAGCCACAGGACTGATACGAGTCGAGTCTGTACGCATATAGGTAATCAAACCTTGCACACCTGATCCGATATTGATCCCTTCATAAAGCTGCTGAGCCACCATCATAGTCTTTCGAGTACGGAAATTGATTTTGTTAGCAGCATCCATCTGCATGGTTGAAGTCGTATAAGGTAGTGGCGCATTGCGTTTGCGTTCTTTCTTATCCACCTGGTCTACTGTGAAATCTTTGCTAGTCAAATGGGACAGGACTTCTTTGACTTCTTCATTAGTGGTCAATTTCATCTTTTTGCCATTCATACCATAGAAAGAAGCCTGAAATTGCTTGGTTCCCTTCTTAAAGACACCATCAATTGTCCAGTATTCTTCTGGTTGGAAGGCATTGATTTCATTTTCACGGTCAATGATGAGTTTAAGGGCAACAGACTGCACGCGTCCTGCTGATAAGCCCTTCTTGACCTTTTTCCACAAAATAGGCGAAATCGAATACCCTACCAAGCGGTCTAAGACTCGACGAGCTTGTTGGGCGTCGACCAAGTCCATATCAATCTTGCGAGGTTCTTTAAAGGCATTTTTTACTGCGTCTTTGGTGATTTCATTAAAGACTACACGGTTGGCATCATTCTCATCCAAGTTGAGAATGTGAGCCAAATGCCAGGAAATTGCTTCTCCTTCACGGTCCGGGTCACTCGCCAGAAAGACTTTATTGGCCTTTTTAGCTTCTTTTTTTAAGTCATTGATGAGAGGACCTTTTCCTCGGATATTAATATACTGTGGTTCATAGTTATTTTCAATGTCGACTGACATACTGGATTTTTTCAAATCACGGATATGCCCGACACTGGCTAAAACCTTATAATTTCTGCCTAGATATTTCTCAATCGTTTTCGCCTTAGCAGGCGACTCCACGATGACTAGATTTTTTTTAACTGTTGATTTTTTCTTCTTTGTTGCCGTAGCCACACTATCACACCTTTTCAAAGTAATAAACTTTATAAAGTGTAAACCATTTTTCTATAGCTGTCAAGACCTAAGTCCTATATATAGAAGAAAAGTTTATCTGAGTGAACAAATTTCTCCTTAAAATTCAAACTCAGCCAACACATCTTGACCGCTGGAAATCAGCTTTGCTCCCTCTTGAATCAGGTGGTGACAGCCATCTGAATGCCCATCTAAAATGTTTCCTGGAATGGCAAAGACATCACGCCCTTCTTCCATAGCTCGCTCACAAGTAATAAGACTACCAGAACGCATCCTTGCCTCTGCTACAATGACCCCTCGACATAGTCCTGCTATGATTCGATTACGAGCTGGAAAGTGAAATTTCAAGGGTTCCTCACCAGGTCCGTACTCGCTAAGTACCAAATGGTGATTGCCAATGTGTTCCTGCAAACGTTTATTGGCTCGGGGATAAAAAACATCCAATCCTGTTCCAATCACTGCAATCGTTCTTCCTCCATTCTGGAGTGCAGCCATATGGGCGGCGGTATCAATCCCTTTGGCTAAACCACTGACCACAATTAACTCGTTTTCCAAACCTTGAATGACTTTCTGGACCGACTTTGCTCCCTGACTAGAACATGAACGACTCCCTACAACAGCAACCTTTGGAAATTTCAACAGGTCTAGATTTCCTTTATAAAATAAGAGTGCTGGAGCATCATAAATCTCACTCAGATCCCAAGGATAACAGTCATCAAGAATAGAAAAGGATGGAAATTTCTGAAACTCCTTCTCCAACTGTGCATCATCTATCTGGAAATAGCGTTCCATAAAGACAGCAGGATTACGACACCCAGATATTTCTGCAATATCACCTAGCAAGAGCTCCTGATCTACAGTCTCGTCGTATTCAAGAACAGTTAAAATTTGTTGATTGGTCAGCCCAGCTTTTCTCAATTTGTAAATCTCATAGTTTGTGATCTTCATATACAACTCCATTTCTTTTTCTACTCATCTATCTATTCGTAAAAAAAATAAAAAGAAGACCAAGGATCTTCTTTTTTTCATTTATTCAGCTTTAGTAGTTGACCAGCTACTTTCAACCATCGGTAAGATTGTTTTTAAAGTTTCCCCATCCCCTTCAAGTGAAACATAGCGGATTTTACCATCATTTGATCGGAAAACCCAGGTAACGAGGTATTTCCCTGATTTAGCAATTGCATTGACAACATAGGCTTCATAGCCTCCAATGGTCGATTTGGAGCCCCAAACCTTACTGAAATCAGAGTTTTGTTCTTTGGAAGTCAAAATACTAGATGAGACAGTCACAACATCCAGTTTAGCATATTCTTCTTCGCTGATATTGAACTGCTCAGCCTTGAAGGTATTCAGCGTAACAATATTGATATCTGTTCCATCACTATACTGTATATCATTTCCACCTTCTACTTCATGGAATTGAACCCATGATTTGGGTACCTTGACAAAGCCATACTCATTCGATCCGATGATTTGCGTCTCTTCCTTTTTCGCTTCAGAAACGGCAGAGCTAGAGCTACTCGTTTCTTGACTGCTAGAAGAACTAACAACTGCAGACGAACTTTCTTCGGTTGCTGTTTGCGATTTATTGGAACATGAAGCTAAAAAAGCACTAACAGTAACTACAGTACCTAAAATTAATAATTTTTTCATCCTACCACCTTTCCATTTGCATTATAAGAAAAATAAGGACTTCTGTCAAATTCTAACCTAATCCATTCTGTTAGTTTGCGATTTTATAGCTCACATTTAAAGCAAAAACTCTTGAAAAATCTTCAAGAGTTTTATTTTATAATTCTATTCTTCATCCATGCTTAAGACGCTAAGGAAGGCTTCTTGTGGGACTTCTACTGATCCGATAGCTTTCATGCGTTTCTTACCAGCTTTTTGTTTTTCAAGGAGTTTGCGTTTACGAGAAACGTCACCACCATAACATTTGGCAAGTACGTTCTTACGAAGAGCCTTGATATCTGTACGAGCCACAATTTTGTGCCCAATAGCTGCTTGAATCGGCACCTCAAATTGTTGACGAGGGATGATTTTCTTGAGCTTATCCACGATGAGTTTCCCACGTTCGTAGGCAAAATCCTTGTGAACGATAAAGCTAAGGGCGTCCACCTTGTCTCCATTGAGAAGGATATCCATTTTGACCAGTTTAGATGGGCGATACTCTGACAATTCGTAGTCAAAGCTTGCATAACCACGCGTCGAAGACTTAAGCTTATCAAAGAAGTCAAAGACAATTTCAGCAAGTGGAATTTGATAGATAACATTGACACGATTATCATCAATATAGTCCATGGTCACAAAGTCCCCACGCTTGCGCTGAGCCAGTTCCATCACTGCTCCGACAAACTCCTGCGGTACCATGATTTGCGCCTTAACATAAGGTTCTTCAATAGTTGCAATCTTGGTTGGGTCTGGAAATTCAGAGGGGTTAGACACATCCATAGACTCCCCGTCGGTCAAATTAACCTTATAAATAACAGACGGAGCTGTCATGATGAGGTCAATGTTGAACTCGCGCTCTAAACGCTCTTGGATAACATCCATATGGAGAAGTCCAAGGAATCCACAACGGAAACCAAATCCCAGCGCCTGAGATGTTTCTGGTTCAAACTGCAGGCTAGCATCATTCAGTTGTAATTTTTCTAGAGCTTCACGAAGGTCATTGTATTTATTTGACTCGATTGGGTAAAGACCTGCAAAGACCATAGGATTCATTTGCTTGTAGCCATCTAGCGGTTCTGCGGCAGGATTGCTTGCTAGGGTCACTGTATCACCCACACGGGTATCTTGAACCGTCTTTATAGAAGCCGCAATATAACCAACATCACCAGTCGCAAGGAAATCGCGCCCGACTGCTTTCGGTGTGAAAATACCAACTTCCGTCACATCAAAGGTCTTGCCATTGCTCATGAGCTGAATCTTATCGCCAGGTTTGACCACTCCGTCCATAACACGCACTTGCAGGATAACCCCACGGTAAGCATCGTAAACAGAGTCGAAAATCAAAGCTTTGAGTGGTGCTGCAACATCACCCGTTGGAGCTGGAACTTTTTCAACGATCTGCTCAAGAATCTCTTCAATCCCAATACCAGCTTTGGCTGAAGCTAAAACCGCTTCACTGGCATCCAGTCCGATAACATCCTCAATCTCTGTACGCACACGCTCTGGATCAGCTGCTGGTAGGTCAATCTTGTTAATGACGGGCAGAATTTCCAAATCATTGTCCAAGGCTAGATAAACGTTGGCAAGAGTTTGTGCCTCAATTCCTTGGGCCGCATCAACCACCAAAATCGCCCCTTCACAGGCTGCTAGTGAACGCGAAACTTCATAGGTAAAGTCCACGTGCCCTGGCGTGTCAATCAAGTGGAAAATATAGGTTTCTCCATCTTTTGCAGTATAATTGAGCTCAATGGCATTGAGTTTAATGGTAATCCCACGTTCACGCTCAAGATCCATACTATCCAGAAGTTGGGCTTGCATTTCACGACTAGAAACCGTCTCCGTCTTTTCCAAAATGCGGTCTGCCAGCGTTGACTTCCCATGGTCAATATGGGCGATAATAGAGAAGTTCCGAATCTTCTCCTGTCGTTTTTTCAAATCTTCTAAGTTCATGATGCTCTTCCTTTCAGGGTATCTATTAATTATAAATTGTTTTTAACATTTTGACAAGACCATACCCTGCTAGGAGTACTAATCTTCGGCAATAAAGCCATCATTCTCGATAAAGTGGTGTTCGGCCATTCCTTGGTCTGTAAAGACGATTCCATGAAGGACACCACCATAGACAGCTCCTCCATCCATGCCAATCTTGCCATCATCTGTTATCCAAAGCTCAGCAGTACCTCGGTCTTGCTTGAGCAAACCATAAACTGGTGTATGCCCAAAGACAATGGTCTTCCCGGTATGATTTTCAGCTTCGTGGAATGGTTTTCTGAGCCATACTTTCTTATAATCTGTAGTTTCATGCCAATCATCCAAGGTCAAGTCAATACCCGCATGAACAAAGATATACTTGTCTGTCTCTACTACAAATGGCATTTGACGAATAAATTCGACCAAGTCTGCTGCTTCTGTCGCAACACGTTTGGCATCTTCTACGCCATCAACTGGTGCATCCAAGGGACGACCTAAAATAGAGTTAATAGTTGTATCTCCACCATTGCGACGATAATGGTCATAGCTTTCTTCTGGATCATCGAGCCAAGTCAGAAACATATACTCATGGTTTCCTGATAGACAGATAGCTCCATGATTGTCGACCAAGTCTTTGACCATTTCTAGAACACGGCGACTGTCTTCACCACGGTCAATCAAATCCCCTAGAAAGAGCAACGGGGTGTGACCATCCCATGTTTTGAGAAGGTCTTCTAGCATACCTGCCTTTCCGTGAACATCTCCAATTACATAATAGTCTGTCATTTATTTCTCCCTCGTTTGCAATAATTCTCTAGCTTGGGTAAGGGCAGCTTCAGTTACATTTTCCCCAGCCAACATTTTAGCGACTTCCTCTACTCGCTCTTCTAAGGTCAAGAGACGAACCGTCGACACCGTAGAGTGCTCATCGCTAATCTTCTCAATAAAGAATTGATAATCCGCGATCGCAATTACTTGTGGAAGGTGAGAAATAGCTAAAACCTGACCATGCTGGCCAATCTTATGAATCTTTTGAGCAATGGCCTGGGCTACACGACCTGAAACTCCCGTATCCACCTCATCAAAGACAATACTGGTCTTACCTTCCTTACGAGAAAAGGCGGATTTAATAGCTAGCATGAGGCGGGATAATTCCCCACCAGATGCAACTTTGACCAAGGGTTTAAAGTCTTCACCTGGATTGGTAGAAATATAAAACCCAACTGTTTCATTTCCTTCACGGCTGAATTTACTCTTACTAAAGCGAACCTGGAACTGTGCCTTCTCCATATAGAGATCCTGAAGTTCTTGTTTAATCTCAGCCTCAAGCTGCTGGGCCAAATCATGGCGAGCAGATGCAAGCTGACCTGCCAAATCAACAAGATTAACTTCCAATTTCTTGAGTTCTGCTTCCATATCTTCGGAAGAAAGATTATTTCCAGTCAAGAGATTGTACTCTTCCGTAATCTTGGCAAAATAAAGCAAAACATCGTCCACAGTTCCACCGTACTTGCGTGTAATAGTATTTATAAGGTCTAAGCGATTTTCAACCTGCATGAGACGATTGCCATCAAAATCCAAGTCCTCAATAATATCTTCCAAACGCTTTGTAATATCTTCTAAAACATAGTAGGTCTCAGACAGAGAACTTGAAATTTCACGGTATTCAGGGGCGTATTCTTCAACACTTTCCATGTCATTCATGGCTGAACGGACATTAGCAAGACTGGAGAATTCCTCATTGTCCAGCATACTGTAGGCATTGGTTAGCGTATCCGCAATATTTTTATGATTGAGGAGTTTATCTCGTTCTTGGTTGAGAGCTAAGTCTTCACCAGCCTGTAAGTTCGCTGCCTCAATCTCTGCCATTTGAAATTCCAACATCTCAATACGAGCCTTATGTTCCTGCTGGTTTTTCTTGACTTCCAAAACCTGCTTGCGCATTTTGCGATAGGCATCAAAGCTCGTCTGATAGGTCTCCTTCAAGTCCAAGAAAGCAGCATCACCAAACTCATCCAACATCTGGATGTGCAGTTGAGGACGCATTAACTCCTCTTGGTCATGCTGACCATGGATATCCACAAGGTGTTGCCCAATGGCACGCAAGACAGAAAGATTGACCATCTGACCATTCACGCGACTAACACTACGACCATTTTGCAAAATTTCCCGGCGGATGATAATCTCATCACCCAATTCTAAACCTTGCTCTTCAAAAAGTTCCTGTAAAAGGCGACTATTTTCAACCGAAAAAAGCCCCTCAATCTCTGCCTTTGGCGCACCATGACGAATAACGTCTGTCGTTGCACGAGCCCCCAACATGAGATTCATAGCGTCAATAATGATAGACTTTCCAGCACCCGTTTCCCCGGTTAAAACAGTCATACCCTTTTCAAAATTGAGCGAAATCGCCTCAATAATGGCAAAGTTTTTTATCGAAATTTCAAGTAACATACTGACCTACCATTTTTTGACTTGTTCAACAATTTCCTCAGCTGCCTCTGCTGTTCTAGCTACAATTAAGATAGAATCATCATCAGCTAGACAGCTAAAAATCTGTTCAGAAAATGCTTCAACCAACTGACTCTTCACAAAAATAGTATTTCCAGGAATGACAGCAAGGTTGATCATATTTCCCATTAACTCAGAACTCACAATATTGTCCTCAGCTAACTGCAAACTCTTGACGATTGATTTTGGCAACTCATAGATATAAGTATTGTTCTTCAAAGGAATTTTAACAATACCAAGCTCTTTGATGTCCCTTGAGACAGTGGCTTGCGTAGCAGAAATACCTGCTTCCTTCAAATGCTCAACGATTTCTTCCTGAGTCCCGATCTGATAATCCGTAACAAATCTTCTAATTTTTTCAAGTCTCTCTTTTTTATTCATCTTTAAATTCTCTATGTGCTCTCTCTACAACTTTTTCTATTTCAGGAGCAACTTGGTTACTTGCTCCCTCTTCCTTTTTCAAATAAGCTAAAAACTCAATATTCCCATGTCCACCTTGGATTGGTGAATAGTCTAATCCAAGCACTGAAAAACCTTGATCAACTGCCATAGCAGTGACAGATTCAAGGACATGTTGATGAACCTTGGCATCGCGAATGATTCCATTCTTTCCAATCTGCTCACGACCTGCTTCAAACTGCGGCTTAACCAGAGCTACAATTTGACCTTGATCAGCCAAGACACGGTGCAATGCTGGTAGAATCAAACTTAAGGAAATGAAACTCACATCAATACTGGCAAAGCTCGGTTCCTGCTCAAAGTCAGTCTTTTCAGCATAACGAAAATTAAACTGCTCCATGCTGACAACCCGTGGGTCTTGGCGCAATTTCCAAGCCAACTGATTGGTACCGACATCGACTGCAAAGACCAACTCAGCACCATTTTGCAACATGACGTCAGTAAATCCTCCAGTGGAGGCCCCAATATCAATCGTGGTTGCGCCATCCACTGATAAATCAAAGACCTGCAAAGCCTTTTCCAGTTTTAGACCACCTCGACTGACATACTTGAGTTTTTCACCCTTGAGTTTTAGTTCAGTATCATCTGGGATTTTCTCTCCTGGCTTGTCAAAACGCTCCCCATTAAGGACAGCTACGACTAGTCCAGCCATGACGCCGCGCTTGGCCTGTTCTCGCGTTTCAAACAAGCCCTGTTTATAAGCTAGTACATCCACTCTTTCCTTAGCCATTGATTCTCAAACTTTCTACTACTTTCACAATCGATTCTGTTTCAAAGGGAACCTGCTGGGCAATTTCTTCTAATTTAGCCTTGGCTTGATCCAGAGTTTGGTTACAAAAGGCAGTCGCCTCCTCCAAGCCCAACAAGGCTGGATAGGTTGATTTTTCAGCCTGTAAATCCTTTTGTGGAGTCTTGCCGATTTCCTCAAAACTAGCTGTCACATCCAGCACATCATCTCGAACTTGAAAGGCCAGCCCAATCAATTCACCCACAGTTTTCAATTTTGTTTGGATTTCTGGTGCTAATTCAGCTATGATAGCAGCTGCTTGAAAGGGATAAGCTAGCAATTTTCCAGTCTTATTGGCATGAATGGTCTGAAGTTCTTCCAAAGACAAATGCTGGTGTTCGCCTTCCATATCTAAAACCTGCCCTGCCACCATACCTAGACTCCCTGAAGCAAGGGATAAGTTGGCAATCAAGTCCACCTTGATCTGACTTGGCAAATCCGCCTGCGCTATTAAGGCATAGGGATCTAGGAACAAAGCATCTCCTGCCAAAATTGCCATCGCTTCGCCGAATTTCTTATGATTGGTCAAGCGTCCACGACGATAATCGTCGTCATCCATAGCAGGAAGGTCATCGTGAATCAAGCTTCCTGTATGAATCATTTCCAAAGCCGCAGCCACCTGCGCGTGTGCTGGTCTAATAGCAGCATGCAAGGCTTCCAAAACCTCTAACAAGAGAAAAGGTCGAATACGCTTGCCACCAGCATGAATGGAATAGAGAACGGACTCTCGCAAACTAGAGGCAAACTGCTGGTCTCCATAAAAGTCTTCCAAAGCCGACTCCACAAGAGCTAATTTTGCTTGCTTCTTCATTCAAAATCACTTTCTGTTCCGTCTTCTTGCATGACCTTAACCAAGGTTTTTTCAGCCTTGTCCAGCGTCGCTTGGAGCTCTTTTGACAAGACCATGCCCTTTTGAAAGGCAGCAATCGCATCTTCCAGAGCGATTTCACCATTTTCCAAACTTTGTACAATGGTCTCTAGTTCTGCTAGATTTTCCTCAAATTTCTTTTGTTTTGACATCTTTAACCTCTAATTCTACTTGACCATCTCGCATCAAAAGCGTCACTTGGTCTTTTTTCTTCAAACTCTCAACCGAATCTACTACTGACTCTTCTTTTTTGACAATAGCATAACCACGCGCCACGATTCGACTGGTATCCAACATCAGTAGAGCTTCTGAAAGTCTCTTGACTTCAGCAACCTTGGCATCATAAACCAGCGCCATTTGGCTACGTAGGAGCTTGTCCAACTGACCTAAACGATCTTGATAACGCTGGATTTTGGTTATAGGTGATAATTGGACTAGTTGATGCGTCCTTGCTTGGACTAGCTGTTTATTATCAGAAATCCGTGTTCGCAAACTTTGTTTTAATCGCAGTTGCAGTTGATCTAACCGTTGTAAATAACCATCATACAAACGCTCTGGCTGTCTAAAGATGACTGACTGACTGCATTTTTTCAGAGCTTCTTTTTTTCTTGACAGGACATTCTGAACTGCTGTTGCCATCCGCTTTTCTTGATTTTGCAAATGAGCTAATACATCCAACTTGGTCACAGGTGTTGCTAGTTCAGCAGCTGCTGTTGGTGTCGCAGCCCGTCTATCTGCGACAAAATCTGCCAAGGTCACATCTGTCTCATGCCCAACACTAGAAATAACTGGCAAACGAGATTCAAAAATGGCTCGTACCACAATTTCTTCGTTAAAGGCCCAGAGATCCTCGATGGAACCCCCACCACGACCAATGATGAGAACATCTATGTCCTCACGTTGATTGGCACGTACAATATTTCGAGCAATTTCCTCAGCAGCTCCATCACCTTGCACTTTTGTCGGATAGAGAAGGATATCAACACCAGGAAAACGCCTGCTGACGGTCGTGATAATATCTCGAATAACGGCTCCGCTGCGACTGGTTACCACACCGATTCGCTTAGAAAACTGGGGAAGAGGTTGCTTGAAGCGTTCTTGAAACAGGCCTTCTTCTGTCAATTTTTTCTTAAGTTGTTCAAACTGAATCGCCAGCGCCCCAACCCCATCAGGCTCAGCCTTTTCAATGATGATAGAGTAGCTCCCACTGGGTTCATAAACCTGCACACGCCCAATTACATTGATCTTCATTCCCTCTTCGAGGTCGAAACCTAATTTCTGATAGATCCCTGACCATATGGTCGCTTGAATAACTGCATGGTCATCTTTTAAGGAGAAATATTGGTGAGTAGGTCGTTTACGAAAGTTGGAAACTTGACCAGTTAAATAGACCCGTTCCAAGTAAGGGTCTTTATCGAATTTCATTTTCAGATACTTGGTCAAAGTTGTTACCGATAAATACTTTTCCATCTCCACCTACTATTCATTTTCTTGCTTTTCCATGGGTATTATTATACCAAAAAGATGATTAAAAATCTCCTTTTGCATACTGAAACCAAAGGAAAAATAGAAAAAGGAGGCATTGCCTCCTCATCTGATTATTTGCTGTTTCGTGCTTCTTCCAAAATCTTAGAAATTTTGGTGGTCAAAAGGTCGATAGCAACAGTATTGCTGACCCCTTCAGGAATGACGATATCGGCATAACGCTTGGTCGGCTCAATGAACTGGTGGTACATAGGTTTGACCACACCTAGATATTGGTCAATCACGCTATCCAGACTACGGCCACGCTCTTCCATATCACGCTTGATCCGACGAATAATACGCACATCATCATCTGTATCCACAAAAATCTTGATATCCATCAAATCGCGCAGACGCTTGTCCTCCAAGACCAAAATCCCCTCAACGATAAAGACATCCTGAGGCTCCTGACGATAGGTCTTGCTACTCCGTGTATGTTCTGTATAGTCATAAGTCGGGATGTCCACTGGGCGCCCTGCCAACAATTCCTTAATCTGCTCGATCATCAGGTCTGTATCAAAGGCAAATGGATGGTCGTAATTGGTTTTGACACGCTCTTCAAAGGTCAAGTGAGACTGATCCTTGTAGTATGAATCATGCTCAATCATGGAAATCTTTTCATCAGGAAAGTGCGATAAAATGGCTCTTGAAACACTTGTTTTTCCTCCACCAGAACCACCTGTCACTCCGATAATGATTGGTCTATTTTGCATGCTATCCTCCGTTTTTTTATCCGTCGTCTATTCTATCACATTTTTTGCAAAATTTATAGTCTGATTTGGATAGTCTAGGGGAAACAAATCCATCCCCACACTCCAGTTAGACTAGCCAAAAACCTTTCTTGGCTTGTAGAGATTGCCCCTTTTTTCTAGAATGGCTAGCAATGTATCTCCCTCAAAGGCAGCTAATTCTTGGTCCGTTTGGTCTAGCTTGATAAAACGACCAAAGCGCACTTCTGTAGCCTCTTCAGGACTTAGGAAAACTTTGACAAGATCCCCCGTTCCAATTTCAAGAGGATGGAGAAAGTCCAGTTGACCAGCCTCCACTTTTTCAGCAATTTCGTCCAAGGTAAGAGCATCCTCCAGTTGTAACCCTGCAGCACTAGTCCGTGTCAGATGGGACATATGGGCCACATAACCAAGCTTCTCTCCCAAGTCAACTGACAAGGTACGGATATAAGTCCCCTTACTGCATTTCACACGAAATGTAAAACGTGCGAGGTGATCGTCATAAGAAATCGAACTAGTCCGCTCAAATTGATAAATAGTCACCTGACGTTCTGGACGCTCCACTTCCTGACCAGCACGCGCATACTCATAGAGCTTGCGACCATTAACCTTGACAGCCGAATACATAGGCGGAATCTGGGTAATAGGTCCGGTCAGACTCGCAATCGCTTCATCGACAATGGTTTCATCCAAGGGAGACAAAACGGGTGTCTCTGCAACCACTTCTCCGCTGGCATCCTCAGTCGTCGTTGAATAACCAAGAGTGATTTCCCCCTCATAGACCTTACCCTCATCCTGCATAAACTCGACCATGCGTGTCGCCTTACCCACCGCAATAGGCAAAACACCCACCACATCTGGATCCAAGGTCCCACCATGACCCATCTTCTTGGTTCCCAAAATCTTGCGCAGCTTAAAAACCGCGTCATGCGAGGTCATCCCCGCTTCTTTTTTTAAGTTAATAATACCGTTCATCTGTTGCTTTCTAATTTCCCTCTCACTTCTATTCCTCATTGTTTAAATCAATTTTTTTAATATCATATAAATCCTCAGAGTAAAATGGTTTACCCGACTCAATTGGTAAAATATATTCAAAATTATCATCCTTTTCAAGTTGCTTATATTTTCCATTAACAACCAAAAAGTAGTCAGCATTTATGTTGTAATATCCATCTGGAAAGCTTGAAAAATCAATATCTCCTAGTTCCAATAGGTTGCTTTTGCTAAGTGTTAAATGCAAGCAAAGTGCTCCCTCCTTCATAAAGTCTTTAACAGAAAGAGTCGCATATCCTCTAAAAGCTTGTTTTTCTTTACTGAATGAATTTTGATTTTGAAGAGCCTTTTCTTTTATTAAAGGAGTTATCCTATATGAATTTGATATTTTAAAACCAGGGCTAGCTAATGGCTGTTCTTTATCATCAATAACTACTATATCATATCCTTTCTTTTGTATTGCACTTTCTACAGCTGATTTAAAATCATTCAGAACTGTCTGAGCTTCTTGGCTCGATGCAGAAAGCCTCAAGAATTCTTTAAAACCATAATTCTCATTAATGAAACTGACCTGTGTTAATTTTTGACGAATGTACTTAGCACCTACTTGGATAGTCATTCCATTATCCGATACATCAAAAATACTAATATCTGAAACGTTGCTTTCTATTTCTACGCTTTTAAGAGCAACATCATAATTCATTCCCATAGAAGAATAAAACTCTTTTAATTGTTGAACTTTAGCATTATTTCTAAAGTGGGTTTGAATTGTATTTCCTATAAATGGAGAAAAAATCCCAATCAAAAATAGAATAAGTAACTTACGACTTAATTTTGGATTATAGTTTTCCTTTTGATAAATCCAATCTAAATACGGAAATAAAAATAATGAAAAAATGAAACTCCAAAGGTCAATATCTTTTATAAAGTCAAAGGAAACGATCATTTTAAATCTTAGCAAAAACATCAGAAAAATTGCTAAAAAAATATTTCCAAGCAATAGAAAAGCAATGATGCGTTTCGATTCATTTTTTGCTTTTCGCACATAAGATATCCCCACCAGAAGATTAGCCAAAAAACTAATTCCATAACCGAATATAGTTGGAATAAATCCAAAAATAGCAAAGAATAAATTATATCTTGAGTCAGTATCGCCTACGCCTTCAATATTTAAAAGACCATATAGGAGATTAAGAAAAAATACAACAAATGGTAAATAAGCAATATAAATTTCCGAGAATTTCAAAGATTTTTTCATAGGAACTCCTGTTTTTAAAGTAACCTCATTCCCCCTTCAGCGCTTCAAACTTCGCTTTCATGGTTGGGTTTTTTCGGGTCAATTTTTTAACTGAAACATCCTCCAATTTGTTATTAGCGAGGCGGAGTTGGTTTTCGGATGTGGTTAGGAACTTTTTGACCTCTTCCATGCGTTTGATGGCCTTATCAATTTCGTCGATGGCTTTACCAAAGTTAGTTGAAGCTGAATTGTAGTTCTTGGCAAAAGCTACTTTGAAGGCATCCAAGTCTTCTTCAAAATGTGTAATATCGATATTTTGCTCTCGAACCAAGGCCAATTCTTGTTTGTATTTTAGGGAATTAAGCGCTGCATTACGCAAGAGACCAATCAACTGGATAAAGAACTGAGGACGAACCACATACATCTTTTCATACTCGTGGCTGACATCAACAATCCCTGTATTAAAGTAGTCGTTATCTGCTTCTAGCATGGTCACCAGAACCGCATATTCGCAGTTTTTCTCCCGACGGTCCTTGTCCAATTCCTTGTAGAAGTCCGCATTCTTGTGCTTCTTCTCTGTTCCGTCCGCTTCATTTTTCATCTCAAACATGATGGAAATGAATTCTAGACCATTTTCATCAAAATCACGGAAGATAAAGTCCCCCTTAGACCCACGTGCAGAGAGCTTGTTATCCTTCTCAAAATAGGCATTTGGAAAGGCGAAACTACGTACCTTGTTAAACTCACTCTCTGCATACTGTTCAAGACTTTCTCCAATGGCTTTTGTAGATTGTTGAGCCTTGAAATTCTTGTAGAATTCGACCTGTTCACTGGCAGCCTTAAGCTGGGCTTCGTAATTTTGCTTAACAGAAGCCAAAGACAGCTCATTTTCCTTTTCTTGCAAGAGGAGCTGGTTTTTGACCTGATCACGCTCTCTTTCTAAATCAGAGAGAGTCTTTTGCAGTTGGTTTTCATGCTCCAAATGCAAGGTGGCCAATTGGCTTTCCAAGGCCTGCACTTCCTTGTCCTTTGCTAATAAGGCCTCATGACTTGTCTGTTCAACTTCTTTCTTAGCTAACTCTTTCTCTGTATCAAAGTTTTGGATTTGACTCTGCAGTTGCGCAATTTCTTGATCCTTCTGAGCCAGTTTAGTCTGTTGCTCATTCATGGCCTTTTGCTCAGCTAAGGCCAGCTCCTGCTTCATGCGATCGTGCAATTCCTTATCAAACTCAGCCGTTCTCACTTGGGATAAGAGTTCGGCATACTGACTTTCATTTACTGTAAAGACTTCCCCACAGTTGGGACATTTGATTTCGTTCATAACTTTCCTCTTTCTAGACTTCTGTAACCATTATATCATGCTTGAGGGAAAATCAAAAACAGTGAGTCGAAACCCACTGTTTATATCTTTTACTTTAAATTTTTTCCAAGGCTAAGCGCAAATCTTCAATCAAATCCTCTACATTTTCAAGACCGATCGACAAGCGAATTTGGTTTGGTGTTACACCTGCTGCTTCTAGATCCTTTTCTGACAACTGACCGTGAGTGGTTGTCGCAGGATGGACAACAAGAGATTTGGCATCTGCCACGTTTGCAAGGTCAGAGAAGATTTCCAAATTATCAATCACCTTGCGAGCTTCTGCTTCTCCACCTTTGACATGGAAGGTAAAGATTGAACCAACACCTTTTGGCAAATATTTCTCAGCCAAGACATGGTAAGGACTGTCAGCTAGTTTTGGATAGTTGACTTTTTCTACCTTAGGATGATTGACAAGGAAATCAACAATTTTCTCTGCATTTTGCACATGGCGTTCTACACGAAGAGAGAGGGTTTCAAGCCCTTGGAGCAAGAGAAAGGCATTAAATGGCGACAAGGCAGCACCTGTATCACGAAGCAATTGAACACGAACAGCGATAATAAAGGCTGCTGCACCAACATCCCGAGTATAGCTCAAGTTATGGTAACTTGGATCTTCCTCAACAAATTGAGGGAATTTCCCTGAAGCTGCCCAGTCAAAACGACCACTATCAACAATCACTCCTCCAATAGTCGTACCATGTCCACCGATAAACTTAGTTGCTGAGTGAATGGCAATATCTACACCGTGAGAGAAGACGTTAATCAAATATGGTGTGGCAAAAGTGTTGTCCGAAACGAGAGGAATCTGGTGTTTATGAGCAATCTCGGACAATTTCTCCAAGTCAGGAATGTTAATTAAGGGATTCCCCAAGGTTTCAATCAAGACAAGCTTGGTATTGTCATTGATAGCTGCTTCCACTTCCTCCAAATTATCCACATCCACAAAGGTAGTTGTGATCCCATAACGAGGAAGGGTTTCCTTCAAGAGGTTGAAGGTCCCACCATAAATAGTTGACGCCGCTACCACATGGTCACCTGCGTGAGCAAGCGCCAAAATAGTGTAGGTTACAGCAGCCATACCTGATGCTGTCGCTAGCGCTCCAACACCACCTTCAAGAGCAGCTATTCTTTCTTCAAATGCCGCTGTTGTAGGGTTGGTAATACGAGTATAAATGTTCCCTGGTTTTCTCAAGGCAAACAAATCGGCACCTTCTTGCGTGTCATCAAAAACAAAGGATGTTGTTTGATAAATCGGTACTGCGCGAGATTTGCTCACTGGATCAACGACTTGTCCAGCATGTAATTGTAGGGTTTCAAATTTAAAATCACGAGTCATAAGACGACCTCCAAATAGCTTCATTAGGGATATTGTATCATCTTGTGCTAGTCTTTTCCAATACCGTTTTTCTATATTTTGATATAAGGAACAACTATGACTAGTCATACACATCAAACAAAAAAGCACGATTAACTCGTGCTCATTTCTTTAATCGACATAAGTATCTTCATTTTTGTTGAGGAAGGCGTATGGTAAGCCCATCAAGAGACCCCCACCAATAAAGTTTCCGACAAAGGTTACACCCCAGTGACGAAGAATATTAGGTATGTCAAAGTTAGCAATTGAATCTGCTGCAACACTAAACTTAACAATCGCAAAAGAAGCAAAGTTCGCAGCAATGTGTTCGTTTGTTAAGAATACAAACATGTAAATTGCTGACAAAACAAGCCAAAGTTTGGCTCCACCGTCTTTCACCAAAACAAAGGAAAGAATGGCAATGTTTACAAAGATATTGGCTAAAATACCTTCAAGCAAGACTAGCTCATTGGAACGACCTAACTTCATCTCTACAACCCCTGAAATGAAGCTATCATGTGTTAGATTTGCATAGGCTGCTGAGTGGGCAAAGCCCCAACCTGCTATCAAAGCTCCGATGAGGTTGAAGAAGGTACAGTAAAGCAAAATCTCAGCTGTTTTTCTCCAAGAGATTTTTTTCAAGAAACTACCAGCTGTCAAAAACATCATATTCGAAGTTACCAGCTCAGCATTCAAGAAAACAATGTAGGCCAATCCCCAAGCAAAAACAAATGGGAAGAGAAAACGTCCACTACCTGGAGCAATTTTATTTATCAAGTCAGCCCCAACTGCGCCCGCAGCTGTACTAAATGTTAGAAAGGCACCTGCAAACATGGAACGAATCGCATACTTAAACTTACTTTGGCTATAAAGGCTTTCTTTCTTCTTGCAAGCAAATTCAATCTTTGAAATAAATTCTGAAGAGACCATAAAAAAACTCCTAAAACTTTTATTTGTGATAATTATAACATAATCCTTGCTTTCTAGAAAGCGTTTTCCGTAAATTTCTAAAATATTTATCTTAAAAATCTTTATCCTAAGCCTTCTTATCCTTTTTCATAAGAACTATTTTGATTCTATTTGTTCATATAAAAAACCAGTGAAATAGCTCTTCACTGGTTCATTCATTTTTAATAACGTTGTCTATACGGTTGATTAAAGGCTTTCAAAATATCTTCAGATGTATCCGAATAAGCTTTTGATTCTTTAAAAATACCTTTCACAATAATTCGTTCGGTTTCATCGTAGTCTACACAGGTTACCAAGGTAATTTCTTTCACTCCATCACGGTCTTCGACTTCATCCACTCGGTCTGGTGTGACACGTTTAACTTCCGTAATCTCGTAGGTATAAACCTTGTCCTTATCCGTCAGATAAATCTTCATACCTGCCTTGGCATTGACCAATGGCGAGAAGAGCATCTGGCTCGCATTTTCAGCAGTAAAGATATGGTGACTGGCTAGAGAATAGTTGCCTTCTCCCATTTTTTGATCGCGTTTCATGGTCCCTGCTCCGTAGAACAAGTTTACATTGTCCAATCCTTTAAAAATAGGCAGGTTGATTTCTACTTCAGGAATAGCAATACCTCCAATAACGGGAAGTTTCTGAGCATCCCATTGTGAAGCCAATACAGCTTCGGAGGAAATAGACTTAACAGAGTCAAAATCAAAATTCCCTTCGGTTTTTAGATTTTCATCTATATTTTCCTTAGTGACTTGATTGACTTGGTATTTATTGGTATTCCAGACCAAAAAGAGATCACGAATCTTTGAATTAAAAATTAAAGCTAGCGATAAAAGAATTAAGAAACCTGCTAAAATATTGATAAATAGATTTCTACGCTTATTCTTCTTATTTTTCGTTTTTTTATGAGACATTATGCTTCACCTTCTGTTTCAATTTCAGTCCCAACTTCTTCTTTTTCTGCTGCAGCAACCGTTGTAAAGGTCACAATCTTGGCATCTTGGTCTAGACGCATCACCTTAACTCCCATAGTTGAGCGTCCTGTTTGTGAAATATTGGCAACGTTTGTTCGAATCATGATCCCTGTATCCGTGATAATCATCAGGTCTTCATCACCTTTAACAGTGAGGAGGCCTGCAAGAGGACCATTCTTCTCAGCAACATTGGCTGTCTTCATTCCTTTACCACCACGGCCTTTAGTTGGATATTCAGTAGCAAGAGTACGTTTACCGTAACCTTTTTCAGTGATGATAAGAACTTCGTCTTGGTTTGTAATCACACTAGCACCAACTACTGTATCTCCTTCACGAAGATTGACTCCTCGAACACCTGTCGCGATACGGCTCATGCCACGAACAGCTGATTGATTAAAGCGAACAGCATAACCAAACTTGGTACCAATGATGATATCGGTATCTTCTTCTGTCAGCAAGACATTGATCAACTCATCCTCATCCTTGAGATTCAAGGCCTTAAGTCCATTTTGACGAATATTTGCAAATTCTTTGACACTGGTTCTCTTCACGACACCGTGACGAGTTGTGAAGAAGAGATAAGCATCATCACTACGTTCAGAATCAACATTGATGATAGTCTGAATGCTTTCGCCTTCGTCCAACTTCAAAAGATTGACAACTGGCAAGCCCTTGGCTGTACGACCATATTCTGGGATTTCATAACCTTTAAGGCGATAGACACGTCCTTTATTAGTAAAGAAGAGCAAATGATCATGGGTGCTGGTTGAAACCAACTCACGCACAAAGTCATCATCCTTAACTCCCGTACCTTGAACTCCACGGCCACCACGTTTTTGAGCAGTGAACTCACCTTGGTCCAAACGTTTGATGTAGCCCTTGTTAGATAGGGTAATCAAGACATCAGTTTCTTCAATCAAATCTTCGTCCTCAAGAGTTAAGACTTCTCCGACCATCAACTCCGTACGACGCTTGTCACCAAACTTGCGTTTGACTTCGTCCAATTCCTCTTTGATAATTTGCGCCACGCGCTCAGGTTTAGCAAGAATATCAGCCAAATCTGCAATCAAGGCAATCAATTCATCATATTCAGACTGAATCTTATCACGTTCCAATCCTGTCAAACGACGAAGACGCATATCAAGGATAGCTTGACTTTGACGTTCAGAAAGCTTGAACTTGCTCATCAACTCAGCTTGCGCTTCCGCATCTGTTTCACTGGCACGAATGATACGAATCACTTCATCAATATGGTCTAGCGCGATTAAAAGACCTTCTAAGATGTGCGCACGCGCTTCTGCTTTTTCCTTGTCAAAACGTGTACGGCGAACAACCACTTCTTTTTGGTGTTCGATATAAGCATCCAAAATTTGACGAAGGGACAAGATTTTTGGCACACCATTTTCAATCGCCAACATGTTGAAACCAAAGTTGGTTTGCATCTGGGTCATCTTGAAGAGGTTGTTAAGGATAACGTTGGCAGACGCGTCGCGTTTAACCTCGATTACAAAGCGAACGCCTTCACGGTTGGACTCATCACGTACGGCTGTAATGCCCTCAATTCGTTTTTCCTGAACCAAGCGAACAATATGCTCATGTACCTTGGTTTTATTAACCATATAAGGGAATTCCGTTACAACGATGCGCTCCCGACCCGTCTTAGTGGTTTCAATCTCTGTACGAGAACGAAGAACGATTGAACCTTTACCAGTCTCATAAGCCTTATGGATACCTGATTTTCCCATGACAAGAGCACCGGTTGGAAAATCTGGACCAGGCAAGACTTCCATCAAGTCCTTAGTCGTCACTTCAGGATTATCCATAACCAACTTCACTGCATCAATGGTTTCACCCAAGTTGTGAGGTGGAATATTGGTTGCCATCCCAACAGCGATACCCGTTGCTCCATTGACCAAAAGGTTTGGAAAACGAGCTGGCAAAACCAAGGGTTCACGTTCGTTAGCATCGTAGTTGTCTACGAAATCAACGGTGTTTTTATTGATATCACGAAGCATTTCAAGAGCAATCTTGCTCATACGTGCCTCAGTGTACCGCTGCGCGGCAGCACCGTCCCCGTCCATAGAACCAAAGTTTCCATGCCCATCAACAAGCATGTAACGGTAGCTCCACCACTGAGCCATACGAACCATGGCTTCGTAAATAGAGGAATCTCCGTGTGGGTGGTATTTACCCATAACATCCCCTGTAATACGGGCTGACTTTTTATGAGGTTTGTCTGGTGTAACACCTAGTTCATTCATTCCGTATAGAATACGACGGTGAACTGGTTTTAAGCCATCTCGAACATCAGGAAGAGCACGCGCTACGATAACACTCATGGCGTAGTCGATAAAGCTGGTCTTCATCTCCTTTGTCAGATTAACATTCACTAAGTTTTTATCCTGCATTAATAAATGCCTCATTTCACAATTAGTAACTAGATATATTATACCATAAAGTGTAGATCATTTCAGTCTTTGGAAATCACTAAAACGTTTACATACTTATCCCGAAGGTATATCCGTGACAAAGCTTAGCAAAAGTGATAGAATGAAATCAAATGGGGGTTCCCCCTTAATAAAATAAAGGAGATGTTTAGACAAATGACAGCAACTAAACAACACAAAAAAGTGATCCTTGTCGGTGACGGTGCCGTAGGTTCATCTTACGCTTTTGCCCTCGTAACACAAGGAATTGCACAAGAACTTGGTATCATTGAAATTCCTCAATTGTTTGAAAAAGCAGTTGGTGATGCTGAAGACCTTAGCCACGCGCTAGCTTTTACTTCACCTAAAAAAATCTATGCAGCTAAGTACGAAGACTGTGCGGATGCAGACCTTGTAGTTATCACTGCTGGTGCTCCACAAAAACCAGGTGAAACTCGTCTTGACCTTGTAGGTAAAAACTTGGCAATCAACAAATCAATTGTTGAACAAGTTGTTGCATCTGGATTTGACGGTATCTTCCTTGTTGCTGCTAACCCAGTTGATGTCTTGACATACTCAACATGGAAATTCTCAGGTTTCCCTAAAGAACGCGTTATCGGTTCAGGTACTTCACTTGACTCAGCTCGTTTCCGTCAAGCACTTGCTGAAACTATCGGTGTTGATGCACGTTCCGTTCACGCCTACATCATGGGTGAACACGGTGACTCTGAGTTTGCTGTTTGGTCACACGCTAACGTTGCCGGTGTTAAATTGGAGCAATGGTTGCAAGCTAACCGTGACTTGAATGAAGCTGACCTTGTTGAACTCTTCATCTCAGTTCGTGATGCAGCTTACTCAATCATCAACAAAAAAGGTGCTACTTATTACGGTATCGCCGTTGCCCTTGCTCGTATCACTCGTGCAATCCTTGATGACGAAAATGCAGTACTTCCACTTTCAGTATTCCAAGAAGGTCAATACGGTGTTGAAAACGTCTTTATCGGTCAACCTGCTATCGTTGGTGCACACGGTATCGTTCGTCCAGTTAACATCCCATTGAACGATGCTGAAACTCAAAAAATGCAAGCATCAGCTAAAGAATTGCAAGCTATCATTGATGAAGCATGGAAAAACCCTGAATTCCAAGCAGCTTCTAAAAACTAATGAAAAGAAGGTTCTCATCCTTGGGAACCTTTTTCTTTTTGCACAGAATCATAACTCAACTTTTCAAATAAACAAAAAAAAGCCTATCGATCAAGCAATGAAGCTTGATACAATAGGCTTTTTGAAAATTCATTATTTAACAGCGTCTTTAAGAGCTTTACCAGCTTTGAATGCTGGAACTTTAGAAGCTGCGATTTTGATTTCTTTACCAGTTTGTGGGTTGCGACCTTTACGTGCAGCACGCTCACGAACTTCAAAGTTACCGAAACCGATCAATTGAACTTTTTCACCAGCTGCAAGGTATTCAGTTACTGCTGCAAATACAGCGTCAACTGCTGCTGCTGAATCTTTCTTAGTCAATTCTGTAGCTTCTGCTACCTTAGCGATCAAATCTTGTTTGTTTGCCATGTTAACAAATCCTCCAAATAATTTCTAATTAACAAATATAATCATATCCTAAAATCGACTATAGGTCAAGTCAAAAACACTATTTTGACCATTTTTTCTCTATTTTTTTAGGAATTGTAGCGAATTAGAATCGCCCAAGCATTCTCTCCAGTATGAGTTTGAATAATAGAGCCAGTTTCCAATACAGAGATTGGTTTCTCAACATAAGGTTGCAATAATGCCTTCATCTCATTCGCCCATTCGTTCGTTCCAGCATAGGAAATTCCAATTTCTGCAACTGATTTTTGGGAAAGAGTATTGGTTAATTCCTCAAGCCACTTTTTGAAAGTTTTCGCTCCACGTCCTTTGGCGATTGGTTGGAGTTCGTGGTTTTTCATCTGCATTACTACACGAATATTCAAGAGTGAGCTTAGTAATCCTGTCACACGTCCAATACGACCACCCTTAACTAAGTTTTCTAGCGTCGAAACACCGATATAGAGTTCTGTATGATTTTTGACGTCCTCTACATGAGCTAAGATCGTTTCTAAGTCTTTACCCTCTTTGGCAAGTTTTGCGGCTTCAACTACTTGGAACTTCATTGCTTGATCTGTAAAGGAACTATCAATAACCGTTACATCAGCAGTTGAGAGGCTGGCCCCTTGGCGAGCAGCTTCCACAGTTCCAGACAAGGCATGGGACATGTGAATGGCGATAATTTGACTTCCATCTTTACCTAGTTCTTCAAAGACCTCAGCAAACACTCCTACAGGGGGCTGGCTTGTTTTAGGCAGATTCTTGCTTTGTTGCATAAGATGAAGGAATTCTCCCTCTTTCAAATCTGCATCCGAATAAAGCACACTATCAATCATAACTGATAGAGGAACAACGGTGATATTTAATTCTTTAACTACTTCTGGTTCGATAGTAACAGAAGAGTCCGTTACAATTTTTACTTGTGTCATAATTCAATCTTTCTATTCTTCTCGATAGGATTGGGATTTTCTCCTTTATTATATCAAAAAAATGATAAAAAATCATAAGTGATCCGATGAAAAGAACTGAATTTTTGGTATAATCTATCTATAGAAAAGTGAGGAACAGCCATGATTCGAAAACTTCAACCGATTATCACGATTATTTTGGGAGCTGCTATCTATGCCTTCGGTCTTACCTACTTTGTTGTTCCTTATCATTTATTTGAGGGAGGGGCGACAGGTATTACCTTGATTACCTACTATCTTTTTAAAATCCCTGTCTCATTGATGAACCTCTTAATCAATATCCCTTTATTTATCCTGGCTTGGAAAATATTTGGACCTAAGACCCTCTACTCTAGCCTTCTAGGATCTATTTCACTTTCCGTTTGGCTAGCAATCTTTGAGCGCATTCCTTTGCACATCGACTTGCAAGGGGATCTCATCATTGTCGCTTTAGTCTCAGGAGTCTTACTGGGGGTTGGTTTAGGAATTATCTTTAATGCTGGTGGAACCACTGGTGGATCTGATATCGTTGCACGTATCCTCAACAAATACACTAATATTTCGATTGGTAAATTGCTTTTTGGGATTGACTTTTTTATCCTAATGTTGATTTTGATCATCTTCCAGGACCTTCGTCTAGTTACCTATACCCTCTTGTTTGACTTTATCATCGCTCGTGTTATCGACTTGATCGGCGAAGGAGGTTATGCTGGTAAAGGATTTATGATTATTACCCAATATCCTGATCAATTGGCCAAAGAGATTAACGATGAACTCGGACGTGGCGTTACCTTTATATCTGGTCAAGGCTACTACAGCAAAAAGGATTTAAAAATTATCTACTGTATCGTCGGTCGAAACGAAATCGTTAAAATGAAGGATATGATTCACAAAATTGATCCTCAAGCCTTTATCACCATCACTGAGGCTCATGAAATTCTGGGTGAAGGATTTACTTACATAAAAGAATAAAACAAAAAAGCTGGGAAATCCCAGCTTTTATTTTTGTTCAGAAAGTGTAGAATGACGATAGCCATAAGTAAAGTAAATCACTAGTCCAACCAACAAAGCAAGTCCAAAGGCAATCCATGTTTCCTTGGTGTATTGAAGCATAAAGGAAAGACAGATAAGAATGGAAAGGATTGGCAAAAGCGGCACTAAAGGAGTTTTGAACTCTCCTTCTTTTGGCATCCCCTTATCTTTTCTGAGTTTGATAATGCCATAGGCAAGTAAGATGAGATAGGCTAGTGTACAGATATTTAGAAAGGCGGCAATGCTTGCCAAGGGGAAAATGCCCGCAGCAATGGCTGAAGCAACTCCTGTCAAGAGGGTTGCGTTTTTAGGAACGCGACTAGTCTTGCTTAATTGTTTGAAATTTTGAGGTAAAAGTCCATCACGTGCTAAGCTATAAATCATCCGAGACAAAGCGTAAGTCATAGAGATACATACGGTTATCAGGGTTAGAATAGCTACAAGCGAAACATAATTGGCCGCCCAGCCGATACCGATACTACGCAAAGAGAAGGCTACCGCATCGTCCACATTGAGTTGGCTATAGTGAACAACCCCAGTTAATACTAAGGTTACCAAAGCATAGAGAATAGTGACGATTGATAGAGAAAGGACAATTCCTCGAGGACCATTCTTTTGCGGACTTTGAATCTCATCAACTGCCATAGAAATTGACTCAAAACCGAGGAAACCAAAGAACATCAAAGAGGCTCCTGCCATTATTCCAGTACTTCCACCATATAGTTGACCAAAGCCAAAGGGAGCAAAATTTGACCAATTTTCAGGTTTGATGTACCAAATTCCAACTAGGATAAACAAAGCTAGAGCAGAGAATTTCAAGACCACTAGTAGCGAATTAAAGCGCAAGGCTGCCTTGGAATTCAATAAGACTACTCCTGTTACCAAAGCAAGCACCAAAATAGGTAAAAGGTCGATATAGGTGCCTTGTTCGGGGTTAAAAGTGCCATTTAAGGCTTGGGGCATGGAGATACCATAATTACTGAGTAAGCCCTTAAAGTAAGCTGCCCAACCAGACGCAACACCCGATATAGCTGTCATGAATTCCATGATGGTCAACCAACCGGCAATCCAGGCTGGCAATTCGCCTAAGATTGCATAAAGGTAACTATAAGCACCTCCTGTTGCAGGCACACGAGAGGCAAATTCCGCAAAAAAGAGGGCTGATAAAGAAACGCTTAGGGCAGAAATCACAATGGAAACAACTAGAGATGGACCAGCCAATGTAGCAGCTGCTGTTCCTGTAATGGTAAAAATTCCCGTTCCCACCATGGCACCAATCCCTAGTAAAATCAAATCCCATAATTTCAAATGGCGACGCATTTCCGTTCGTCCCAGACTAACATCCCTGGTTCTAAAAATATTCATACTTCATCTCCACTAAATGTAATTGTTTTATTTTACCACATAAAAGTATTTTTGTGAATATTTATTAGGTTCATTTTTGAAAAAAATTCTGAACAGAAAGGATTCCTGTTCAGATTCTGCATATTCTTACCCAACAGACCCTTCCATTTCATAGCTAATCAAGCGGTTCAGCTCAACTGCGTATTCCATTGGAAGTTCTTTTGTGAAGGGTTCCACAAATCCCATGACAATCATCTCGGTTGCCTCAGATTCTGACAAACCACGGCTCATGAGGTAGTAGAGTTGTTCCTCTGAAATCTTAGATACCTTAGCTTCGTGTTCCAAAGCGACTTGCGAGTTGTGAATTTCATTGAATGGAATGGTATCTGACGCTGATAAGTCATCCATGATAATGGTATCACACTCGATGTGAGAAACAGATTTCTTAGAGTTCTTGTTAAAGGTTACTTGTCCACGGTAGTCTACCTTTCCTCCACCTTTAGCGATGGATTTAGAAACGATAGACGAACTTGTGTGTGGAGCATTGTGAATCATCTTGGCACCAGTATCCTGATGTTGGCCTGCATTGGCAAAGGCGATCGAAAGCATGGTACCACGGGCCCCTTCTCCATCTAGGTAAACAGATGGGTATTTCATAGTTGTTTTGGCACCCAAGTTACCATCAATCCACTCAACAGTCGCATCTTTCAAAGCTTTGGCACGTTTTGTTACCAAGTTATAGACATTATCAGACCAGTTTTGGATGGTTGTATAACGCATATAAGCTCCGTCCAAAGCGAAAATTTCTACGATGGCAGCGTGCAGGCTATTACTTGAATATGTTGGTGCTGTACATCCTTCTACGTAATGGACGCTTGCTCCTTCATCAACAATAATCAAGGTACGTTCGAACTGACCTGTATTTTCGTTGTTGATACGGAAGTAGGTTTGAAGTGGAATATCTACCTTGACACCTTTTGGCACGTAGATAAAGGTTCCACCCGACCATACTGCAGAGTTGAGGGCTGCCAACTTGTTATCAGTCGGTGGTACCAACTTAGCGAAGTATTGTTTAAACAAGTCTGGGTATTCCTTGAGGGCAGAATCCGTATCTGTAAAGATAATACCCAATTTCTGGAACTCTTCCTTCATGTTGTGGTAAACCACTTCTGACTCGTACTGGGCAGAGGCACCTGCTAGATAAGCACGCTCAGCTTCTGGAATCCCAATACGTTCAAAGGTTTCTTTGATTTTCTCAGGAACTTCATCCCAAGAACGGGCAGGTTTATCAGAAGGTTTTTGGTAGTAGATCAAGTCATCAAAGTCAATCTCTGACAAGTCTGCTCCCCAGGTTTGCATAGGCATTTTTTTGAAGGTTTCATAAGACTTCAAACGGAATTCTAACATCCACTCAGGTTCTCCCTTAGCAGCTGATAATTCGCGAATGACTTCTTCGTTCAATCCTTTTCCTGTCGATAGGACAGGCTCTACATCGTCATGGAAACCAAATTTATATTCACCAAGGTCAATTGGTTTTGGTTCTACTCTTTCTTCAGCCATAATATCCTTTCTTTCATTCTTCATTTCTACTGATTCGTAAGACAAAAGAAACTTGTCTTACTGTTTTTCTTAATCTTCAATTGTTTTCTTAAGGGCATTCCAAGCTAGAGTTGCACACTTGATTCGTTGTGGGAATTTGGCAACACCTGATAAGAAAGCCGCGTCTCCAAGTTGGTCTTGACGCTCATCCTTTTGACCTTGAACCATTTCAGAAAAGATGGTTGCAAGTTCTAGAATTTCTTGCTTGGTCTTCCCCAAAACAGCATCTGTCATCATACTAGCAGAGGCAGTTGAGATGGTACAACCTGAATTTAGAAAAGCAATATCTTCCAAACGGTCTTCTGCGTCAAACTTGACAGAGAGGTTGATGACATCCCCACAGGTTGGATTGTTGAGACTGATTTGTTCAGCGTCTTCTAACTTTCCTTGGTGATGTGGATTTTTCGAATGGTCTGCCACCACTGCCATATAAAGGCTATCTAGTTTAGAAAGTGCCATTGAAAAACTCCTTTGTCTTTTGTAGGGCATCGACCAACTTGTCACAATCTGCCTTGGTATTGTAGATATAAAAACTTGCACGAGCTGTTGCTGGGACTTCCAAATACTGAAGCAAAGGTTGGGCGCAATGGTGACCAGCACGAACAGCCACTCCTTCATAATCTAATGCTGTAGCAAGATCATGAGGATGAAGATCCCCTAGGTTGAAGGCAATGACACCTGAACGTTGAGCCAGGTCTTGCGAACCATAAATGGTTAACCCTTCAATTTCCTGCAATTTTGGAAAGACGTATGCAATCAATTCCTGTTCATGAGATTCAATGGCATCCATACCAATCTTTTCCAGATAATCCACTGCTGCAGCAAGTCCGATAGCACCTGCCATATTTGGCGTTCCAGCCTCAAATTTCCAAGGCAATTCCTTCCAACTAGCAGATTGCTCATAGACGAAATCAATCATCTCGCCACCAAACTCAACTGGTGACATTTGTTCCAGATACTTTTCTTTACCGTAAAGAACACCAATACCAGTTGGTCCAGCCATCTTGTGACCTGAAAAAGCAAAGAAGTCTACATCCAAGTCCTGGACATCAATCTTCATATGGGGCGTAGACTGAGCACCATCCACCACCATAATAGCTCCAACTTGGTGGGCTAATTGAGTGATTTCTTTGATAGGATTAACCTCACCAAGGACATTAGAGGCGTGAGCTAGGGAGACAAACTTGACTTTATCAGTCAATTTAGCGCGCAAGTCATCCATATCCAGAGCTCCGTCCTTGAGATAAACATAGACAAGCTCTGCCCCAGTCTTGCGACAAGCTTCCTGCCATGGAATGATATTGGAATGATGTTCCATTACTGAGATCAAGACCTGGTCTCCCTCAGTCAGGATTTCCTCAGCGAAACGTGCCACCCAGTTAAGACTGGTCGTCGTTCCTCTGGTAAAGAGTACTTCCTTTGTAGAGCTTGCATTGATAAACTTACGAATGGTTTCACGAGCAGCTTCATAAGAAGCTGTTGCTCGCTCCGCCAAGGTATGAACACCACGGTGAACATTGGCATTGTCCTGCTCATAGTAGCGGTTGATTGTTTCCAGAACTGCTAATGGTTTTTGTGTCGTCGCAGCATTGTCCAGATAGACCAGAGGTTCATCGTTGACAATCTGGTCCAAAATTGGAAAATCCTTGCGAATAGCTTCTACATCTAACATAGGCTTCCCCTTAGCGTTTTGACAATTTTTCTTCGATCGTTGCAATCATTTCATCACGAACTTCTTTGACTGGAATCTCAACAATTACGGAGCCAAGGAAACCGCGAACAACCAAGCGTTCTGCAGTTGCCTTATCCAAGCCACGACTCATGAGATAGTACATATCTTCTGGATCTACTTGTCCGATAGAAGCCGCGTGACCTGCAGTAACGTCATTTTCATCAATCAAAAGAATTGGGTTGGCATCGGAACGCGCTTGGTCTGAAAGCATGAGAACTCGACTTTCTTGTTGGGCATCTGCTCCCTTGGCACCCTTGATAATGTGGCCAATACCATTGAAGGTCAAGGTAGCTTTTTCAAGGATAACCCCATGTTGGAGGATATTTCCGATTGAGTTACATCCATAGTTAGTCACTCGAGTATCAATCCCTTGCACCTGACGGCCACTTGAAAGAGCTACGACTTTAAGGTCAGCATGGCTACCATTTCCAATCAAATCGCTATCAAAGTCCGCAACGACATTTCCTTCGTTCATGACACCGATTGCCCAGTCAATGCTGGCATCGTTGCCTAGTTTACCACGACGGCTAATGTAGGCAGTGACATTTTCACCTAAACGGTCAATAGCAGCAAACTTCACTTGCGCACCTGAACGAGCAATCACTTCAACCGTGATATTAGCAGTTGCCTTGGCACTACCTTCACCTCGTGACTCTAGACGTTCAAGATAACTAATCTTAGAATTTTTACCAGCGATAATCATAATATGCTTGTTAAATGGCACATCGCTATCACTGTCTTGGTAGAAAATTCCTTCGATTGGCTCTGTAATCTCAACATTATCAGGAATGTAGAGAACAGCACCACTGTTAAAGTAAGCTGTATGGTAGGCTGCCAACTTGTCATCGTCATACTTAACAGATGACATGAAGAATTCCTCAATAAGCTCTGGAATTTCTTCTAAAGCTGAGTGAAAGTCTGTAAAGACTACTCCTTGTTCAGCCAATTCAACTGGAGTTTGTTCAAAAACAGTCTGCGTTCCTACTTGCACCAACTTCAAGTGATTATCTAGAGCCGTGAAGTCAGGAACATTTGCTGAAGGTTCACTTTCTATGATGGTTCCATCTCCCAGATTCCAACGGTGAAATTTGACACGCTCAATAACTGGTAATTCCAAACTCTCAATTTTATCAAAAGCTTTTTGACGGAGGTCAGCCAACCAGCTTGGTTCAGCGTGCATTTCTGAAAAAAGTTTAATATTCTCTTTAGTCATTTACTTCTCCTAAAAGATACGAGGGAATTACAATTCTTCCTTGTAGTCGTAGCCAAGTTCTTCAGCTAGTTTCGCGTATCCTTCACGTTCCAAGCGTGCAGCCAATTCTGGACCACCAGAAAGAACCACACGACCTTCCATCATCACGTGGACCACGTCTGGTGTGATGTAGTTCAAAAGACGTTGGTAGTGAGTGATGATCATAGCACCAAAACCTTCACCACGCATAGCATTGACACCTTTCGATACGACTTTAAGGGCGTCAATATCAAGACCTGAGTCAATCTCATCTAAAAGGGCAAAAGTTGGTTCCAACATCAAGAGTTGAAGAATTTCATTACGTTTTTTCTCACCACCAGAGAAACCTTCGTTAAGGTAACGCTCTGCCATTTCTTCTTTCATATTGAGCAATTCCATTTTCTCGTCTAGTTTAGTGATAAACTCACGAACTGAAATCTTTTCATCATCTTCTTTACCAGCATTCATAGCTGCACGAAGAAATTCAGCATTGGTGATTCCAGGAATTTCTGATGGGTACTGCATAGCAAGGAAAAGTCCCATACGCGCACGCTCGTCCACTTCCAATTCAAGGATGTTTACACCATCAAACAAGACCTCCCCTTTTGTAACCTCATAGTTAGGGTTCCCCATGATAGCTGCAGAAAGAGTTGATTTACCAGTACCATTTGGTCCCATGATAGCTGCGATTTCTCCTGTTTTCAGAGTCAGATTGACTCCTTTCAAAATTTCTTTTCCTTCAATCTCAACGTGAAGATCTTTGATCTCTAATACTGACATGATAGTTCCTTTCTTTTTCTGGCCTACTCCCTTTATCCTTAGAGAAATCACTTACATTTCTCAAAAAATACAAGAAAAGGTCCATAAATATACTCTACTAGTATAACAAAAAAAAGCCTAAAAGGCTTTGATTTTGTTTAGAAGCTAGTGACTAATCCTTGCGGTTTAGGTGCTGATCAATGGCATCTACTATTTTCCCCATTACATAACTTAACCTAAAATTTCGAAAAAGAAGAATGGCCCAAAAGGCTGCCATGAAATAGCGACCCGTCATCCAAGCTTCATTGAAAAAATAAGTCTCAGCAGCAGTAAATAGTGCTATCACGATAAATTGTTGTCTAGTCATAGAATTATTGTACCATGAAATCCACTTTTAGTCTTCTTCGACCATGACTTTATCAGCCAGAAATTCAAATCCTTCTGGAATTAGGCTTTCTTCTTCCGCCTCTTGATCAGCTTGAGAAGACTTGTTTCTAGCTGAAAATGCTGCACGAACCTCTTTCCATTCCTCTAGGGAAATTGCCAGGATTTCAGGTGAAAATCCAGCCGCCTGGCTGAGAATATTGCCAAACATGGTATTGAGGTTATCCCGTTTCATGGTTTGCCCTGCATTGAAATTAGATTCAAAAGCTAAAATAGCATGGTGTTCGTTGGCCGCAACTGGTTGAGAACCAACAAGCAGAGCCTTATCAGGACCAGCTAAGCTTTCGATCACTTCTCCCCACGCATTCTGGAGGCGAATCAAGTTTTGCCGTGCCAATTCAGGATTTTCAACAGCTTCTTGTAGGATAGCCTGAACCTTATTACGGTCTACTCGATAGACAGTCTTAGAAGTGGCTGGACGGCTAGGGACTGGCGCTACTTGTTTAGGAGCTGTTCCAACATTGGCAAGTTCTTGTTTGAGACGAGCGACTTCCTGTCTTAGTGTAGAAATTTCACTCTCGACAGCTTCTGAAAGCACTGGTTCAGGCTTAATCTCCGCTAAACGAATGGTCATCATCTCAGCATAAATCTTAGGTTGTAGGCTTGCTTTCATATCCGCCAAGCTCACAGTCGCTATTCGAATCATTTCAAAGAGACTTTCCTGAGAAAGAGCTAGATTGTCCATAAAAACTGGACTGTGATGAGTATTTTCGCCACCTGTCTGAACAACTAGTAGATCACGCAAGTACTGTAAAAGATCCGTCACAAAACGAGTCATGCTCTTGCCATTTTCAAACAAAAGATTCAAAGAATCAAGAGCTTTTGAAACATCCTGCTGAGACAAGGCAGCTACATAGTCATCAAGTGCTGACAGACTAATGGTGCCTGTAATCTCCTCAGAGATAGCTGTAGTTAAAGCATTCCCCTGTGTTAAACTCAAAGCTTGGTCCAGAATAGACAAGGCATCCCGCATTCCACCTTCAGCCCGTCTAGCAATGATTTCCACAGCCTCTGGTTCAGAACTGATATTTTCTTTTTCTAAAATATGATGAATATGTGCTGTGATATCTTGCGTTCTAATCGACTTAAACTCAAAACGTTGGACACGCGATAAAATAGTTGCTGGAATCTTGTGCAATTCGGTAGTCGCCAAGATAAAGACAACATTTTGAGTTGGTTCTTCTAGCGTCTTTAAAAGCGCATTAAAAGCTCCTGTAGACAGCATATGAACCTCGTCTATGATATAGACCTTATAACGTGCCAAACTAGGAGCATAGGTGGATTTATCACGAATTTCACGGATTTCATCGACTCCATTATTCGAAGCCGCATCCATTTCGATAACATCTTCTAGGCTACCTTCTGTCACTGCTTGGCAGATATAGCAGTTATTACACGGTTCTCCATTCACTTGGTTCGGACAGTTCATAGCCTTGGCAAAAATCTTGGCTACACTGGTCTTCCCAGTCCCACGAGGGCCTGAGAAAAGATAGGCATGACTAATCTTTTCCTGCTCGACCGCTTGTTTTAGGGTTTTAGCCACAACCTCTTGTCCGACCAATTGTGAAAAAGTTTGACTTCTATATTTTCGATAAAGTGCTTGATACATTAGGCTTTCTCCTCAAACATCGTAAAGTCCCATTCTGTCTTCTCAAGCAAAATAGCGACAAATTGTTCCAAGTAATCGCGGTCAACGGCATTGTAATCATCAATAAGTGAAGAATCCAGGTCTAAGACACCCAGCAATTGACCATTCTTGAGCATAGGAACCACGATTTCACTCTTGGCCATACTATCACAAGAAATGTAGTTTGGATAGGTGCTCACATCCCCAACTAAAACAGTCTCTTGAAACTCAGCAGCTTCTCCACACACGCCTTTCCCAAGCGGAATGCGAATGCACGAAACGCCACCCTGAAAAGGCCCTAAAACCAACTCGCTACCATCAAACAGATAAAACCCTGCAAATACAGTATTAGGGAAGCGCGATTTTAGGAGGGCACTAGCATTCGAAAGATTGGCAAGAACATTGCTCTCACCTTCAAGTAAATAAGAAAGTTCCTCATTTAACAATTGATATTGTGATTGTTTTTCTGAATCTAACATAGAACTATTATATCAAAAATGAGATAGAGACAAAAGAAAAATCCCTTGTTTTAAACAAAGGATTTTGTGATTATCAATTTGATTAAAGTTCGATATCACCGAACAAGTCAGCCATTGAGAATCCTGTTTGTGTTTCTGGAAGTTCGAAATCACGTTTTTCTTGACGTTTTGGACGACGTGGACGAGCAGCACGTTTTTCTTCTTTTTGTCCTTCTTCTTGAGCTGGACGTTCTTCAAGAGCTTTGATAGAAAGTGATACACGTTCTGCGTCAGCGTTAACATCAAGGACTTTTACAGTAACTTCTTGACCAACAGTAAGAGCTTCTTTTGGATTTTCGATACGTTTGTGTGAAATTTGTGATACGTGAACAAGTCCATCGATACCTGGCAATACTTCTACAAATGCACCAAAGTCAGTCAAACGTTTAACTGTTCCTTCTACTACATCACCTTTAGCCAATTTTTGCTCAACACCATCCCATGGTCCAGGTGTTGTTGCTTTAAGTGAAAGTGATACGCGTCCTTCTTCTTCGTTAAGATCAAGGATCTTCACTTCGATTTCTTCACCAACAGTTACAACTGATTTAGGTGATACGTTACGTTCGTGTGACAATTCAGTCAAGTGAACCAATCCGTCAACTCCACCAAGGTCGATGAAAGCACCAAAGCTAGTGATACGAGCAACTTTACCAGTTACGACATCACCAACAGCCAATTTACCGAATACTTCAGCACGAGCTGCTGCAGTAGCTGCTTCAACAACTTCACGACGTGAAAGGATGAAGCGGTTCTCTTTAGCGTCAACTTCTTTGATTTTAGCATCAAATTCTTGACCTACGAAACGCTCAGTGTTACGTACGAAACGAGTGTCCAACATTGAAGCTGGGATAAATCCACGCACGCCTTCAAATTCTACTGAAAGTCCACCTTTAACGGCACGAGTTCCTTTAACAGTAACAACTTCTTCTTCGCGTCCTACAAGTTTGTCCCATGCTTTGCGAGCTTCAAGGCGTTTTTTAGATACAAGGTATGTAACTGTATCAGTATCTTTACCAACTACTTGACGAAGTACAAGAACATCCAATACTTCTCCTACTTTCACAAAGTCATTGATATCTGCATCGCGATCGTTTGTCAATTCGCGAAGAGTCAAGACACCTTCAACACCAGTCCCAGAGATTGCAACGTTAGCTTGAGTCGCATCAACTGTCAATACTTCAGCACTAACAACATCACCAGGCTCAACTTGGCTAACGCTATTTAGCAAATCTTCAAATTCGTTCATCTAAAAAATCCTCCAACAATCAAGTTTTTTCAAAAACTTGACATACTTATAATTTTTTTCCTAAGCACCCGCAAAGACATGTTCATATCGTTCACGTCTTTCAATTATAAAAATAAAATACCCTAAGATATTTTTCTTTTTATCTTGAATTTATTACCTAAGAACTGGGGTAGCTGGATTCGAACCAACGCATGAGGGAGTCAAAGTCCCTTGCCTTACCGCTTGGCTATACCCCATTGATGAATGGAGAGAGAGGGATTCGAACCCCCGAACCCGAAGGAGCGGATTTACAGTCCGCCGCGTTTAGCCTCTTCGCTATCTCTCCAATGTTTAACGAGAACTATTATATCATGAAATTTTCAATAAAACAAGTATTATTTTGTCAAATTATAGTTTTCAATCAAAATTTCCACAGCTTTTTCAAGTTTTTTATAAAAACTATCGACATTTCCATTCTTTATGATGGCAAATTGGCTATCTAATTCGGCAATTTCTCCAATAACCTTTTTCCCGATCGTCAAAACGTATCCTTCATAGCTGTCTTTTCCAACAGTCACTTTTGCATCCGTTAATTGAATTTCAATTTTCTTATCTTTTTTACTCATACTCTACCTCTTTTCACTTTTTCTATTGTACAAGAAAATGCTCAAACTAGCAAGAAAAAACTCCATTTCAGTCCTTACAACTGCTATGGAGTTTCTCTTTGCTTCGTGTCTTTTAGTCCACTTTGACAATCCATCCTTCAGGCGCTTCTACATCACCAAATTGGATACCGGTCAATTCATCATAAAGTTTACGTGTAACAGGACCTACTTCTGTTTCACTATAGAAAACATGGAAATCATCGCCATGTTGGATACCTCCAATTGGCGAAATGACCGCTGCTGTACCACAAGCTCCTGCCTCTACAAAACGATCCAAATTATCAATTGGGACATCGCCTTCAATCGGAGTCAAGCCCAAGCGGTGTTCTGCCAAATAAAGCAAAGAATACTTGGTAATAGATGGCAAGATGGATGGACTCAACGGCGTAACAAATTCATTGTCTGCCGTAATTCCAAAGAAGTTGGCTGATCCGACTTCTTCAATCTTTGTATGTGTAGATGGGTCTAAGTAGATAACATCTGAGAAATGGCGTGACTTGGCCATTTTACCTGGTAGAAGACTGGCAGCGTAGTTTCCACCTACCTTGGCCGCACCTGTACCATTCGGAGCTGCACGGTCGTATTCATCCTGAATCAAGAAGTTGGTTGGAACCAATCCACCTTTAAAATAGTTACCAACTGGCATAGCAAAGATGGTAAAAATATATTCTTCTGCTGGTTTTACCCCGATAATATCTCCAACACCAATCAACAGCGGACGAAGATAAAGGGTTCCACCTGTTCCATATGGTGGGACGTATTCTTCATTTGCACGCACAACTGCTTTACAAGCTTCTACAAACATTTCTGTCGGAACTTGTGGCATCAAAAGACGGTCACAAGTCCGTTGCAAACGCTTGGCATTTTCGTCAGGACGGAACAATTGAACACTGCCGTCCTTGGTACGATAGGCTTTCAATCCCTCAAATGCTTGCTGTCCATAGTGGAGACTTGGAGAAGACTCTGAAATATGCAAGGTTGCATCCTCTGTCAATTCTCCTTGATCCCATTGACCATTTTTGTAGTGAGCGATATAACGGTAAGGTAGTTTCATATAAGCAAATCCAAGGTTTTCCCAATCAATTGCAACTGTCATGTGTTTCTCCTTTATACTATTCAAACTATGTGTTCTATTCTACACTTTTCTAGTAAAATTTCAAGTATTATTTGTAATTTTCTGAAAATTTTTTCAACATAAAGAAATCAGCCCAGAGGGCTGATTCTTTTTACGAACTCGCTTTATCCTCTTTAAAGACTTCTTTGAGGTAAGCATCGAAAACTTCTTCATCTGAAATGGTGTCTGATATAAAGCTTCCATTGCTAGTACGTTCTGACAAGTTGAGGTCTTGCAATCGGCTTTCATAGATTGTTCCCTTGTTAGATTGGACAAGCAGCGTTTGGTCGTTTTCTTCTACTTCTGTACTAAAGAGATCACCAACGAAACCTTGCTCTGCAACTGCTCCAGCCAAGAAGACTCGGTGCGGTTTGTTTTTCAACTCACGCAAGACTTGTAGGCCTCGTTTGGCACGGCCGGTCGCTGGAATTTCCTCAATGGAAACGCGTTTCAAGCTTCCACGTTGGGTCAAGAGGTAGAAGGATGAGGTGTTACAGATAAAGGCAGACTGAAGCGCATCATCTGCTTTCAGGTTCATAGCCTTAACACCTGCCGCCTTGGCACCAACAACTGGAACCTCTTCTATATTGAAACGAAGGGCGTAACCGTTTTGGCTAATCAAGAGTACATCATCTAGTTTAATCGGAGCCACTGCTACAATTTGGTCTGTCTCGTCTTTGAGTTTAGCGTACTTAACAGACTTCGACTTGTAGGTCCGCCATGGAGAGAATTCTTTGCGTTCTACACGCTTGATTTGACCAAGGCGAGTTGCAGCAAAGTAGGTTGTCGCATCATCAAACTGATCCACGACTTCTGCATAGAGAATTTCTTCGTTAGTTTCAAAGTTTGTAATGGTCTGGCTCAGATGCTCTCCGATATCCTTCCAACGAATATCTGCTAATTCGTGGATTGGTCGATAGATGACATTCCCAAGAGTCGTGAACATCAAGAGATGCTGGGTTGTCTTTGCAGATTGAACAAAGATCAAACGATCATCATCACGCTTGCCAATTTCTTCCAGAGTGGATGCCGCAAAGGAACGTGGGCTAGTACGCTTGATATAGCCAGCCTTAGTCACGCTGACATAGGTATCTTCCTCGGCAATCAAACTAGCTGTGTCAATCTCGATTGCTTTCGCAGTATCTTCCAAAGTACTCAAACGTGGTGTCGCAAATTTCTTCTTGACCTCACGAAGTTCTTTCTTCATGAGATTGTACATAGTCCGTTCATCACCGATGATAGCCGCAAGCATGGCAATCTTTTCACGCAATTCTGCTTCTTCTTCCTGCAAGACAACCACGTCTGTATTGGTCAAACGGTAAAGTTGTAAGGTCACGATGGCTTCAGCCTGCTCTTCTGTAAACTCATAGCTGACCTTGAGGTTTTCCTTGGCGTCAGCCTTGTTCTCAGAAGCACGGATAAGAGCAATGACTTCATCCAAAATCGAAATCACGCGAATCAAACCTTCAACGATATGGAGACGTTTCTCAGCTTTTTCCTTGTCAAAGCGGGAACGAGCCAAAATTACTTCACGACGGTGGGCGATGTAGCTAGACAAGATTGGAACAATCCCGACCTGACGAGGCGTGAAATTGTCAATCGCCACCATGTTAAAGTTGTAGTTGATTTGCAAGTCAGTATATTTGAAGAGATAGTTGAGTACGAGCTCGGTATTCGAGTCTTTCTTAAGTTCAATAGCGATACGAAGACCGTCACGGTCAGACTCATCACGAACCTCAGCAATACCTGCCACCTTGTTATTGACACGAACATCATCAATTTTCTTAACTAGATTAGCCTTATTGATTTCATAAGGAATCTCAGTGATTACGATTTGCTCCTTACCACCTTTTAGCTTTTCAATCTCCGTCTTAGATCGAACAACCACGCGCCCCTTACCAGTTTCATAGGCCTTTTTAATCTCGTCACGACCTTGAATAATCCCTCCTGTCGGGAAATCTGGTCCAGGCAAGAATTCCATGAGCTTGTCCACCTTGGCTGTTGGGTGGTCAATCATGTAAACAGTCGCATCAATGACCTCTGCCAAATTATGCGGTGGAATGTCTGTAGCATAACCAGCCGAAATCCCAGTCGAACCATTGACCAAGAGGTTTGGAAATGCTGCTGGCAAAACCGTAGGTTCTTTCTCGGTATCGTCAAAGTTCCAAGCAAAAGGAACTGTCTTTTTCTCGATATCCTGAAGAAGGTACCCAGCAATTTCAGACAAACGTGCCTCGGTATAACGCATAGCCGCAGGCGGATCTCCGTCCATAGAACCGTTATTACCGTGCATTTCAACCAGAATCTCACGATTTTTCCAGTCCTGAGACATACGAACCATGGCATCATAGATGGAACTGTCACCGTGTGGGTGGAAATTCCCCATGATGTTCCCGACAGACTTGGCCGACTTACGGTAGCTCTTGTCAAAGGTATTACCATCCTTATTCATAGAATAAAGAATACGGCGCTGAACCGGCTTCAAACCATCCCGAATGTCTGGTAAAGCCCGGTCTTGAATAATATACTTGGAGTAGCGACCAAAGCGCTCTCCCATGATGTCCTCCAGGGACATGTTTTGAATGTTAGACATAGGATACTAAGCCCGTAAAATGCAAAGTGAAAATAGGAAATTCTTAAAGCGAGCGATGCTCACAAGAGAATTTATCTTTTTCACACAGTATTTAGGGCGTGTTCAACTCCTTTCAAAGAATATAGAATAGGTTTTATGGAAAAGGGAAAAAATATATGGTAAGTGAGTTTCACCCAATTCCTGTGTCATCATTTCCACTTGAAATATCTACTCCACAAATCCTCGTTTATACTTGATATGACTGGCGATATTGCTATCTACATCTTTCTTATCCCAAAGTTGGAGTTCCCATGGGTAGTAAAAATTACTTTTATTTTTAAAATAGATATGAATACCGACATAGCCATCTTTATCACGTAAATACCAATTTTTTAGTCCGTACATCTCTTGCCAATCATCTAATTTGTCCATGACTTGAGCTATCTCTTTAGAACTTAAAATCATACGAGCACCAAAAATATCATTAAGAATGGAATTCACAGGATAGCCCTCTTGACGCTCGGAAAAACGTGTAATTTTATCTATAATAGACTCAGAAGTTTTGACACGATAAACATAGGCAATATCTTGGACATCCGCTTTCATCAGATAGTCATTAATTGACTCATGTAAATTCAGACGGTAGGCCAAAATCGCTTTAGTCGGAACTTTTGAAAAGGTATGCTTGAGATTGATTTTCTCCACTTTACCTGTTTCAAAATAATCTTTAGAATATTCTAGATGAATACGATTAATCTCTGTAATGAGGCGTTCCACTTTTTCAATCATGAGTCTTCTCCTCTCGCTTTTTCATTTTTCTAGTTATTCCCAAACTTCTTCACTCTTTCCTCAGCATACTCAATCATCTTCTCAGCCACGTCCTTCTTGTAGTCAAAACCCATCTTGTGAGCAAGGGATTGAGCCTCTTGGTGGAAAAGTTGCATCGTAGCAAACAAAGACTGAGTGATTTTCTCTTTACTTGAAAAATCAAGTAGAGCTGAGAATCCCTTCTCTTTCTCAGGAGGTAAATAGTTAAAGAGATACTTGTAGTTCTTGCCGACGTCGACAGTCCCCTTATCACTTGCGACCTGCCAAGCTAAGACCTTCAAGAGTTCTTGTTGGCAAATATCGTAGAGATGGTCAGTCGCATAGATGAGCTGATTCCGACAAATGCCCTTCACTACATAGGCAGAGACCCACCAAAATTCATTGCAGGCTTTTTCAAAATCTATCTCACTAGCTGGACTTGTCCAGTAACGCTGAGGATTTGGAGAATATGGCGCAAATAAGCCCTTAGTGTCCTCTAGCACCGTGAAATCAGCTTCACTATCCACCCACTCTTGAATGTGATCTTTGGGGCAGAGGGTCAAATCTATCCGATTGCCATCTTCAAAGAGCATGAGATAGAGGCGGCGATGGTCTAGTAGGACATGCTGCTCAATCATGCGCTTGCCAAATTCTTCCAACCAAGCAAGGTCGGCCGTCAGACCATCCAAATCCTCCATAATGTAGACCACATCATAATCTTGGAACTCGTCCTTGGGGGCGTTTGGATTTGTCCGTGAGCCGGACATGGCGACAGCGTCAACCTGTAGCACTTTTGCGGTTTGCAAAATCACATTAAACATCTCGGTTTCAGTTCTCATGGGAATACCTGCTAATTTTTATTTATATTAGTTTTGAAAAGAATATGACTATAAAATAACAGAAATAATCAATCAGATTTTTTATCGAATTGTTTTACATATTACTCTTCTTTCTTTTCTAATTTGGTCTATTAGAATCAGTTAATATCAAGATTGTACTGTCAGTCTTCCTTAGACAGATAGTCTAAAAGGTATTGTTTGACCTCTTCAAACTCTTGCAATTTATTCCCCTGTAATAACAGCGTACCTGTAGAAGGATAATGAGTTAATGTTACACCCGAAAATTTCAATTGCTTCCCATCTTGAACATCCTTATACGATTTAATTTCCCGATCAGTTTTCAGATTTTCAATGAGACTATCTACCGCTATCTTAGGTAATTCTCTAATAGAAAAATTACCACCATTCGACTCTATACTACAAGATTCATTCTCGCTAATCTGCCAATTTTTATGTTTTCTATCACTATCAGCAAAAAACTCTCTATGATCTTCTTCACTATATCCATTCTTATAAAAATCAGCATAGTCCGTTTGTGAGTTTTCCAAATCAAAACCAGAATCAACATTTGGAATAAAATAGTGGTCAAACTCGTCTGGTGATAATATGGGTAAAAAAAATATTTCAGTTCCAATAGGATATTTGTCACTTGAATTTTTAAAGACTAGTTTCACTTCATAATAGACTGATTCTTCACTTTGCAATAACTGGTACACTTTTTCTTCGATTTCTGCTTGCGCTTTATTTGCTTTAGAAAATTGTGTAAAAAGATTTTTATCCCGAGAATCGATAGAAAATTTAGACCACTTTTCTTGGGTATGCTGACGTTCAGCATTTAAAATTTCATATCCAACTACATATTTATGGAATCTTCTAGCAAAAACATGACCTCTGTGAAAGTACCAATCATCACTATCCCCTTTTGGAATATTTCCTTTCGGAAAAGCATCCGGAGTGTCATTTAATGGTCCCAAATCATCACTATTATTGTTTCTAACAGGAAACTTTAAAATCGTTTCCCATCCTCTTCTAAAAGAAGTAGTTCCCTTTGTTTTTTTATTATCGGAGCCGATTAGCTTAAAATATCCATCATTTTCCCATGAAATTTCAATTAAATTATTTGTGCTGAATTGAAATTCGGGATAGAAGTATTTAATCTTATCAAGTCTATTGCTAAGGTCTAAAAAACCAAGTAATTCTTCTTGATTTTCTAATCCAAGTCTTTGTAATATTCTTTGTTCAGTATACATAACATCCTCCTTGCAAAAAAGTATTTACGATAAACTTTTAATTCGCCTCCGTCGCTTCTTCCTTCGCCTTCTTAGCTGGTTTGAGTTTTTTATAGCGACTACGGATAGCGTTGAGATGGTCACGGAGGCTGGCAAAGTAGGCTTTGTCTGGGTAGGCGTAGGCATTGATTGCTGTGAAATCAACAAGAAACTCGTACAACTCTGTCAATTCAACACGCAAAGCCTTTGCTTGGCTAGGTGTTTTCCCAGCTTGCTCAGCCAAGCGCTCCTTGTAGACCTTCTCAAATTTTGCTTGGGCAGCTTTTAAGTTTTGGACGTGTTCCGTCAAATTTAGTACTTGTATGGAGGATTGGTAGTCGCTCTGTGCCAACTGTTTCAAGAGGTGGTTAATACTTTCCGTTTCTTTTTCATAACTGGTCGTCATAATGCCTTTGTATTGTTTGAAAAGCGGATTTAGCTGTTCATAGGCAGTCTGAATAGCTGGAACTTTCACACGCGAAAAAGCCTTGATAAAGGATAACAAAGTCACTAGAGCATCATCACGCTCACGGTCTGTTTTCTCCATGTTTTCTGTGAATTTTCCTGCACGAATGTTATGAAGGCATGATTGGAATTGTTCCAATAAAGGCTCCATGACGGAGGTCTTGCTGATATAGACTAATTCCGTCTTATTCGCTTTTGCAAAACTATCAACAGCAGCAAGACTGTCGCTCAACAGTTGAAAGAAACTTTGTCCTTCCAATCGAGTTATATCTAAATTTGTAATCTTATATTTCATTTTTTTCTCCTAAAATTTCATTAAATTGTTTATTTAGGTGAAAGTCTCCCACTTGGCAGAATGGATGTCGGATTTTCCGCTGTTCTCCCTGCCACTTAAACTAACTTGTCGGATTTCCCGACGAGGCGGCTGGGGTCTTTTTTAGTGAATTCTTTCCTCTAATAGTCAGGGTAAAGAGGATCTTTAGCAGGGATAACCTTATCAGAAAGTTCCCTACCGAGAGAATGAAAGTTATCCTCACTCGGCTTCGCATAATCAAGAATATCCTTTTGGGGATCATATTTCATATCCCAGCGATTTCCCATAAGAGTATAATACCTTTGCTGTTCTTCATTGTTCTTAAACCCCTCCTTTAGCATTGGAATGAATTTAGAAAATTGTGAATCTAAATATGCAAAAGCAGTATCATAAATATTATCATCTCCAACAATTTTTATTTCGTTCTCAGGAAAATGAGCAATATTTCTTGTATAATTTTCTAAATCATTATATCTAGTATCTGAAAGAGGCTCCTTACTCCACGGAGTAGTCACAAAATTCTCTGATATAGGTATTTCCGGTTTATCTTTGTAAGAATAATTTAATTTTGTATCTATAGCCAAAAACGGATACACTCGTAACTCATAAGCGATATTATCAATACCAGGATGACCATAAAATCTAGACCTTAAATCCCTGGCTCCTAGTTTTCCATAAAAATTTTTCGGAAGAACTGAGGTAGTAATTTCGTCAATAGTTTTACCTGTACTTGATTGACTGATAACATTATCATAAGATACAGGTAATAAAATTAAATTCGAGAAACGCGTACCGTCTTTAAAAATCCAAAATAGTTTAGCAGGGATATACATATAGTAAGACGGTTTGGGCGGTATAGTTAATGGTTTTGTAGATTCGTTATACAATGTATAGCTTGGATTCTCTTGCCAGAAATTTTGAACAATATTAAAATTTGTTGTATCAAGATATTTGCTTCTATCCTGATTAATTTTATTATTTTCCTGATTTTTGATATTATTCTCTTGGTTCTTTTCATTATTTTCAATTGTCCTAAATCCTAGAAACATCGTAAAGCCTAACGATATTATAGAAATTACCAAAGGCAAAAACTGAATAATCTTTTCAAAAACAGTTTTATCATTATCCTTATTTTTTATCAGTAAAGGTTGAGGAATGATGAAACTTGCGTTATCCGTTTTGTTTTCAATATCACTTGTATTTCCCTTTTTTTGATTAGTTTTACTAGATAGATTAACCTTCGCAACAAATTCTTTTTTAATATCTTTTTCTGGAATACTCTTTTGTTTTTTCTTTTTATTTGCCATACACTTCTCCTCCTACGACGTGAGAATAGCAAAACGTTATTTTTTGCTCTTCGAGCTAGTAAGGGAGTTAGCTTATCCGCCTGATAGCAGCAAGCATCTTTTCATTAGGAGCTTTTGCTCCAATGAAAAGTACTCCGTTAAAACGCCCCACTTTCCTCAAGCGTAAACTTGACATTGTCCTCAATCCACTTACGGCGTGGTTCGACCTTGTCACCCATGAGGACATTGACGCGACGTTCGGCGCGTGCTAAGTCTTCAATCGTAACACGGATGAGGGTACGGGTTTCTGGATTCATGGTTGTTTCCCAAAGCTGGTCCGCGTTCATCTCACCAAGACCTTTATAGCGTTGGAGGGTAGCCCCTTTACCGAACTGCTTGCGGAGTTCTTCTAGCTCTCCGTCCGTCCAAGCGTAGGCCACTTCTTCTTTCTTGCCTTTGCCTTTGGACATCTTGTAAAGAGGCGGAAGGGCTATATAGACATGTCCTGCCTCAACTAGGGGACGCATGTAACGATAGAAAAATGTCAAGAGCAAGGTCTGAATATGGGCACCATCTGTATCCGCATCGGTCATGATAATAATCTTGTCATAGTTGGCATCTTCAAGGGAGAAATCTGCCCCTACACCCGCTCCGATGGTATAAATCATGGTATTGATTTCTTCATTTTTGAGGATATCTGCCATCTTGGCCTTGGCTGTATTGATAACCTTACCACGAAGAGGCAAAATAGCCTGAAACTTACGGTCACGACCTTGCTTGGCAGAACCACCGGCAGAGTCCCCCTCGACCAGATAGAGTTCGTTCTTAGCAGGATTTTTAGACTGGGCTGGGGTTAATTTCCCAGAAAGTAAGCCTTTGTCTTTCTTGTTTTTCTTGCCATTTCGGCTCTCATCACGTGCCTTACGAGCTGCTTCACGAGCATCACGAGCCTTGATAGCCTTGCGGATGAGATTGGAAGCTAGTTCTCCATTTTCCATGAGGAAGAAGGTTAATTTTTCTGCGACAATGCTATCAACAATAGGGCGAGCTAGTGGGCTTCCTAGCTTGTCCTTGGTCTGACCTTCAAACTGGAGGTGTTCTTCAGGAACTAGGATAGAAAGGACGGCAGCAAGTCCCTCACGATAGTCTGATCCTTCAAGATTTTTATCTTTTTCCTTGAGAAGACCTGTCTTACGAGCGTAGTCATTCATGACCTTGGTAATGGCTGACTTGAGTCCTGTCTCATGCGTTCCACCATCCTTGGTGCGAACGTTATTGACAAAGGACAGAATGTTATCTGAAAATCCATCATTGTACTGGAGAGCTACTTCCACTTGGAAACCATTGTCTTCGCCTTCAAAGTATAGAACTGGCGTCAAGGTTTCCTTGTCTTCGTTGAGGTAAGAAACAAAGTCTTGTACCCCGTTCTCATAATGGAATTCAATCGTTTCATCTGTTCGTTTGTCAGTTAGCGACAAGGTAACATTTTTTAAGAGAAAGGCTGACTCATTGAGTCGTTCTGAAATGGTATTGTACTTGAAGTCAGTCGTAGAAAAGATACTGGCATCTGGCATGAAGGTAACCTTGGTACCTGTCTTGGACTTAGCTGCTGTCCCAATTTTCTTCAAGGTTGTGACGGGTTTCCCACCATTTTCAAAACGCTGTCTATATATTGCACCATCACGGGTAATTTCCACTTCTAACCAGCTAGATAAGGCATTCACGACTGAAGATCCCACTCCGTGAAGACCACCTGATGTCTTGTAGCCACCTTGACCAAATTTTCCTCCAGCGTGGAGAATGGTAAAGATAACCTCAACGGTTGGAATCCCCATGGCGTGCATCCCAGTCGGCATTCCTCGACCATGGTCTTGAACGGTTAAACTTCCGTCTTTATTGATGGTCACATCAATGCGATCACCAAATCCAGACAAGGCTTCATCGACTGCATTGTCCACAATTTCCCAGACTAGGTGATGGAGACCCGCACCGTCAGTTGATCCGATATACATCCCCGGACGTTTACGGACCGCATCCAACCCTTCTAGCACCTGAATGGCGTCATCATTGTAGTTATTAATACTGATTTCCTTTTTTGACACAAGGAACCTCCTATTTGTTCATCTTTACTATTTTACAGGTTTTCTGGGGATTTTGCAAAATTTTTCCCATTCAGCTGTCACAATTTCACAAGATATTCTCTGACTTTCCACAGCATTTCATGGTATAATAGGTCTATGATGACATTTGTATTATTAATACTAGCTTATTTGCTAGGTTCGATTCCGTCTGGTCTCTGGATTGGACAAGCTTTCTTTCAAACAAATCTGCGTGAACACGGTTCTGGAAATACTGGAACGACCAATACTTTCCGTATTTTAGGTAAGAAGGCAGGTATGGCAACCTTTGTGATTGACTTCTTTAAAGGGACCTTGGCCACTCTCCTTCCTATTCTTTTCCACCAACAAGGTATATCACCTCTCGTCTTTGGACTTTTGGCCGTAATTGGACATACCTTTCCTATCTTTGCAGGATTTAAAGGAGGCAAGGCTGTCGCAACTAGCGCTGGGGTTGTTTTCGGATTTGCGCCTGTCTTCTGTCTCTACCTGGCAATCGTATTCTTTGGAACCCTCTACTTGGGCAGTATGATCTCACTATCTAGCGTTGTTGCTTCTATTGCTGCTGTAATTGGGGTTCTGATTTTCCCACTATTTGGGTTTATCTTAAGTAGCTATGACCTTCTTTTTATCGTGATTATCCTAGCACTTGCTAGCTTGATTATCATCCGTCACAAGGATAATATTACACGCATCAAAAACAAAACTGAAAACCTTGTTCCTTGGGGACTAAACTTAACACATCAAAATCCTAAAAAATAAAACGCCAGTTCCAAACTGGCGTTTTTGTATACTTATTTAGATTTGATGTAGTTGATACCATCTGCCTTAGGAGCAACTGCTTTTCCGAAGAAGGCTGCCAAGACAAGAATTGTCAAAACATAAGGCGCGATTTGAAGGTATACCGTAGGAACTCCTTGCAAGAAAGGAAGTTGAGATCCGATAACGGCCAAACTTTGAGAGAGTCCAAAGAAGAGACTTGAAAGCATAGCACCGATTGGATTCCATTTACCAAAGATCATCGCAGCAAGAGCGATAAATCCAGGACCGACAATAGTTGTCACTGAGAAGTTGACAGAAATTGATTGAGCATAAATCGCTCCCCCAATTCCACCAAGGAAACCTGAAATAACAACCCCAAGATATCTCATTTTGTAGACATTGATCCCCAAGGTATCCGCTGCTTGAGGGTGTTCACCAACAGAGCGAAGACGAAGACCAAAGCGGGTCTTGAAGAGGATAAACCAAGCAAGGAAAGAGAAGGCAATAGCGATATAACCTAGTAGACTGGTTGACTTGAAGAAGATATCTCCAATCACAGGGATATCAGCCAAAACTGGGAAATCAAAACGTCCAAAAGTCTGGCTTAAGTTATCCGTTTGCCCTTTGTTATAAAGAACTTTAACCAAGAAAACTGCTAAGGCAGGAGCCATCAAGTTCAATACTGTACCACTGACAACATGGTCCGCACGGAAATGAACTGTAGCGACTGCATGGATGAGGGAGAAAATAGCTCCCACGATACCAGCAACTAACAAGGAAATCCAAGGGGTCGCTGCTCCAAGTTGTTCTGCAAATTCAAGGTTAAAGACAACCCCAGAAAAGGCTCCCATAACCATAATTCCTTCAAGACCGACGTTAACGACACCACCACGTTCAGAGAAAACTCCTCCGATACTCGTAAAAATAAGTGGTGCTGAGTAAATCAGCATAGAAGAGACCAAGAGGGTGAGTAATGTTGTAATAGACATCCTTACTTACCTCCTTTAACTTGTTTTTTAGGTTTGACAAAGCGTTCGATAATGTAGTGAACGCTGACAAAGAAGATAATAGACGCTGTTACAATGCTGACAAGCTCAGACGGAACTTGCGCTGCGTTCATACCCGGTGCTCCTACTTGCAAAACTCCAAATAAGAAGGCTGCAAAGAGAATTCCAATTGGTGAATTTCCAGCAAGCAAACTAACTGCCATCCCGTTAAATCCGATAGCTAATGATGAGCCCTGAACGTAAACGTTTTGGAAAGTTCCAAGACCTTCGACAGCTCCACCAAGACCAGCCAAGGCACCAGAGATAATCATTGATAGGATGATTGTACGTTTTGCTGAAATACCAGCGTACTCTGAGGCATGGGGATTGAGACCAACTGCACGAATTTCAAAACCGAGAGTCGTTTTCTTTAGCAAGAACCAAATCACGCCAACAGCAATAATGGCAAAGAAGATTCCGATATTCATACGGGAATTTCCAGTCAACTCTGATAACCATGGTGTCTGGTATGTAGCATTGGCACTAACACGAATCGTTGAGTCTGTACTTTGCATAATATCTTTAGGAAAGGCATGAATAAAGGCATTTCCCACATACAATACAATGTAGTTCATCATGATGGTCACGATAACCTCTGACGTACCGAGATAGGCTCTGAGGATACCTGGAATCGCACCAACAATTCCACCTGCGATCAAAGCAATAATTACTGTTAATGGAATCAAAACGAGACGAGGCATATCTGGATTTGACAAGGCAAACCAACCGCTTAGAATCCATCCCGCTAGCGCTTGACCTGGCAAACCAACGTTAAAGAAACCTGCCCGACTAGCGACAGCGAAACCAAGACCAATCAAGACCAGAGGACCCATGGCACGGAAAATTTCTCCAATCCCACGGAGGCTACCAAAAGCTGTATAAAACAACTCCTCATAACCCCAGATAGCATCATAGCCGAAGATCCACATGACAATGGCTCCGAGCAAGATTCCTAAGAATACGGAAATCAAGGGAACCGAAATTTGTTGTAATTTTTTAGACATCACTCTTCTCCTTTCCCAAGTTTCCACCAGCCATCAAGACACCAAGTTCTTGTTTGTTAGTCGTTTCTGGCGACACAATACCCTGAATCTTACCATCATGAATAACAGCAATTCGGTCTGAGACATTTAAAATCTCATCCAATTCAAAACTGACAACAAGAACAGCTTTCCCGTTATCGCGCTCTTCAATCAAACGTTTGTGGATATATTCAATGGCACCGACATCCAAACCACGAGTTGGCTGGCTGACGATAAGGAGTTCAGGATCACGATCAATCTCACGAGCAATAATCGCTTTTTGTTGATTTCCTCCTGAAAGAGCTGCCGCTGGAACAAATTCGCTTGCCGCACGGACGTCAAATTCTTCCATCAATTTCCTAGCATGTGAAGTGATATTGGCATAGTTCAAGATACCATTCTTGCTGAGTGGTTCTTTGTAGTAGGTTTGAAGAGCGATATTTTCTGAAATCATCATCTCCAAAATCAAGCCATCCCGGTGGCGGTCTTCAGGAACATGCCCCACGCTGAGTTCTGTAATTTGTCGAGGATGCATCCCTACGATTGATTTGCCTTTTAATTCAACACTACCTGACTCAACCTTGCGAAGGCCTGTAATGGCTTGAATGAGTTCAGATTGACCATTGCCATCAATACCTGCAATACCGACGATTTCACCAGCACGAACATCCAAAGAAAGATTCTTCACAGCTGGTACACCGCGGTTTTCATTGACAACCAAGTCTTTGATAGACAAGACCACTTCTTTGGGTTGTGGTGCCTGTTTTTCCGTTTTAAAGGAGACAGAGCGTCCAACCATCATTTCTGCCAAGTCCGCATTGGTTGCCCCTGCGATTTCAACTGTCTGGATTGATTTCCCACGACGGATAACCGTCACTCGATTCGATACCGCACGAATCTCATCTAACTTGTGGGTAATCAAAATAATGGACTTCCCTTCTTTGACAAGGTTTTTCATGATTGCCATCAACTCATCAATCTCTGAAGGAGTCAATACAGCTGTAGGTTCATCAAAGATAAGGATATCAGCACCACGATAGAGTGTTTTCAAGATCTCTACACGTTGTTGGGCACCAACGGAAATATCCGCCACTTTAGCAGCAGGATCCACTGCCAAACCATAACGTTCAGAAAGAGCCTTGATTTCTTTAGTAGCACCAGCTATATCTAGAACGCCATTTTTAGTGATTTCACTCCCTAAAATGATATTCTCAGCTACTGTAAAAGCCTCAACTAACATGAAATGTTGGTGAACCATCCCAATTCCAAGACCAGCGGCTTTAGATGGTGAGTCTAGTTTTACAACCTGACCATTCACCACAATTTCACCACTCGTTGGTTCAAGAAGTCCTGCCAGCATATTCATCAGAGTGGATTTACCCGCTCCATTTTCTCCTAAAAGTGCATGGATTTCACCTTTTCGCAGTTGCAAGTTGATTTTGTCGTTTGCTACAAATTCACCAAACACCTTGGTAATATCCCGCATCTCAATGACATTTTCGTGTGCCATGTGCTCTTCCTTTCAGAGGTTTATTTTATTTCAATAAAACCTGCTAATCACATTAACAAGCTCTATTGAGACAAAAATTGCCTCAATTCTTAAAGAAGCGACCAATGGCCGCTTCCTAAGAAATGACTTTTATCCATTATTTTTCAGGAACTTTTACGCTTCCGTCAAGGATTTTAGCTTTTGCATCTTCAACAGCTTTTTTACCTTCTTCTGAAAGGTTTGTTACTGCTAGCTCAACCCCTTTATCTTTCAATGAGTAAACAATCACTTGTCCACCAGGGAATTCACCTTTTTCTGTTTTGTTGGCAATATCTTTTACAGTTGTACCAACTTGTTTCAATGTAGATACAAGAACGAAGTTAGATTCTTTACCATCTTTAGAAGTGTATTTACCTTCTGCTGCTTGGTCACGGTCTACACCGATAACCCAAACTTTTTCGTCTTCATTTTTGTTTTCATTTAATGATTTTGCTTCAGCAAAGACACCAGCACCTGTACCACCAGCTGCTTGGTAGACAACGTCTGCACCGGCAGCGTATTGAGCTGCTGCAATTGTTTTACCTTTGGCAGCATCACCAAATGAACCAGCGTAGTCAACTTGGACTTTGATAGATGGGTCTACTGACTCAACACCAGCCTTGAATCCAGCTGCAAAACGTGAAATAACTTCAGATTCGATACCACCTACAAAACCAACTTGTTTTGTTTTCGTAGTTTTCGCTGCTGCAACACCAGCAAGGTAAGCTGCTTCGTTATCCGCAAATCTTACGCTCGCAACATTCTTTTGACCTTCAATCACATCATCAATCAAGACATAGTTTAGGTCAGAGTGGTCTTTTGCTGCTTCCTCAACTGCATTGTGAAGAGCAAAACCAACACCGAAGATCAGGTTGTAACTTCCAGCCGCTTGTTGCAAGTTGTTAGCATAGTCTGCTTCGCTTGTTGATTGGAAGTAAGTGTAACCTTTATCTTTAGAAAGATTGTGTTCTTTACCCCAGTCTTGCAAACCTTCCCAAGCTGATTGGTTAAATGATTTATCATCAACACCACCAGTATCTGTTACGATTGCTGCTTTGGTCTTCATTTCTGATGAAGATGAAGCGGCGTTACGAGAAGAGCGGTTACCACATGCAGCAAGTCCAACTGCTGCTACTGCAACTAGACCAAGGCCTAGCCATTGTTTCTTGTTCATTACTGAACCTCCTAAATAAGATGTGCAACGATGTTGCAAGTATGGATTGTTTGGTCACAAGGACCGCATCACTCAGAGAGTGACTCAGACTAATTTAAGTCTGTAAATGAGTATGGAAGTAACTCCCCGACCGTCATCTCGACCGTCGATTTATCTTTAGCGACTAAAGTCACTTTTAGATCTTGTTCAAAAAATTCAACCATGACCTGGCGACAAGCACCACATGGCGAGATGGGTTTTTCAGTTTGTCCGTAGACAATCAACTCTGAAAACTCCCGTTGCCCCTCCGAAACTGCTTTAAAAATAGCAGTACGTTCTCCACAATTAGTCAAGGGATAACTAGCATTCTCGATATTGACACCCGTATAAATGCTACCATCCTTGGCAACTAAAACAGCTCCGATAGGAAAGTGAGAATAGGGGACATAGGCTTGTTTGCTGGTTTCAATTGCTAGTTCAATCAACTCAGTAGTCGCCATCTGCTAATTCTCCTTTTAAGATTGTTACACCAGCAGATGTTCCGATACGGGTAGCGCCTGCTTCCACAAAAGCGACAGCATCTGCATATGAACGAGCTCCACCAGCCGCCTTAACTCCCATATCTGGCCCGACTGTTTCACGCATCAACTGAACATCCTCAATAGTGGCACCACCTGTTGAAAATCCAGTTGATGTTTTGACAAAGTCAGCGCCTGCTTTCTGGGATAATTGGCAGGCCACAACCTTTTCATCGTCTGTCAACAAGCAAGCTTCAATAATGACCTTAACCAACTTGTCACCACTTGCTTCTACGATAGCACGGATGTCCGATTCAACCAAATCAAGATTACCTGATTTGAGGGCACCGACATTGATAACCATATCAATCTCATCTGCGCCGTTTTGGACAGCTTCTTTTGTTTCAAAAGCTTTCACAGCTGAAGTTGTTGCTCCCAAAGGAAAACCTATTACTGTACAAACTTTTACATCTGAGCCTTCAAGCCCTGTTTTCGCATGTTTAACCCATGTGGGATTGACACAAACGCTGGCAAAGTCATACTCACGCGCTTCAGATAGCAAACGATCAATTTGTTCTTGGCTTGCATCTTGCTTTAAAAGCGTATGATCGATATATTTATTTAATTTCATATTCGGATTCTCCCTGGTTTTATGAGATAATTTCTATAATTTCTCGTAAACTTTGCACTCCATCATTTATTTTAACATATTTTTGAAATTCTGTAACTAGTTCAGAAGAAATTTTTCCATTTGTATAAACTTTTGCAACAATTTCACCCTTTTGAACGGAGTCTCCAACTTTCTTTTCAAAAACAATCCCTGTTTCATAGTCCAAGTCATCAGACTTGATTGCACGACCAGCTCCTAGTCTCATGGCATAGAGCCCAAATTCCATTGCAGGAAGAGCTGAAATAACACCTGTATCTTGAGCTGGAATTTCCACCACATGGGCAACTTTGACGGGGCGATAGAGATCTTCTAAATCACCGCCTTGTGCTGCTACCATTTCTTCAAACTTAGCCAGTGCTTGGCCATTTTCCAGGTGTTGACGGATTTCCTCGATCGTTCTCTCAACATCAGCCAACCCAAGCATAATCTGAGCTAGCTCGCAGATAAAGTGACTAATATCTTCTCGGCCTTTTCCTTGGAGAATCTCGATTGCCTCAAGGATTTCGAGACGATTGCCAATAGCTTTCCCCAAGGGTTGGCTCATATCGGTAATGACTGCTACTGTCTTTCGACCAACGGCCTTACCAAGATCCACCATGGTTTGAGCCAATTCGCGCGCCTCATCAACAGTCTTCATGAAGGCACCCTCACCGACCGTTACATCTAGCAAAATGGCATCCGCTCCTGCAGCAATTTTCTTGCTCATCACCGAACTCGCAATCAAAGGGATCGTGTCGACAGTTGCTGTCACATCACGGAGGGCATAGAGAAGTTTATCTGCTTTAACCAGCTGATCGGACTGCCCAATGACAGATACACCAATATCCTGTACCTGACGAATGAAATCCTCTTGACTTCTCTCGACTTGATAGCCCTTAATGGACTCCAATTTATCAATTGTCCCACCAGTATGGCCGAGACCACGACCACTCATTTTAGCAACAGGCACACCGAAACTCGCAACAAGGGGAGCCAAGATTAAGGTCACTTTATCACCTACACCACCAGTCGAATGCTTATCAACTTTAACCCCCTCAATAGCTGACAAATCAAACTCCTGACCTGTTTTAACCATATTCATCGTCAGATCAGAAATCTCACGTGTGGTCATTCCTTTAAAATAAACAGCCATAGCAAAAGCAGACATTTGATAATCTGGAACAGTTCCAGCCACATAGCCTTCTACTAGCCATTTGATTTCAGCTGTAGTCAGTTCTTGACCATCTCGTTTCTTTTGGATTAAATCAACTGCTCTCATTCTTTCACACTTCTAAGGATATAGTATCCCTTATCTTTCTTTACGATTTCACAATTTCCAAAAACGTCTTCCATCTTACTTTTAGCACTTGGAGCTCCTTGTTTTTTCTGAATGACAATGGTTAAATCTCCTCCGTCATTCAAGAAATCTCTGCTCTTTTCGATAATCTCATGAACAACCTGTTTGCCCGCTCGAATAGGCGGATTGGAAATAACATGGTCAAATTTCCCTTCAACTTGTTCATAGATATTGGATTGGAAAATCGTCGCCTCAATTTTATTTCGTTCAGCATTTTGTCGCGCTAAGTCCAAGGCACGAATATTGATATCAACCATGGTCGCCTGAACTCCATAAGCCTTGGCTAATGACAAGCCCAACGGCCCATAACCACAACCTACATCAAGGACCGTCTCCCCTTCATTTACCTCTAGACACTTGAGCAAGAGCTGACTCCCAAAGTCAATCATCTTTTTACTAAAGACACCTGCGTCCGTTAAAAAGGTCAATTTATGTCCCAGCAACTCTACTCTCAAGTCATGAATATCGTGAGCTGCATCAGGATTTTCTGCATAATACATTTTACTCATAAATTTATTTTACCATATTTTAAGGAAATATAAAATCGTTTACAAAGCTAAAATTCAACAAACAAACTAAATCTGTTATGATAATAATTAAAGAATTCCAGTATTCTTTCCTCTATTTTTGACCTTTTAGAGCAACTTATAGCAACTTTCAAGAATCAGAATGAGAGATATCGAATTTCATTCTCTCTTTAGATGAAAAATATGATATACTAAGATATCGAACGAGGAAAGAATATGACCAACGAATTTTTACATTTTGAAAAAATCAGCCGTGAAACCTGGCAGTCCTTGCACCGCAAGTCAGCCCCTCCCTTGACGGAAGAAGAACTAGACTCAATCAAGAGTTTTAACGACCAAATCAGCCTACAAGATGTGACAGATATTTATTTACCATTAGCTCATCTCATCCAAATTTACAAACGCACCAAAGAGGATTTAGCCTTCTCTAAGGGGATTTTTCTCCAAAGAGAGAGTAAATCTCAGCCCTTCATCATCGGAGTTTCGGGAAGTGTTGCCGTTGGCAAATCAACAACTAGCCGACTTCTGCAAATCCTTCTGTCTCGTACAGTTACTGACGCCACTGTGGAGTTAGTGACAACTGATGGTTTTCTCTATCCCAATCAAACGTTAATTGACCAAGGTATCTTAAATCGCAAAGGTTTTCCTGAAAGTTATGATATGGAAACCTTGCTGAATTTTCTTGACCGCCTAAAGAATGGGCAAGATGTCGATATTCCTGTCTATTCTCATGAAGTGTATGACATCGTTCCTGGAGAGAAACAACGTGTCAAAGCTGCTGATTTTGTCATTGTCGAAGGCATCAATGTCTTTCAAAACCCTCAAAATGAGCGCCTTTACATTACTGATTTCTTTGATTTCTCCATCTATGTGGATGCAGCAGTTGAAGACATTGAAAGCTGGTATCTGGATCGTTTCTTAAAGCTGCTCAGCTTTGCCCAAAATGATCCCAACAGCTACTACCACCGCTTTACGCAAATGCCAATAGGGGAAGTAGAGTCTTTTGCCCACCAAGTATGGAGTGATATCAACCTTACAAATCTACAAAACTATATCGAACCGACAAGGAATCGTGCTGAGGTTATTCTCCACAAGACTAAAAACCATGAAATCGATGAAATTTACCTAAAAAAATAATTTCCCCTTGTCAAAACCTAAGTTTTCATATATAATGGTATAGTTAGTAAATATGGAGGTAAGAACATTGGCAAACATTAAATCAGCTATCAAACGCGCTGAATTGAACGTTAAACAAAACGAAAAAAACTCAGCTCAAAAATCAGCTATGCGTACTGCTATCAAAGCTTTCGAAGCAAACCCTTCTGAAGAACTTTTCCGTGCTGCTAGCTCAGCTATCGACAAAGCAGAAACTAAAGGTTTGATTCATAAAAACAAAGCAAGCCGCGATAAAGCTCGTCTTTCAGCTAAACTTGCTAAATAAGAAACAGTCCATAGAGGCTGTTTTTTTGTCCTCTAATCAGAAAAGGTAGAAAATGAAAATCGCAATTATAGGATATTCTGGAGCTGGTAAGTCAACTCTAGCAGAAAAGTTATCTAACTACTACTCCATACCCAAACTGCATATGGATACGCTCCAATTTCAACCTGGTTGGCAAGACAGTGACCGCGAATGGATGTTGGGCGAGATGAAAAACTTTTTCACAAAGCATGAAGCTTGGGTTATCGATGGCAACTACTCTTGGTGCTATTACGAGGAAAGAATGCAAGAAGCTGACCAAATCATCTTCCTCAATTTTTCACCTTGGACTTGCTTACTGAGGGCCTTTAAGCGTTATCTCAAATACCGAGGCAAGGTCAGAGAAAGTATGGCAGCAGGCTGTCCTGAACGCTTTGACTGGGATTTTATCCGATGGATTCTATGGGATGGGCGGACAAAGAATGCTAAAGAACGCTATCAACGGGTTCAAGAAACCTTCCCTGAGAAAGTAATTGTCCTCAAGTCGCAAAAGGAGATGGATTACTTCTTAGAAAATCTCGTACATAACAAGAAAAACCAACGTGTATAACGTTGGTTTTTTGCTATTAGCCAATCACACTTCCGTTTGGTACAGCTGGATCAACTGTGAGAAGGGTTAATTGTCCATCATGTTCAGCTGAGAGGATCATCCCTTGACTGACATATTTCTTCATCATCTTACGTGGTTTGAGGTTGGCAACGATTTGGACTTTCTTGCCGACCAATTCTTGTTCGTTTGGATAGTATTTAGCTATTCCTGAGAGGATTTGACGGTCTTCACCATCACCAGCATCCAAGCGGAATTGAAGCAACTTATCAGAACCTTCTACTTTCGAAACTTCTTTGACTTCTGCGACACGAATTTCAACCTTATCGAAGTCTTCAAACTTGATTTCTTCCTTGTTTAGTTTGAGTTCAACTTCATCTGGATTCCATTCTTTTTCAACCTCTGGTTTGTTGCCTTCCATTTGTTCCTTGATATAAGCGATTTCTTCTTCCATATCCAGACGTGGGAAGATTGGAGTTCCTTTGGCTACAACATTCACACCTGATGGCAAGTCAGCTAGGTTCAAGTTCTCAAGGCTAGAAACTTCTGCTAGACCAAGTTGAGTCAAGACTGCACGACTGGTTTCCATCATAAACGGCTCAATCATGTGAGCTACGACACGAAGGCTGGCTGCCAAGTGGCTCATGACACTTGCCAATTGGTCACGGTGCTCTTCATCCTTAGCCAAGACCCATGGGGCTGTCTCATCGATGTATTTGTTGGTACGTGAGATAAGTGCCCAGACTGCTTCTAAAGCACGTGGGTAATCAACAGCATCCATGTGTGTATGGTAGTCTGCGATTGATTGTTCTGCAACCTCAGAAAGAGCATTATCAAACTCTGTTACACCCTCTACATAGGCAGGGATTTGACCATCAAAGTACTTGTTAATCATGGAAACTGTACGGTTAAGGAGGTTTCCAAGATCATTTGCTAATTCATAGTTGATACGGCCAACGTAGTCCTCAGGAGTAAAGGTTCCGTCTGAACCGACTGGAAGGCTACGCATGAGGTAGTAACGAAGTGGATCCAGTCCATAACGTTCTACTAACATTTCAGGGTAAACGACATTCCCTTTAGACTTAGACATCTTGCCGTCTTTCATGACAAACCAACCATGGGCAATCAAGCGATCAGGCAACTTCATATCCAACATCATGAGAAGAATTGGCCAGTAGATTGAGTGGAAACGGAGAATATCTTTTCCGACCATGTGGAAGACTGTTCCGTTCCAGAACTTGTCAAAGTTAGCATGATCCTCTTGACCGTAACCAAGAGCAGTCGCATAGTTAAGAAGGGCGTCAATCCAAACATAGACAACGTGTTTTGGATTTGATGGGACTGGTACTCCCCAGGTAAAGGTTGTACGAGACACTGCCAAATCTTCTAAACCTGGCTCAATGAAGTTACGCAACATTTCATTAAGGCGACCATCTGGAGTGATGAAATCAGGGTGCGATTTGAAAAATTCAACCAAACGGTCTTGGTATTTGCTGAGGCGAAGGAAGTAAGACTCTTCAGAAACCCATTCAACCTCGTGACCCGAAGGAGCAATACCACCCGTTACATTTCCAGCTTCATCACGGAAAACTTCCGCAAGCTGGCTTTCTGTAAAGAATTCCTCATCTGAGACTGAATACCAGCCAGAGTATTCACCCAAGTAAATATCATCTTGAGCAAGCAAGCGTTCAAAGACCTGAGCCACTACTTTTTCATGGTAGTCATCAGTTGTACGGATGAATTTATCATAAGAAATATCGAGTAATTTCCAGAGTTCTTTGACGCCAACCGCCATCCCATCAACATAGGCTTGTGGTGTGATGCCAGCTTCTTCCGCTTTTTGCTGGATTTTCTGACCATGCTCGTCAAGACCTGTCAGATAAAAGACATCGTAGCCCATGAGGCGTTTGTAACGAGCTAGGACATCACAAGCGATGGTTGTGTAGGCAGAACCGATATGAAGTTTACCAGATGGATAGTAAATCGGTGTTGTAATATAAAAATTCTTTTCAGACATAATTTTTCCTTTCCAGGCAAATGAAACCTGTTTTTCTAACACTTCATTATATCATATTTTTAGTGATTTTCGATAGGAAAATCCATACAAAAACAAGACAGACAAATGTCCATCTTGTTTTTTTCTGTTCTATATCTTATTCATAGCGAAGGGCTTCGATTGGATCGAGCTTAGACGCTTTATTGGCTGGCAAGACTCCAAAAATCATCCCAACACTTGCTGAAACAGCCAAGCTAAATAGAGCGATTGGGAGGGAAACCCCAACTTCGATACCTGCAATCATGTTTTGAAGCAATACTCCAGCTAACATGGTCATTCCAGCAGCAATCCCAAGACCGATGACACCACCTAGCAAGGTCAAGATCATGGATTCAATCAAAAACTGAACCAAGATATTAGCCCGAGTAGCTCCAAGCGCTTTCCGCAAACCAATCTCACGCGTGCGTTCTGTCACCGAAACCAGCATGATATTCATAACACCAGTTCCCCCGACAAAGAGAGAGATTCCTGCGATGGCACTGATAATGGTGGTCATAAAACCAAATAGTTGTTGTACCTCTTGGAAGGCGGCAGTTGCATCCGCAACTTGGTACTCCCCTTGCTGAAGACCAGCAATCTCAGTCAATTTTCGAGCCAACTCTGGTCCCAAGGTCTGCGTTAGACTAGTATCATTGACACGAAAGACGATGTTCGAGATTTCATCAGTATTAAAATTGGCTGCGAGGGAGATATTAGTCGTAATTGGAAGACCACCAATCCCAAAGGCTTTAGCAGTTTTAGCTTCATTGCTAGTATAAACGCCAATCACACGGTAACTAAATTCATTGACAGAAATGATTTGATTAATCGCAGCTTCTGGACTATCAAACAAACTCTTGGCTAGTTCTTCATCCAGCAAAATCACACTGGCAAATTCCTTGTAGTCTTGCGGTCTTAGACTTCTACCCGCAACGATTTCATTTTCAACTGCGTTCATGTAGGTGCTATTTCCGCCTGTCAGAGTCGCTCGTTCAACCTTCTTATCCTTATAAGATAGGGTAACGTTGGTCGAGTTGGTGACATAGTAGCTGTCTACTCCTTTAAGTTTGGCAGCCTCCTTGACCCAAGACTCCAGTGGTTTTGGTGGTTCAACATGAACATCCTCTTCTTTCCCGCTGACTGTCAAAGCGGATTGTTTCTGCGTAAAGGAACCGTCCTTGCTCTTGATAGGTGAGAAAAAGACATGGATATCCTTCTGTGATTTGGTCATGTTTTTATTGACCTGACGAGACATGGAGTCTCCCAGAGCCATGATGACAACGACAGACGAAACTCCGATGATAATCCCAATCATGGTGAGGAAGGAACGCATCTTGTGGGCCATGATGGATGAAAAGGCAAATTTCAGATTCTGCATCTTAGTTTTCCTCCTTTTCTACCTGAGCACTGTCGGACGAGATGATCCCATCACGAATAACAATCTGGCGTTTGGCATAGGCAGCAATCTCAGGCTCATGCGTGACCATGATAATGGTTTTCCCTTCCTTGTTTAGCTCCACCAACAGTTGCATGATTTGATTTCCCGTCTTAGTATCCAAGGCTCCTGTAGGTTCGTCTGCTAGGATGATAGAAGGATTATTTACCAAAGCACGCGCAATCGCTACACGTTGCTTTTGACCACCGGATAATTCCGAAGGTAAATGATAACTACGCTCCGTCAGCTCAACCTTTTCCAGAAATTCCTCCGCCAATTCTCGACGTTTTGAAGCCGAAACACCAGCGTAAATCAAGGGCAATTCGACATTTTGAAGCGCATTGAGTTTGGACAAGAGAAAGAACTGCTGAAAGACAAAGCCGATTTGCTGGTTACGGATCTTGGCCAATTGTTTCTCTCCAAGACCTGCCACTTCTTGGCCATCAAGATAGTACTCTCCACTAGTTGGTGTATCCAACATTCCTATGGTATTCATCAACGTAGACTTACCAGAACCAGATGGTCCCATAATGGCAACAAACTCACCTTCATGAACTTCTAAGTTAATATTTTTTAGGACCTGCAGTTCTTGGTCACCATTTCGATAACTCCTGCAGATATTTTTTAGACTAATTAATTTTTTCATCAGCCTTCACCTCTTTTCCTTCTTCCAAGGAAGATGTTGGATTACTGATGACCTTGGCTCCGTCTGTCACACCTGAAGTAATTTCTTGGTTGTCTGCGTCGGCATTCCCCAATGTAACTTCTACCTTCTTCGCTTTTTTCTGGTCGTCTACAAGCCAGACATAGTTTTTGTCATTTTCGGTAATGACGCTTGTCAAAGGAACAAGGATGGCTTTACTCTTGTTTTTGACTTCCACACTGACAGAGAAGCCTTGTTTCAACTCACCGATATCGCTAGTCACATCAACAGTATAAGGGTACTTAGATCCAGTATTTCCTCCAAGGGATGCATTTGCTGCTTCTCCATTGTTTTTAGGATAATCAGAAATATAGCTGATTTTTCCTGTCCAGCTCTTATCTTGGTAAACCTTCGAAGTAAAGGTAACTTCTTGCCCTACAGAGAGGTTGGCAAGATTGTATTCAGATAACTCACCTTTGACCTGCAAGTTTTCATTACTTACGACATGTACTACCACTTGGCTATTACCTGTTGGCGATTTGGAAACATTACGATTAACTTCAACTACAGTCCCTTCTAGTGTACTGAGGACAGTTGCAGCATCTAGCTGTGTTTGGGCCTTGTTGAGCTGAGCCACAGCATCTGCACGGTTATCCTTGGCATCACTTATTTGAGAATCAATAGAGGATACGGAAGAAGTTGCGGCTGGTGCTTGCTCTGGGAGTCCAGCTTCTGTTGGAACCTGTGGAGAAGCTGGTGTAGCTGATGCATTTTCACGAGCCTTGTTTAACTCCTCGATATGACGGTCTGCCTTTGCAACTGCACGATCGGCTGCATCATAGGCAGCTTGAGCATCTGCACTGCTGTATTTGACCAACGCTTGCCCTTCTTCGACCTTATCCCCAACAGAAACAAGAATTTCATCTAAATCTCCCTTACTAGCATCAAAATAAACGTATTGTTCATTTTTTGCTGTAACCGTACCTGACAAGAGAACCGATGAAGCAACAGAACCTTCCTTAGCAGTAACGATATGAGAGGTTTCCTCCTTGACAGCTGACTGGGAAGGTTGTCTAAAAATCAAAATCCCCGCAGCACCGATAACAATAGCACTGGCAACACCAATCGCTGTGTATAATTGCCATTTTTTTGCCTTCTTATTTCTTTTCATTTTTAAGCTCCTTTATTCTTTTGCCTTACAAAAACCATTATATCAGAAATACCGAGACCAAACAATGACAATTCAGGATCATTATTTCGTTCGGCATTCGTTTATTGGATTATTGTGCTAGGTATATAATACAACATCTTTTTGAATTTGGCAAGCGTTTTTCTAATTTTTTTTAACGTAGCAAATTTTTGCATTCAAATAGTAAAAACGATAGAATATGACTATCAAAGCTATAAGGAGTTTTCTATGAGAGAATATGATATCATCGCCATCGGTGGAGGAAGTGGCGGTATCGCCACTATGAACCGAGCTGGTGAACACGGGGCTAAAGCAGCTGTTATCGAGGAGAAAAAATTAGGTGGAACCTGCGTCAATGTCGGCTGTGTTCCTAAAAAAATCATGTGGTATGGAGCGCAAATCGCTGAAAACTTCCACCACTACGGCCCTGACTACGGTTTTACAAGTTCAGATGTTCAATTTGATTTTGCTAAACTTCGTCAAAACCGTGAAGCCTACATCGACCGTGCTCGCTCATCTTATGACGGAAGTTTCAAGCGCAATGGGGTTGATTTGATTGAAGGTCGTGCTCATTTCGTTGATGCTCATACGGTCAGCGTTAATGGTGAATTGATTCGTGCCAAGCATATCGTGATTGCGACTGGCGCTCGTCCAAGCATCCCAACTATTCCTGGAGCTGAACTCGGTGGCAGCTCAGACGATGTCTTTGCTTGGGAGCAACTTCCTGACTCCGTTGCGATTCTTGGAGCTGGCTATATCGCCGTTGAATTAGCAGGTGTTCTCCACGCACTAGGAGTAAAAACGGATTTGTTTGTCCGTCGTGATCGTCCCTTGCGTGGTTTTGACAGCTACATCGTTGAAGGACTTGTCAATGAAATGGAAAAAACAGGTCTACCTTTACACACACATAAGGTACCAGCCAAACTAGAAGAATCAGAGCAAGGTATTACCATTCATTTCGAAGATGGTTCTAGTCACACTGCCAGCCAAGTTATCTGGGCTACCGGTCGCCGTCCAAATGTAGACGGTCTGGAGTTAGAAAAGGCTGGCGTCACACTCAACCAACGTGGATTTATCCAAGTAGATGAATACCAAAATACAGTTGTAGATGGCATCTATGCTCTTGGAGATGTTACTGGTGAGAAGGAACTGACCCCGGTAGCCATCAAGGCAGGACGTACCTTATCTGAACGCCTCTTCAACGGGAAAACAAATGCCAAGATGGACTACACGACTATCCCTACTGTTGTCTTCTCCCACCCAGCAATCGGAACAGTCGGTTTGACCGAGGATCAAGCTATCAAAGAATACGGCCAAGATAACATCAAAGTCTACAAGTCAAGCTTTGCATCTATGTACTCAGCCGTTACAAGCCATCGTCAAGAATCTCGTTTCAAACTCATCACCGCCGGTGATGACGAAAAAGTTATTGGCCTACACGGACTTGGTTATGGAGTGGATGAGATGATTCAAGGATTCGCTGTTGCCATCAAGATGGGGGCTACCAAGGCGGACTTTGATGCTACAGTAGCTATCCACCCAACCGCCTCAGAAGAATTTGTAACCATGCGCTAATTATTGTAAGAGACCTCTTGAGGTCTCTTTTTACTTGTAAAATCGGCCGTTACAAAATTGTTACCTTTAATTTAAAAACTGGTTGACTTTTCTTTCTAAATTAGTATAATAGTTACTATAATTTTGAAAAGAGGTTAACAGTTTTGAAAAAAGCTCATATCTATGCTATCCCTGCTATCGGTGCTGCTCTCATCGCCGTATTGGCACAAATCAGTCTCCCTATCGGTCCTGTACCTTTCACTTTGCAAAACTTTGCAATCGGTCTGATTGCTACTGTTTTTAGACCTAGGGAAGCCGTCCTATCTGTAGCTCTCTATCTCCTACTGGGAGCCATTGGTTTACCTGTCTTTGCAGGGGGTGGTGCTGGATTTCACGTTTTAGTCGGCCCAAGTGCAGGCTATCTTTGGTTCGACCTTGTCTATGCTGGACTTACATCTTATCTCATCCATCAAAATAGTGGCTACATTCGCATTTTCCTAGCCAACCTCTTGGGTGACTCCCTCGTCTTTGTCGGAGGTATTCTCAGCCTCCACTTCCTTGCCGGGATGCCATTCGATAAGGCACTAGCTGTCGGTGTTCTTCCCTTTATCCTCCCTGACCTTGGTAAGATTATTGCCATTAGTTTCATTGGTCGTCCCTTACTCGAAAGATTGAAAAGCATCGCTTATTTTTCAAGATAAAAAATAGTCCAGAACAACTGTTCTGGACTATTTCCTTTCCAATTACTTCCTAAGAACTAACTGAAAATCAACTCTAATATAGAGATTATTTATTTTTACGGCTTACAAAGTACAATCCACCTGTCACTGCCATCAAAGCAAGTCCTGCAACTACTGCTGCGCTAGATGCTTTTTCACCAGTATTAGGAAGTTGAGGTTTTTGTCCTGGTTTTCCTGGTTCATTTGGTTTGCCAGGTGTTGGTTTTTCTGGAGTGTGTGTATTTGTGATATTGAAGCCTTCTACTTTAGATGAATAACCTTCAACTGGAACTTCTACTACAGAGTATTCGATTGCTTGACCGTCTTTATAACGATCAAGGTCTGTGAACTCATAAGTCCAACCAGTTGCTTCTGAGGCTACCGCAGTCTTACCAGTGTCTTGACCATCGGCAAGAAGTTTCACTGTGATAGATGCTGGACGGATACCATCTTTGTTCTCTTCATCTTTCCAGATCTTATGACCTTTTACAGATGTTTTCTCTGGAGCATGTGTATTGGTAACTGTGTACTTACCATCTTTGTCCGTAGTAACTGTTGAGGTATATTCTTTCACAGCTACTTCTTTGACAGTGTACTTGATTTCTTTACCATTTTCATACTTAGGAAGTGCTTTTGATTCGAACTTCCAGCCAGTTGCTTCTGAAACTTCAATTTCTTGAACAACTTTGTCGCCGTTAAGAATTTGAACTTTCACTTTATCTGCACGTTTGCCGTCTTGGTTGTTGTTATCTTTCCAAACCTTAGTTCCTGAAAGAACGACTGTTTCTGGTGTGTGAGTGTTTGTCACGACCTGACCAGTCACAGAGGCTTCATAACCAGCTGGTACGTCTACTTCCTTGATAGAGTAAGTGATTTCTTTACCAGCTTCGTATTGTGGAAGATTTGTGAAGGATGCTACCCAAGTGTTAGCGTCTGTCTTATCCTTAGCTGTCAAGGTCAATTTCTTACCTTCAACAGCTACTGGATCTGCATCTCCTACTTTTTTATAAAGTTGAACCGTTACGGACTCAGGACGTTTGCCGTCTTGGTTGTTCGCATCGTTCCATACTTTTGTTACCTTGTAGTCGATTGCTTTTGGAGCATATTTGTTTGTGATGGTAAAGTCTGTAATAGTCGCTTCGTATTCTGCTACGGCTTCTTCTGTTACAGTGTATTTGATTTCTTTACCAGCTTTATATTTTGCTAATTTCGTGAATTCGACAGTCCAAGTTCCGTCTGCGGCTGCTTGAACTTCTTTCGAATCAACTTTCTGACCGTCTGCTAAAAGATTGATTGTAATCTTAGTTGGACGTTTACCGTCTTGGTTATTCGCGTCATCCCAGTTCTTAGTTGCTTTTACATCAACTGTTTCTGGTGAATAACTATTTGTGATGGTGAATCCTGATGCAGCGTCACCAGTAACTTCTGAAGTGTAACCAGCAACAGTTACTTCTACTACTGTGTACTTGATAGGTGTTCCGCCTTTATCAGCATCAAGGTTTGTGAAGCTTCCAGCCCAGTTGTTTGCGGCGTTAAGCTCAAGTGTCTTACCAGTATCTTGACCATCCGCAAGCAATTTAACAGTGACAGAAGATGGACGTTTACCATCTTGGTTGTTCTCGTCCTTCCATACTTTCTTCACAGGAACTTCAGTTTTCGCTGGTGTGTAAGTGTTTGTAAATACAAGATCGTTCGCTTCTTTTGAAGCTGTTGCTTTCAATTCAGTTGCACTTACTTTCTCAACCGTTACTTCAACTTCTTGAACTGTCTTATCGTAAGTGATTCCTGTTTCAGTTCCAGCAACTTCAGAGATAGTGTACTTGTGAGTTCCCACTTGGCTCTCATCATATGAGATTGGTGAGAAGGTCACTGTTCCATCAGCGGCGTTTGTCACTGTTTCAACAACAGTTCCGTCTTCTTTCTTCAATTCAAAGCTGTATTTACCAGCTTCAAGGTCTTTACCTTCAAGAACTTTCTTAGCTCCAAGAGTTACACTTGTGGCCCCAGCTGGAGTATAAGTGTTCTCAAATGCTTTTTCATCATCGTAAGTAACAGTTGCTTTAAGGGCACCTTGACCGTTGTCCGCTACAGTAACTGTAGCAGTGATTGTTTTTGAGTCGTACGTGATGCCTGTAGCAGTTCCAGCTTTTTCAGCAATCTTGTAAGTGAAAGTTCCAGCTTTATCGAATTCCAAGACTGAGAACTTAACGTTTCCATCTTTGTCATTCTTGACTGTTTCTTTCACGTTACCATCTTGGTCTGTCAAAGTAAATTCAAACTCATCAGCTTTTAACTCACGACCAGTAAGTGTTTTCTTAACGGCAAGAGTAGCTGGAGTTTTTGAAGCTCCGTAGCTGTTGTTGAATTCTTTGTCCGCTGGGTATGTTACGTTGGCAGTAAGATTTCCTTCACCATCGTCTGTAACTTCTACAGTGACTTTAACTTCGAGACTATCGTATGTTACACCGTCAATAGTTTGTCCAGCGTTTGTTTCAACGATAGTGTACTTGTAAGTGCCAGCTTTAGTGTATTCGATTGGTGCAAATGCGACCTTACCATCAGCAGTGTTCTTCACTTTTTGAACTTCTGAGCCATCTTCGTCATTCTTCAAGACAAACTCAAACTCATCAGCTTTCAAGGTACGACCTGAGAGAACTTTTGTTACTTCAATAGGAGCTGACGTTTTCTCAGCAGCGTAAGTGTTTTCAAAAGTCTTATCATCGTTTTCGTATGCGACAGCTGCAGATAAATTGCCTTCAGCATCTGCTGTTACAGTAACTGTAACGCCAACAGGGTTGGCATCGTAAGTAACACCTTTTTCAGTTGTGTTCGCTTTTTTCTCAACGATGTGGTAGTTGTATGTACCAGCTTTGTCAAATGTTAATTCGGCAAAGTTGATATTTCCTTCCGCATCATTTGTTACTGTTTCAACAACTTTGTTTGTCTTATCATCGAACAAGTCGAATTCAAACTCTCCAGCTTTCATAACACGACCAGTCAATTTTTTAATTGCTTGGATTTGAGCATTTACTGGCGTTGGGCCTTCGTTAGTGATTTCTTTGCCGTTAGTGTTATACTTAACAGTATAAGTTGCACCACTAGCACCATTAATAGTAGCACCTTCAGCAAGTGGGATACCTGTTCCGTCTTCCAACTCACGAACAGAGTAAACTAATTTGCTACCATCTGTATCAAGTTCCGGTAATTGGTCTTTCCACACATAAGTGTAGACACCATCATTTTCAGTTATAGTTGGTGTGTAAGAACCAGTGACAGGTTTAGCGTCTGTTTCTGCTTCGCTTTCTTTACGAACATAAAGACCTACACTTACTTGCTTGTAGTCTCCTGCGTTACCCTTAGTCCATTTTTTAGTGGCTGTAAAGTCAACTGTTTTACGTTTGTTCGGAATGTTCAAGATAACAGGTTCACCAGTCATATTAACTTCACGTTCTGTTTTATCTAGAATATATCCGTCTTTAGTGCGAACTTCTGTAACAACGTAAGTTCCGTTTGACAATACAGGTGTGATAGCAACACCGTTTTCATCTGTCTTGATAGTGTATCTCTTTGATTTGTCGTCTTTATTGACAATATCGAATTCAACGTCTTTCAATTTAACATTAGCATCGCCTTCATCATATTTAACGATTTTAACTTTACCAGCAAGGTCAACCGAAACTGTCGCACCTACCGATTTAACAGACAAAACTTCAGTTGATTGCACTGTTTTGGTGTTTGTAGTACCATTCCATGATTTCCATGTTGGACGAGCTTCTCCATCTACAGTGATACCAGCTGAGTTTTTAACTTTTGTGCCATCAGCTGGGGTAGTTGTGTGATATTCGAGATGGAAAGCCTTTGTTCCCGTGTTGGTTGGCAAGAGCAGTTCGTAACCAAAACCACTGTTTGTAATCTTCAAAAGAGCTTTGTGATCTGAATCAGCCTTATAAGCAGCAGGATCGGTTGTTACTTGATAAGTTTCCAACTCACCAGTTTTTTCTGCCTTTGAAGTATCCGTTGATTCATAAGTAACGGCCTTAAGAACAAAGCTGTCTGCGATGAAGGTAGCCAAGGAACCGCCATCTTTATCAATAGCATCTTTAATAATAACAGTCTTGCCTGTTAAATCTTCAGCCGCACGGTTGACACGCATCCACCACGTCACATAATTATTCGTACCGTTCGACCAGCCACCTTTGAAAACAATCTCACCTTCAACACCAACGGCATCTTCATCCGCATAAGGTTTAAAGGTAATGGTTTGTGTACCCCCGGGGAGGTTATAGGTTACCGTGTTTTCCGTGCCCGTCGTCGTTGCAATTGACGAAACGTTAAAGGTTCCTTTTACATTTTGTTTATCTTCAACTTCTTTACTAAAAGTAAAAGTTATAACACCTGTTACGCTGTCGGCTACTACTTTACCCAGGACTTTATTACTTGAGGTATCAATCAAATCCAAAGTGGCATCTTTAAGAGACAAACCATCTGGAACTTTGATTGTAAAGTAATCCCCTTCTTTAATATCTCCGGCAGCTAAGCCAGGAAAAGCAAACTTCCCATTAAATAAAACACCTTTGTAAGTGCTTCCCTTAGCATGCCAGAAAATTTCATCAGCATTTCCTGTATCCTCAGCAAGGATTTTAACGTCTGAAAAGACAACTCTATCGGTGATGTCTGCTGCTTCGACTTGAGTTGTTTTAGCAAACACCCCCAAGAGCATCAGAGGAAAAAGAAATGTTAAAAATATTTTTTTGAAATTTTTCTGTTTCATAATATTCCTTTCTAAATGATTGAAATTAATTGAATAGTGCATCGTCTTCTCCCAGTAAGCAACACCCCTTTCAATCGCGTAGATTAATTACATAGTTATGAGCCTTATACTATGTAATTTTGCTTGGGTAAAGAATATACTGTTAGCATTATTCAAAATATTAAATTCAATCTTTAGCAGGAGTATCACTACTCATGATCAGATGGAAATATAGCAAAATATTATCCACAACCATTATACTACATATCGTCAAATATTTTCAAGCATATTTTTTAATATTTCAAGGTATTTATTTACACACTGTAAACCTTCGCGATGTAATGTTTTTATATCTCAAACAATAGGGCACACATATGAGAATTGTCTAAAAATATTGCTATGACAAGAATTTCCAGAAAAGAGCTTTTCACAATCCAACCTAGTCTTTATAGTAAATTTATGTTATAATGGAATCAGAAAAAAATTGTAAATTATTTAGAATTGTATATAGTAATATTTTTTGTTTATTTGTGGTTAACCAAATGATAAAAGAGTATTCAATATGCATATTTAAATAATTATAAATAGAAAGGTGAAATCATGCCAAAGAATACTCGTGACTTAATTATTAGTTCACTCATCACACTAGCTAAGAAAAATCCTCAGCGTAGCTCCTTTACAATGACTGAAATTGCTGCTGAAGCTGGTATTTCACGACAAGCGATTTATCAAAAGCATTTTAACAATTTTGAAGATATTATTGAGTATATTCACGAAGAGACCAATCAGCATATTTTTAACGTCTTTAATAAGTACAGCCCTAACAATGATGGAGATCCTATTTCTTTTTTAGCAGACTATATACTTCCGCTCATATACGAAAAAAAAGAAATTATTAACATCTTGTATACCACACAAGTCGACCCATGTTGGAAGGAGTTTCTGCGTGAGATATACTCAGGATGGGTACTAAAAAATGTTAATTACCAACTGAAATATAATTTTAGCAAAGAAGACATCGCCTATATCATTACAACCATGGCAATTTCATTCATCGAGGTCTGGATTCGCAAAGAAAATCCAATACCGCCTAAGGAATTCAGGGAAACTTTCATCCAGCTAGCTAAGACTTCTCTATGTGATTATATCGTGTCCTAAAAAAAGAATCTTGAGCTGCACTCAAGATCTTTTATTGTCCCCCTTTAAAGGCATCAACCATTACCTGAAATTCTTCATTGGAAAGCGTGATTCCTTTGCCCATTTTGGTATGGTCAGGACTCCAAGAACGAATGTCAAACTTTGCAGGGGCACCATTAAAGCTAACGCGATTTAGTTCTTTTGTCCAGCCTTTGTCATTTTCGGACAAGGTCAGTAAGTGTTCTTCGATTTCAAATGTAAATTCTGCCATTTTTAACTCCTTTATGTGATATGCTTTCTATAGTCTATTCGTAAAAATCTTGTGGATTTTAGGAAATTTTTATATAATATGGATAGATAAGAAGGGAGGATCTTATGAGACAAACATTTAAACTTGTACTAGATAAACTACAGGTTTTTCTCAATGGGAATGATGAACCTCACCAAACCGAAGACAACTCCCTAACAGCTACAATCGAGCAGGCTATCCAGAAAAAATCTGCTGTTCATGTCATACTAGCTGAGACAAGTTTTACGGGTGATATTGTCAAATATGATGTCAGTCGTCAGCAGATTATTGTCAAAAATTTCACTAGAAATGTGACACGTATCATTCGGATTGGTGACATCAAGAGAATCCGTTTTGTCCCTTCTACGGTAGAAAAAGCACAGAAAAGTCTATTTAAGAAAGAGTGAGATGTTCATTGCATCCCACTCTTTTTCTTAACGGATTTGTTCAAAATGAAGGTGAACTGCGATATGATCACCATACCCACTTCTCTCCAAATCACGTTGCAAGCGATAAGAGATATAGTGCTCTGCAATAGTAATGTAGCCAGCACCTAACAGACGATTTTCAACCATTGATTGGATCATACTAATAGTCGCACGTTCTACTTTTGCTTCGTCCAAGTCCAAAACGACTTTTTTAGTAACTTGAGCTAAGTTTTGACGTAAGTCATCAGTCAAAACATAAACTGTTTGAGCTGCTTTTAGGACAGCTTGGTAAATTTTATCTGGATCAAATTCAGCAATTTCTCCATTACGTTTGATTACTTGCATAAAGTTCTCCTTTATTCTTTGTTTTCTTTGATTTCAGCCAGCATCTTTTCTTCTTCGGCTGTTAGTTGATAGTTTTTTAGCAGGTCAGGTCTGCGCTCGTAGGTTTTCTTTAGACTCTCATAGAGGCGCCACTGGCGAATCTTTTCATGGTGCCCACTCATGAGCACATCTGGAACCACCATGCCACGATAGTCATAAGGGCGTGTATACTGAGGATATTCGAGAAGTCCCGAAGAGAAGCTATCATCCTGGTGACTAGACTCCTTACCAATCACTTCTGGAATCAAGCGCACGGTCGCATCAATCATAGTCATGGCTGCCAATTCTCCTCCAGTCAAAACATAGTCTCCTAGGGAAATTTCATCGGTTACCAAGGTCTTGATACGCTCGTCATACCCTTCATAGTGACCACAGATAAAAATCAGTTCCTCTTCCTGAGCCAAATCCTCAGCGTAAGCTTGATCGAACTGTTTTCCAGCAGGATCAAGAAGAATGACACGGGGATTTTTCTTTTCAATAGCATCAAAGGCATCGAAAATGGGTTGAGCTCGGAGCAACATCCCCTGACCGCCTCCGTAAGGTTCATCGTCAACATGACGGGCCTTTTCAGCATATTCTCTGAAATTATGATACTGGATATCCAAGAGCCCTTTTTCTCGAGCCTTCCCAACAATCGAGTGTTCCAGCGGAGAAAACATCTCAGGAAAGAGGGTTAAAATATCAATCTTCATCGTCTAACCCTTCTAAGATTTCCACTTCGACCCGCATGTTTGGAATATCAACATTGAGAACTACTGGCGGAATGTAAGGTAAAAGCAAATCACGCTTACCTTTTCGTTTGACCACCCAGACATCGTTGGCACCTGGTTGTAGGATTTCCTTGATAGTTCCTATCAAGTTATCTCCCTCGTAAACATCCAAACCTATAATCTCGTGATAGTAGAATTCACCATCATCTAAATCATTCAAATCTTCCTCAGCGACCTTGAGACTATAACCCTTATACTTTTCAATCGCATTGATATGGTACATGTCTTTGAATTTGATAATGTCAAAGTTCTTATGCTTACGGTGACTTGCAATGGTCACTGTTTGAACAAACTGATCTTTTTCATCAAATAAAGCCAGCTCTGCCCCTTTTTTAAACCGTTCCTCGGCAAAATCCGTCACAGACAAGACTCGCATCTCACCCTGTAGACCCTGCGTATTGACGATTTTTCCAACATTAAAGTAGTTCATCTTGTCTCCTGTATCTATTTCTATCCTTTATTTTATCACGTTCCAGGGATTTTCACAAGTTGGATAGGTTCTATCTTACAAGGCTACTACTTCTTCAAAAAAATCACCAACTATCTGATTAAACTCTTTAGGATGGTCATTCATCGGTTGATGTTTGCTGTCTGAAATCGTTACTTGATGCGCATTGGGATTCAAGGCAATGATACCATCATAGATTATTTTTAGGTGTTTGGGAAAATCGTTTTCTCCTCTTACTAATAGCATGGGAGGATTTCCTTTATATCCTTCTATCTCATGGACTGCCAAGAACCCTGTGATTCCAAGGTTCAAGAAAACATCTCGCCCAGTTTCTATAATGGCCGTCTTGACCAATTCTCTTGTGATAGGATTATCTGTACACATTTTTGAGTTTTTATCAGCAATCACCTTCCAAGGAATCGTTTTGTACATAAGAGAACTATATTTGATTCGACCTCTTTCTTTATCTGATAGGTATCGATGCTGTCCCCAACTATCTACCATGACCAAGGCTAGAACTCTTTCTGGATGGCGATAGGTATACTCTTGAAGTGGATTTCCTCCCCAAGAATGACCAACCAATATCACCTTATCCAGCTTAAAATAGGACAAAATGGCATCTACATCTTGAATAGCTCCTTCCAAGTCGGGTAGCCCAACTTTCATAGGTGATTCACCCTGCCCTCTAACATTTACAAAGTAAAGGTCAAATCCATCAAAAGCATCATACTGGTGGGCCCACATCTGACTGCGTCCACAAGCTCCATGATAGAAAATAATGTGGCCTTTATTTGCATTCCCAGGACGATGATAAACAACCAAATCACAATCTAATACTGGTATAATGTGACGTTCCAAAGTCTCGGGTTCTCTGTTATAAAAAGCAATAGCTTCAGCAATATCATTTGGCTTCATTACTACATTCGCTCCTCTTTATCCTGATATCATTCTTTGTATCTATTTTATCATGCTATATTAAAATCATCGTTTTCTAAACTTGATTTCATTAAAAATTTTGAATTTTCTGCATTATTTAGCTAAAGAAAAAGACTGCTAAGCAATCTTTACTTTCTTCTCATCAGATTCATGCCTAAAATTCCAGCAATAATCAAAGTTGCCCCGATGACATGGTAACTATAAATTGGTTCGTGGAGGATAAGAGCTCCAGCTAGAATGGTCAAAACTGTTCCAAGATTGCCAAAGACACTGACGGTTGATGCCCCGAGGCGAACAATAGCATAGATAGAGAGACTACCAGTCACGATAGAAGCTAGAATTCCCAAATAGAGGATGGAAAGCAGATAGGGCATCTGTCCAAGCGGCTCTACGTAGGCTAATATGTTCCCCTCTAGATAGTGCGAGATTAGGCTTAGCATATTAAAGGTGATGAAGCCAACAAATATCACAACAGCTGTCATATCCATAGCCCGATAGCGGCCTCCTTTGGACTTGCTGAGAATATTGTTTATCGCATTGGCAAGAACAGATCCCAACATCAAGAGAAAGCCCAAGCTAGCAGTTCCCGTTCTAAAGTTCGCTCCTTTGCTAAGGAAGATGAAAACTACTCCTGCTACGGATAAAAGTAAAAAGAACTTTTGCAGCAAACTTGTCTTTTCCTTGAGAAAGACTGATGCCAAAAGGAGCGTAAAAATTGGGACAAGAGCCTGTAAAATTCCCGCTTCAGAAGACGATATATACTGTAAAGCAAAGGATTGGAAAATAAAAAAGAGAAGAGGATAGAAAAGACTCATAGGAAGAATAGAAAGAATATCTTTTCTACTTAAACTCACTTTGATAAGTTTGGTTTGATGAAGAACGACCAATACCAAAGTAGCGATTGTATAGCGATGTGCCAAGTTTGTAAGAGGACTGGCATAGCTTAAAGCAATCTTAGTAAATAAAAAAGAAAAACCAATGATGGCTGAAAAGGATAAGGCCGCTAGGTATGCTTTTGTTTTCTCGTTCATAGAATGTTACTCCCTTTAAAAATAGCTATTCTCAAGATTAATTGACTAGAATTCTTTGAGACTGTCTATCCATTTTAGCATAGTAAAATCCTAGATGCTATTTCTAGGATTGGTATTTTATTCCTTCTTTCACCGTTTATCTATTACATTAGCTAAAAAGGATTCAGCCAGTCTGATCTGCTTTTCTCGTTCTTGTCTCACAAGTTCTAGCTTGTCTGCCTCTTGGAGATTCCTTACTTTGATAGCATAATCTGCGGAAACGATGGCGTGTCCTCTCATATGGGCTGTTGAAATAGCTTGTACAAAGACTCTGGCAGCGTACTTAGCGATTTGATTTTGGGCATTTTTAGAGAGGAGATTTGCTGCGAAACCTGCTTTTCTCAACTCATGAGGTGAGAACTCATTTCTCAATCGTGCATCAAAAGCCTCATAAGTTTGCCGAATTATTCTATTTTTCTCACCTTCATCACCGATATCAATTAAAGATAAGAAATCTCGCGAGTTCTCTAATGCCCATCGAGCTAGTTCTTTCTGAGGAAGTCTATCCAGTATTTGTTCTAGCTCCAATCTTTTCTCAGAGTCATCCCAAATGGCAACTTTGTAAGGACTGGGTAGGTGATTCATTTTAGTCTCATAGGCAGTTCGTTCAAACTCATTCCATGCATAATCCTCTGGTTTCATTGCTTTCTCTATTCTTTCTTACTAGCTAGCGTAAGCTAGGAGAAACCTTTCATATTAGTGAAAAGAGATTACTCCTAGTTCTCTTGGAAGTTATCCAAAAATCCTTCCAAATCTTGTTTGTGCTGATACTTAATGGCTGCTTTTTTATCTTTGTCAAAAATGGTTTTGGTTAGGTCAATGTCGTTGATAGCCGCAATAGCGACCGTGTAGTGAATAATATCTGCCAGTTCTTTGGCTAGTTCCTCATTTGAGTCCTGGACACCCTCTTTTCGACCAGAGCGCCCATTCAAGACCTCGGCTACTTCTCCGACTTCCTCCACTAGCTTGATAAAGAGGCCTTCCTCAGTTCGAGATTGCTGGTAATGTTCGAGTAAGTAAGCTTGTAATTGTCTAAAGGTTAAATCCTTCATCTTCTCCTCCTCACAAAAAAGCGAGACATCTGTCCCGCTTTTTTATTTTTCATCGATAACGATTCTTACTTTTTTGTCTTCAGTTGGGACAGAGTAGACAATCGTTCTTATCGCTGAGATAGTGCGACCCTTACGACCGATAACACGACCGACATCGCTTTGGTCAAGATCCAAGTGATACTCCAAAAACTCTGGTGTGTCTTCAATCTTGATAGTTAAGGCATCAGGTTGTGAAATCAAAGGTTTCACAATCGCAATAATGAGATTTTCAATCGTATCCATCTGTCAACCTACTTTAAACTTATTTTGAGAATTTAGAATCGTGGAATTTTTTCAATACGCCTTCTTTTGAAAGGATGTTGCGAACTGTATCTGAAGGTTGAGCTCCATCAGCCAACCATGCAAGAACGCGGTCTTCTTTCAAAGTTACTTGGTTTTCAGCAACAAGTGGGTTGTAAGTCCCAACTGTTTCGATGAAACGTCCGTCACGTGGTGAACGTGAGTCTGCTACGTTGATACGGTAGAAAGGTTTTTTCTTAGAACCCATACGAGTCAAACGGATTTTAACTGCCATTTTTTAATGTCTCTTTTCTTATTTTTTTATTTCGGTGAAATAGCTGAGCTATTTAGCACATGTTCTATTATAGCAGATTTCTGACAGGTGTCAAGAAAAAAACTTGACAGAGTTTAAAATTTTTATTTTTTTTAGAAATTTATTAGACTAATAGGGATAAATTAGAAAGAGAAACTTTATGAATACTAGTCTAGAGAACATTTACAAAGACCATCAGGTTAAGCTTTACATCTCTCCTGATCGTGATATCGAGACTTGGCTACTAAATCCCAAGCCTGTCCCAAAACGAAATAGAAGACAATCTTCTGGCAGGTGATATTATCCTCCTCTGGAGAATCAACTTTGGTACTTTTACCACCGAAAGCTGGTTTTAAAAACTCCCATTCGAATATGATTCAAAATTCGCTTAAAATAAATGTTTTCCCACTTTTTCAGAAAAAATTTTCATCTAATTTGAATAACTTTTAATTGAATGATGTGATATATGAAGTGTTGTAAATGCTGTATTGTAGCTGATTCTTAACGTTTTGAGAACTGGCTAGCTTAACGAGCTTTCTTAAGACCTGGTTTGAACAGAGTTAGTTTTAATAAATTTCAAACCCCTTTAAAATCAGCGTTTTCCCTTGTTTACAGAAAGCGGATTTTCATATAATTTCAACTAATTTGATTCGAATTGAGCTACTAAATACCAAAATTCACACCATTATTGTTTAAGTGATTTTCTAACAGTCACTTGCTTTTTGTATCAACGCTTTTCTACAAAATCTAAAATATCTTCATAGGTTAATAAGGAAACAATCTGTTCAACAGTTAAATGAAATGTTTTTTATTTTTGATATACAATAAATCATGTTTTATAAATATCATATCGCCTTTATGGTTATGGAGATTACTTTGTCAGGGATTTTAATCTCATTTGAAAGAACTTTTCTACACGATAAAAATATTATAGGTTATCTTGTATATTTGAGATATTGACAATTTGGTTAGTTAATGTTAAGATATACTTACCGACAACTATATCGGTAAGGAGGAGCAAATGAAAAGAGAAAGGCTAACAGCAAATGAAAGAAAATTAGAAATACAGAATATTGCATTGGAAGTTTTTACAATAAAGGGATATAAAAACACAAGTATGCATGATTTAGTACAAGCTACCGGACTATCCGCAGGAGGATTGTATCATCATTATAAAAGTACATCTGAAATTCTTTACGACATGATGATCCGAGGTTGTAAATATAGGGAAGATATTATTAAAAAAAAGATAGCTGAAATTCCAAACCCTTTAGGTATAGAGGTATTAGCTGAACTAATGGTTGATAAGGCGCTTTCCAACAATATATTTGTTCCAATATATGTTATGTTCTTGCAGTCGATGCAGGAAGATGAAACCTTACAACAACTTTATAAAGATATAAGGGATAGTAATATAAGGGATTTTGAGCAAATGTTAGAGGAAAACGGAGGTTTGAAGATTTCTAAAGAATCTTGGAATTTACTCAATGATTTGATTAATACTTTCATCTTAGGTTGTGAGACATTGGGTATCAGAGAACATTTAATTTCACAACGTCACATTCTTAAAAAAATGGTCATTGACGTTCTAATAGAAAACGAAGAAGAGGTGTAATTGTATGAATAAAAATAGTAAAGAGCTGTTAACAGAGCAGCCATTACAAATATTAATTAAGCTATCATTACCTGCGATATTAGGAATGATTGTTATTGGAGTATATCCGTTAATGGATGGGATTTTTGCGGGTCAAATACTTGGTGAAAAAGCCATGACGGCAGTAGGCATTGCTACCCCATTTACCTACATCAATACAGGGATTGCTACCTTGATTGGTGTAGGGTCAACATCTTTACTTTCCAGAGCAATTGGAGAAGGAAATCAAAGAACCATTGACAAAGTTATGGGGAATCTTTGCTTTTGGGTTTTGTTATTGTCAACAATCGTTACAATATTAGGGTATTTATTTTGCGGACAACTTCTTATGATATTTGGAGCTAAGGGAGAACTTTTAAATCTTTCTACTCGTTATTTACGAATTATTTTTCTTGGATCCATATTTGTGAATTTTGCACAGGCAGCTAATATGGTGATGCGTGGTGAGGGTTTAATGAAACGAGCCATGTTAATTATGTCATTGGGAGCAGGAATAAATATAGTATTAGATCCAGTTTTAATGATAATGTTTAGAGAACATGGAGTTGAGGGAGCTGCTATTGCTACAATAACAGCACAATTTATTCAGGCAGTATTTACGCTTTGGTATTTTAAGAAAAAAAGTGAAACTGTAAAAATTGGCTTGATAAGAAAAGAAAAGGAAATAATAGGAGAGATGTTTTCGGTAGGAGTTTCTGCTATGCTTATGCAGGTGCTTACTATTATTCAACAGAGTTTTCTTTATAGTCAAGCATTTCGATATGGAGGAGAAACTTCAGCAGCCATTATGGCAGTATCATTAAGAATACAAGCTTTTTCTTTCATTCCGCTATGGGGAATGAGTCAAGGATTACAACCTGCTATTGGTGCCAATTTCGGAGCGAAGCAATATAATAGGGTAAAAAAAATATTTAATGTTTTTACTATTAGTTCCATTGTATTGGCAGCTTGTTTTTGGATACCGGCAGAAGTATTTGCTAAACAGATTCTTAATTTATTTGGATTGTCTGATGAAACACTATTTTTAGCGGTTCCAAACTTTCGTATAATGTATAGTATTTTCATTGTTTATGGGGTAATGATTATGATTATGACATTTTTCCAAGCGATTGGAGATGGTAAAACAGCTGGTGTTTTAGTTATGCTAAGGCAAGTAATTTTATTTATTCCAACCATGATTTTTCTTCCATACATATTTGGAGCACAGAGTATTTGGTATGTTATACCTATAGTTGATGGTATTGTTGTATTGTTGGGATTGCAGAGATATTTTACAACAGTTAAGAAAATGAAATAACTAATAAATTATATAGAAGAGCAGTAAATCGAAAGATTTACTGTGACTCTTGATGTAAATAAAGATAAATTAACTATTCTAGGAGTTCAATTTGATAACTTCCCAGATTTTGATACCGTTTGGTATGCTATCGGATCATCAATGATTGAAAATTATGAACCTACTGTTCAAGATGTGATTGATTTAAAAGCTCATGTTATTAACAGACGAAAGGAATTAAATATTGGTTTCCTAAATACTTCAAGTACACTTATAGCATTGATGCCCCAAAAGATTTAGAAATACCTGTTGAAAAAGGCTATGCTCTTGTCGAAACTGTCTTTGACTCGCTTGATCATCTAAATACCACTATGAAAGAGAATATCCTCAAAAGCAAGGAGAGTTACAGTACTTTCTAAGATGAGGGTTCCAGATTTGGACCAATCCCTTCGTGACAACTTTTCAGGAGAAGAATTAGCAAGTTACTTTTCAATTCGTGGTTACAAATTGACTCCAAAGGGAGAGCAGATACTGGAACAGTACCAGGACATTATCGACCGTCATCCAAAGAAAAATCTCTAAGCAAGCGACTTTCTGGTCGGCTTCCTCTTAAACTACCTTGTCACTAATATTTGAAATCCCCCTACTTTTAAGGTACAATGGTAGAAATGAATTTTTGAGAGGTTAACAATGAAAAAACTAGCAACCCTTCTTTTACTATCAACGGTAGCCCTTGCTGGATGTACTAGTATCCAACGTGGTCTCCGTGGTGATGAGTATGTCGACTCTAGCATCTCAGCTGAGGAAAGCTCAAAAGCAGCTGCTCAGGCTGCCAAAGATTTGAATGACGCACTAACTAATGAAAATGCCAACTTCCCTCAACTTTCTAAGGAAGTTGCTGAAGATGAAGCTGAGGTCATTTTACACACAAATCAAGGCGATATCCGCATCAAACTCTTTCCAAAACTAGCACCACTAGCAGTTGAAAACTTCCTTACTCACGCTAAGGAAGGCTATTATAACGGCATTACCTTCCACCGTGTTATTGATGGCTTTATGGTCCAAACTGGAGATCCTAAGGGAGATGGTACAGGGGGCCAATCTATCTGGCATGATAAGGATAAAACAAAGGACAAGGGAACTGGTTTTAAAAATGAAATCTCTCCTTACCTATACAATATCCGAGGAGCCCTTGCTATGGCTAACACTGGTCAACCAAACACCAACGGTAGCCAGTTCTTCATCAACCAAAACTCAACAGATATTTCAGCTAAACTCCCTACAAGCAAGTATCCAAAGAAAATCATCGAAGCCTATAAAGAGGGAGGAAATCCTAGCCTAGATGGCAAACATCCTGTCTTTGGTCAAGTCATCGATGGCATGGACGTTGTGGATAAGATTGCCAAGGCTGAAAAAGATGAAAAAGACAAACCAACTACTGCTATCACTATCGATAGCATCGAAGTAGTGAAGGATTACGATTTTAAATCCTAAATAACCTAAAAAATACAGTATCCGCATTCGATACTGTATTTCTTTTTTCTCATTTTTAAGTTAGCTTGTTAAAGTCCCAGATTTGGTCCATCCAGCCTTCATAGAAGTCTGGTTCGTGACAAACCATTAGAATGCTGCCTTTGTATTCTTTAAGCGCCCGTTTGAGTTCATCCTTGGCATCTACATCCAAGTGGTTGGTCGGCTCGTCCAGCACTAAGACGTTGTTTTCACGATTCATCAAGAGACAGAAACGCACCTTGGCTTGTTCCCCACCTGACAAGACCTGAATCTGACTTTCAATGTGCTTGGTCGTCAAACCACAACGAGCAAGGGCTGCACGAACTTCTGCCTGATTGAGTGCAGGAAAGGCATTCCAGACAGCTTCAAGTGGTGTTTGGCGATTTCCACCTTCTACTTCTTGTTCAAAGTAGCCAAGTTCTAGGTAATCTCCACGTTCGACTTCCCCAGCGATTGGCGGAATAATGCCCAAGAGAGACTTCAAGAGGGTTGTTTTCCCGATACCATTTGCCCCAATAATAGCAACCTTTTGATTGCGTTCAAAGGTGAGGTTTAGAGGCTTGGTAAGGGGACGGTCATAACCAATCTGCAAGTCCTTGGCTTGGAAGATAAAGCGTCCAGGTGTACGAGCCGGTTTGAAATCAAAGGATGGTTTTGGCTTCTCACTTTGCAGTTCGATGATGTCCATCTTATCCAATTTCTTCTGGCGGGACATGGCCATGTTTCGTGTTGCAACACGCGCTTTATTGCGAGCGACGAAATCCTTAAGGTCTGCAATCTCTTTCTGTTGGCGTTCGTAGGCCGCTTCCAACTGAGATTTCTTCATGGCATAGACTTCTTGGAACTGGTAGTAGTCGCCAGAGTAACGCGTCAACTGTTGATTTTCCACATGGTAGACGATATTGATTACGTCGTTGAGGAAAGGAATATCATGCGAAATAAGGACAAAAGCGTTCTCATAGTTTTGGAGATAACGCTTGAGCCAGTCAATGTGTTCAGCATCCAAGTAGTTGGTTGGCTCGTCAAGCAACAAGATATCTGGTTTTTCAAGGAGGAGTTTAGCCAAAAGCACCTTGGTTCTTTGTCCACCTGATAAGGCTGTTACATCTGTATCCATGCCATAGTCCATGACACCGAGAGCACGCGCTACTTCATCAATCTTAGCATCCAAAGTATAGAAGTCACGACTCTCCAAACGGTCTTGGAGCTCTCCTACTTCTTCCATAAGCACATCGATATCCGCTCCGTCTTCGGACATTTCCATATAGAGGTCATTGATACGTGCTTCTGCTTTAAATAGCTCATCAAAGGCTGTACGCAAGACATCACGCACGGTTTGACCTTCCTTTAGCACAGCGTGCTGATCCAGATAGCCAGCAGTCACATATTTGGACCACTCCACCTTCCCTTCATCTGGTAACATCTTACCAGTCACGATGCTCATAAAGGTTGATTTCCCTTCACCATTGGCGCCGACTAGACCGATATGTTCTCCCTTGAGGAGACGGAAGGACACATCTTCAAAAATTGCACGGTCACCAAAACCGTGACTTAAATTTTTAACTTCTAAAATACTCATTCTAATTCCTTATCTTGTTTTTATGCAGTCCTTTATAGAGGACCCAAGCCAGATAGCCTCCCAGGGTATTGGTCCACAAATCATCAATCTCAAAGACCCGATTAAAGTCGAATAAAAAATCTAAAACTAGTTGCGTGCACTCAATTCCTAGACTCAGTAGAAAACTGAGAAGGATGATTTTTTTCGTTTGTCGTAAATTTGGACAGAGATAGATCAGTTGAAAGACTAGCGGGAAAAGCAAGAAGACATTTAAAATATTCTGCAAAAAGATCCAAAGGACTTGTCCCAAACTGGTCACTTCACCCAGATTCCAAAGGGAGTTTAAGGGAGTTAAAAGAAAAACCAGGCGTCCAAAAGTTTGAATACCTGGAGTTTCCACTCCTGTAGGAAGTTGAGGTTGAGGAGTAAAACAAAAACAGACAATGCAAAGACTGTAAATAGCCACTCCCAATCTTAAGATTAATTCTCTTTTTTTAGTCATTTTATGGATTTACCGCTGTGACTGCCTTCTGGCGATCACGTTTCATTGTATTGGAGCGTAATTGTCCACAAGCTGCATCAATATCTGTACCATGCTCTTGACGGACAACACAGTTGACCCCTTTTTTCTTGAGGGTATCGTAGAAGGCCATCACGCGCTCTTTAGGACTACGGCTATATTGGTCATGCTCACTAACAGGGTTATAGGGAATCAAGTTGACATATGACAATTTCTTGATGTTCTTGAGCAACTCAGCCAATTCCAAGGCTTGTTCAACGCCATCGTTGACTTCATTGAGCATGATATATTCAAAGGTCACACGGCGATTGGTTGTTTCGATATAGTACTCAATAGCAGCAAAGAGCTTTTCAATCGGAAAGGCACGATTAATTTTCATGATGCTTGAACGCAATTCATTATTGGGTGCGTGAAGGGAAACTGCGAGATTAACCTGTACGCCTTCATTAGCAAAGTCACGAATTTTATGGGCCAATCCTGAGGTAGAAACAGTGATATGGCGGGCACCTATTGCCATCCCCTTGTCATCATTGATAGTACGGACGAAATTCAACACATTGTTGTAGTTATCAAATGGTTCACCAATTCCCATGACAACAATATGACTGACACGCTCATCCTGACCACGCTCATCAAAATATTTCTGAACTAGCATGATCTGCGCTACAATTTCCCCGTTATTAAGGTCACGTTGCTTCTTAATCAAACCTGACGCACAGAAGGTACAACCAATATTACAGCCGACCTGAGTAGTTACACAGACTGACAGCCCATAGTGTTGACGCATCAGTACTGTCTCAATCAACATACCATCTGGCAACTCGAAAAGATACTTAACAGTACCGTCGGCTGACTCTTGCACGATGCGTTGTTTCAATGGATTTACCACAAACTGCTCATTGAGTTTGGCAATCAAACCCTTGGATAGGTTGGTCATTTCTTCAAATGACTGGACACGTTTACGGTAGAGCCATTCCCAGATCTGATCTGCTCGGAATTTCTTTTCTCCTTGTTCTAATACCCATTCCTGCATGGTTTGACGTGTTAAACTGTAAATAGACGGTTTCATCTCTTCTCCTTATTCTCTATCTATTTTTGACGAATGACAAAATGGCGCTGTCCCTTGTCCTCTTTCTGAGACTTTTGGTCCTTATGACGACGTCTATTTCTCTTATCCGCATTTGGTTTTCTCTTGTTTTGCGAAGGTTTCTTTCCTCTTCTAGGAAGGTTTTCCTCTTCCTTTTTACGTATTTTCTTGTCAAATGACGCACGCTTAGGTGCTTGGTTTTCTAGGACAAAATAAGCACAGCCATAACTACAGTACTCCAAAAGATAATCTTGTAAGCGACTAATCTTTTCAATTTTTTCCTCAGTACGTTCGTCTTTGTAAAAACCACGTAGGCGGAGCTGTTCATTACTCCAGTCCCCCACGACATAATCAAACTTGGTCAACACTTCTGAGAAGCGTTGATTAAAGACTGTCACATCGAAGGCATCCTTGATATTTTCAACCAAGGTAAAAGCAATCCCTTCAGTCTCAACCTTATCCCCATTCACATGAAATTCTGGGCCAGGAAACTTGTTATAGTTGTATAATTCAGGTGCAATTTCTTTACGCATAGTCTTCCTTTTCCATGATTACTTAACACTCTATTTTACCATAATTTCTACAAGTTGGCACGTTTCTCATAAAAATGAAAAAAGTCTGACGATTTTGTCAGACTTCTGCTTTATAACCTTAAAAAGAGAAGATTGACTCTTCCCTCCATATTTTTTATTTAGCTGCTGCGTAAAGCTCGTCTACTTTGTTCCAGTTAATGACTGAGAAGAAAGCTTTGATGTAGTCAGGACGCACGTTGCGGTATTTCACGTAGTAAGCATGTTCCCAAACGTCCAAGCCCAAGATTGGTTTTTTACCTTCTGAGATTGGTGTGTCTTGGTTTGCTGTTGAAGTTACTTCAAGTTTTCCTTCTTTGTTGACAACCAACCAAGCCCATCCAGAACCGAAGCGAGTTGTAGCTGCTGCTGTAAAGGCTGCTTGGAACTCTTCAAATGAGCCAAATGTTGCGTCGATTGCTGCTGCAAGTTCTGCTGATGGAGCTGTTTTCTCAGGAGTCATCAATTCCCAGAAAAGAGCGTGGTTCAAGTGTCCACCACCATTGTTGATAAGTGCTTGACGGATATCAGCTGGGATAGAATCTACATCAGCAAGCAAAGCTTCAAGGTCTTCACCAATTTCAGGGTGTTTTTCAAGAGCTGCATTTGCATTGTTGACATAAGTTTGGTGGTGTTTGTCATGGTGCAAGTGCATTGTTTCTGCATCGATGTATGGTTCCAAAGCGTCGTATGCGTATGGAAGGTCTGGTAAGATAATAGCCATCTGTAATACCTCTTTTTCTTTCTATATGAAAATGATAACGCAATCATCCTCTTTTTTCAAGTTTTTTGCTCAATTTGCTTCTGCCGCGATCTGCAAAAGTGCCTTTTCAAACAGGTACCCCTTTTCATAGACACCTGTCTTAATCTGGTAGTCTGTTTCAATCAAATAAGAAATCGCTCGCTTGAGAAAGGCCAAGGAAATCCCTCTCGAATCTCTTAATGCGAACTTGATTTGATAAGGATTAGGGTTGCGCCCCAAGTAAGTTCCCAGACTGCTTGCAATCTGCGATTCTGTCTGACCAGTCTCTGATAAAATCTTCACATGGGTAAAAGTTCGAAACTGTCCTAACATGACAGCTATGAGCTTAATTTCGTCTTCCCCTTGCAAGGTCAAGTCTCTAACCAACTCACGGGCCTGATCAATTTTCTTAGCTAAAATAAACTGAGTCAAATCAAAAATATTGTCCTGCAGAGTCTTTGGAATAGCCTCGACAATATCCTTCTCCTCAATCACGCCGTCAGACTTATAAGACTGTAAAAAAAGGAGATTTTTCTGGATTTCGCTAAATTGAAAACCAGATTTGAGAAGTAGATTTTCAAAGGATTGCCCCACAAACTGCAGACCTTGTGTCTGACTCCATTTTTGGAAATACTGGCGGAGTTCTTGTTCCTTGTGTTCAATAGCATCAAATACAGTCGCATCTCGTTTGAGCAATTTGACCAGCCGTCTTTTACTATCTAACTTTCCTTCAGCAAAAATCAACAACTTGGTTGTTGGTGAAGGGTTGTCAAGGTATTCTTCAAACGACTTGAGTTCATCATCTGCTAAAAAGCGTTTCTTGGCTGTTGTGATATCGACAAAATGGTCTAATATCACGACTTTCTCATCTGCAAAGAAAGGGAGACTGACTAGCTCCAGTTCCACATCCTTATAGGCTACTTCTTTCATGTCAAAGTAGGCAAAATTAAGGTCGGCTGGATCATAGCCGATCTGTTTCAGCACCTGATCCTTCATAACTTCAAACTGACCCTGGTCTGTCCCTGTAAATAGGCTCAAGCTAGATAGATTTGATAAAGTCAACTTCTGACTGTCTTCAACGGCTAGCATCTTCTCTCCTTTCTTCTGATTTTTTTCTAACTTTAATCAATATAGCGCAATTTCCCACGGAAATCTTCTAGGCTCTCGTATCCTTTTTCCGCCATGATTGCTTTTAGTTCATTGGTAATGCGTTCAAAAGCACTGATACCTTCTTTGTGAAGAGTGGTCCCTACTTGCACCATACTCGCACCGCAGAGGATATGTTCAAAGGCATCACGACCCGTAAGAACGCCACCCGTTCCGATGATTTGGATTTGGGGATTTAAACGTTGGTAAAAGGCGTGCACATTCGCTAGAGCAGTCGGTTTGATATACTCTCCACCAATGCCACCAAAACCATTTTTAGGACGAATCACGACCGACTCGTCTTCTATATAAAGGCCGTTTCCGATAGAGTTAACACAGTTAACAAACTTGAGCGGATACTTGTTGAAAATAGCAGCCGCTTGGTCAAAGTGAACAATATCAAAATAAGGTGGCAATTTGATTCCAAGAGGTTTGGTAAAGTAGGCAAAGACTTCTGCCAAAATCCGGTCTGTTGTCTCAAAATCATAAGCAATCTGAGGTTTTCCTGGAACATTTGGACAAGAGAGATTAAGCTCTGTCAGTCCTTTGAATTCACTCTCTTGAACTTTTTTCAAGATGGTATGTGTTTCTTCTGGAGACATGCCAACTAGAGATAGGAAGAAAGTTCGGTTTGGCTCTTTTTCCTGCAAGTCCAAAAGATAGTTCAGATAGTAGTCTAAGCCATTATTTGGTAAGCCCATGGAGTTTATAGAACCAAGTGGAACATCCTGGTATCGTGGCTCAGGATTGCCCTGACGAAAGTCCAAGGTCGCAGTCTTCGTAACAAAAGTACCTGCCGCTGAGTTTTTGACTCCTTCTAGTTCCTCTATCGTCATACAAGCCACACCCGCTGCATTCATCAAGCAATTGTCAAACTCAAAGCCAGCTATTTGTGTTTTCGTTGATACCATGATTCTGATCCTCCAGATTCCTTTTATTTCTAATATTATACCATACTTTAAGATTTTCTCTTTGAGAAACTAATTTCTATATAAAACGTTCGGTTTTGTAAATTGAAAGAATTTTTAGAAAATTTCTGTTTTTTTCTTTACACTCAAAAAAAATTCTGCTATAATGGCTCATGTAATAAAATATAACAACAAAAGGAGAACGATATGACATCTGCTAAAGACTATATCCAAAGCGTGTTTGCAACTGTGAAAGCTCGTAACGGGCATGAGGCTGAATTTCTCCAGGCGGTTGAAGAATTCTTCAGCACTTTGGAACCTGTATTTGAAAAACATCCTGAGTATATTGAAGAAAACATCTTGGCACGTATCACTGAGCCTGAGCGCGTGATTTCTTTCCGTGTTCCTTGGGTGGACCGTGATGGAAAAGTCCAAGTCAACCGTGGTTACCGTGTTCAATTCAACTCAGCTGTTGGACCATATAAAGGCGGACTTCGTTTCCACCCAACTGTAAACCAAGGGATCTTGAAATTCCTCGGTTTCGAACAAATCTTTAAAAACGTCTTGACTGGACTTCCAATCGGTGGAGGTAAAGGGGGGTCAGACTTCGATCCTAAAGGTAAGACTGACGCTGAAGTGATGCGCTTCTGCCAAAGCTTCATGACTGAATTGCAAAAATACATCGGACCATCACTTGACGTACCTGCTGGTGATATCGGTGTTGGAGGACGTGAGATTGGTTACCTTTACGGACAATACAAACGTCTTAACCAATTTGATGCGGGTGTCTTGACTGGTAAACCTCTTGGATTTGGTGGTAGCTTGATTCGTCCAGAAGCAACTGGTTATGGTTTGGTTTACTACACTGAAGAAATGCTCAAAGCTAATGGTAACAGTTTTGCTGGTAAGAAAGTGGTTATTTCAGGTTCTGGTAACGTAGCTCAATACGCTCTTCAAAAAGCGACTGAACTTGGTGCTACTGTTATCTCTGTATCTGACTCAAACGGTTATGTCATCGATGAAAATGGTATTGACTTCGATCTTTTGGTTGATGTTAAAGAAAAACGCCGTGCTCGTTTGACTGAGTATGCAGCTGAGAAAGCAACTGCTACTTACCATGAAGGTTCTGTATGGACTTACGCTGGAAACTACGACATCGCTCTTCCATGTGCGACTCAAAACGAAATCAACGGCGAAGCTGCTAAACGTTTGGTTGCTCAAGGCGTTATCTGTGTATCTGAAGGTGCTAACATGCCTAGTGACCTTGATGCGATTAAAGTCTACAAAGAAAACGGAATCCTTTACGGACCTGCCAAAGCTGCTAACGCTGGTGGTGTAGCTGTATCAGCGCTTGAAATGAGCCAAAACAGCCTTCGTCTTTCATGGACCCGTGAAGAAGTTGATGGACGTCTCAAAGACATCATGACAAACATCTTCAACACAGCTAAAACAACTGCTGAAACATACGGACTTGGTACCGACTACCTTGCAGGAGCAAATATCGCTGCCTTCGAAAACGTAGCAAACGCTATGATTGCCCAAGGTATTGTTTAATTAGTCGATACATCCTATCGGAGGACAAATGATGAACTTACGGCCAATGGAAGTAAGAGATAATCCAGCTGTAGCGCAGCTCATTCGAGCTAGCCTAGAAGAATTCGGGCTTGACAAACCTGGAACTGTCTACTTTGATTCTCATCTAGATCATTTGGCCGACTATTATCAACAGCAAGAGAGAGCAGCTTACTTTATTCTGGAAGATGAAGGTCAGCTGGTTGGCTGTGGTGGCTTTGCACCTGTGTCTGATAAGATTGCTGAATTACAAAAACTGTATGTCACTAAAAATAGCCGTGGCAAAGGTTATTCCAGCAGGTTGATAAAGCGGATATTCCATGAAGCCCGCCTAGCAGGTTATGAACAGCTTTATCTAGAAACCTCTACTGAACTGGCTACGGCTGTGTCCATCTATCAGCACTATGGTTTTACAGCACTACAACAACCACTTTCTAACGCCGCCGGCCACCCTGCTATGAATATCTGGATGATAAAATCCCTCTTATCAGATGAATAGATAGCAGTATACTAATGTAGCCAATGCTATGATAGTAAAGGTATTGTTTCAATTTATTTTTCAATCCCCAATCACTCTGATTGGGGATTTTTGTATTAGTTTTAAAAAAGCCCACTATTTCTAATAGTAAGCTTAAAATCAAAATCTATTTTACCTCTACTAAGGCAAAAGACAGGCATTCAACTATTTCATTTACTGTTTCATCTATGTCTAGGTCCTCATTATCATTCAACATCATTGAAAGAGCATAAGAAAGACTCAAAGCCAAAATATATCGAACAATTCTTTCATTTGACCAATCTCGGATAACACCTTTTTCTTTAAACTGATTCAGAACTGGACTAATTGGCTTAATGATAGAGTGAATAATAACATTCCCTAACTGGTCAGAAATAGTTTTATCAATAAAAGAACGACTTAATAGAATTTTAACTTGCATTTGATTCTCCTGAATGAAAACTAGTCTATCCCAAACTATACTTCTCAAAAACACTGGAAAACTCTCTTGGTTTGCTGTAAATTTCTTCTCAGAAAAATCAGCAATCACATCTGGAATAACTTGTTCGAGAAAAGTTGACAGAATAGCTTCTAATATTCCTTCCTTAGTTTTAAAGTAACTAAAAACTGTCCCCTCTGAAACTCCAGCCTCCTTAGCAATAAGGCTGGCTGTTGTATTTTCAAAGCCAATTTCTGAAAATAGCTTTAGACTTGATAATAATACTTGACGTTGTTTTAAGCTCAGGTTGCTATTCTCTAATGTCTGAGCATACTTTTCCTCTAAACTTTCCATTACTAGCACCTCTCTGCTACTCTCTTACTTTTACAACCTTCTTACCTCGAGTGTGTCCCGACTTCAGACTACGATATGCCTCTCTAACTGACTTTAGAGAAAAATCATAAACCTGATCAATATTCAGCCGAACCTTCCCATCTGAGACCATTTCCGCTAGAACTCTAAAATCATCATATGTGGAATGTCTCGGACCCGTGAACTGAGCTCCTCTTATCATAACATATGGTGAAGGTACTAGCGTTCCAATAGCCGTGCCCTTCAATCCCAAACTGAAAGCCAATTTAACATAATCACTTCCATAGCAATCCAAGAATTTTGTAATTGGCTTTGCACTTGCTGATAGAAGAGCATTCTGGATGTTCTCTTCGTAGGCTACCGGTATAGCACCTAAAGACTTCAGATAATCTGAATTTTTCTTACTTGCAATTCCAATAACTGTTGCACCCTTAGCAACTGCATACTGTACTGCAATACTTCCAATACCACCTGCCGCTGCTGAAATAACTACAATATCTTTAGAGTTTAGCTCAATCTTTCTAAAAGAACCTCCCACTGTTAGAGAGGCTACACCCATAGTAGCTGCATGGTTCATATCAATCATCTCTGGTTTCAACACGATTTCCGATTCATTGACACAAATTTCTGTTGCCAAAGCTCCCCTCTTGGTCCCCAATCCAGGGTCACTGATCATTGTTCCAAAAACCTTATCCCCTACTGCAAACCGACTTACTCCTTCACCAACTTCTGTGATAACTCCAGCAAAATCCCGACCAACACCTCTTGGAAAAAGAGATGATTTTGACTCAAACCAACGACTTGGCTTCCTTAGTTTCGTCATAAAAGATAGAAAACGAAGTGGCTTTGCCCCCTCAAAAGTTTTATAATCAATAGGATTTAAACCAACTGCATAAACTTCTACCCTAACTTGATTCACTTTCAAAGCGTCAGATTTAATGTTCACTAAATCTAACACTTCTTCATCACCGAAACGACTATATTGTATTGCTTGAACAACCATTGTATGAACTCCTTTACACATCTAAAAAATTGAGTGAGCACTCAATCATTTTTCTTAATTATATGCTTATTCCCCATAGTTGTCAACTATACTGTTTCCAAAACTTCTAACTAAGTGAGCTGTTCATGATAAAAATAGATCTATTTTTATCATGAAAGATTATCAAACTATAAATTAGAGAAATCCGACTGCTTTTATAAGCAGTCGGATTTTTATATATCTAATTTTTCAAAAAAATTGCCTGCTACCTGCTTTTCTTTTAGCTTCTCTAACAGCTTATTCTCCAGGAAAGGACTTAGTTCGTCAAAATCTTGGCAAACCTTAAAAACAGTCTCTCTGTCCAACTGACCATAAGCTAGTTCATAATAATCCTTCTTATAATGCCAGTTCTGGTCATAGTTGACATCTGTCCGTTGATAGTAAACAATGTTTTGCTTCGGTGTCAGGTAAATCTTCTGTGTCAAAATGCTTTTCTGATCTTTGGATAACTTGCTGTGGCTGAAAATCTTAACCCCTTGAAAAATCTTGCGCTCATGGATACCTTGATTTGTGACTTTTAACTCAATTCTTTTATAATGCATACTATCACCTCCAAAAATTACTTACATTATATCAGGTTCTGGTAGATTTTCAAGCAAAAGTGTCATTTCCAAAAGTCTTTAGTCGCCTCTAAAATCTCTTCTGTGGATGTTACTGTCGCTTCAATAATGCTCTTGCCAGTCTTTTTCAGATAAGCTTGTATCAGATGATAGCCATAAGCATAGCCCGCAGCATAAGGCATTCCAACCGGTAGTTGACCTTGAATCTCAGCGATTTCATCACCGTAGAGATAAGGAGCCATTTCCGCCATTCCTGTTAGCTGAAGCTGACTTGAGATAACATGCTTAATCTCTTCTAGCTGCTCGGAACTAGTTGAAGTGACCCAAGGTCCAATGAGATCTTTACCATAGAGCTCAGCAGCAAAAGACTCTGCCAACCCCTCACTAACTACCCCGTCTGCTAATGTCGTCTGCTGGTTCCATTTGATAAATTGGAAACGAACGTTATGGTTGCACTCGTGGGCCAGAGCTGCCTGCACACGTGGCAAAGTATAGTCATTTGGTAGCAGACTAAGCATGAGGTAGCCTGGAATTCCACCATCTCCACTATAACCCTTATTGAGCTGTAACATGGGCTTTTCAGGGTTGCCCAATAAAATAGTAAAATAGTAATCCTCAACCTCTAAGTCATAGCCAGCCTGCTCAAAAAGACCAATACTCCTCTTGATGGTATTCTGGCAGTCTTGCCAGAGTTGATCAGAGCTCAGAGCGTCGATAGCTGGTCTATCCTTCTCTGACAGAGTTCCGGGTAGCTGATTCATAAAACCAAGTAGGAACAAAGCATCAAATCCTCCGGGATACTTGGCTTTCAGAGGAATATGTTGAGTTTGGTATTTCGTAGCAAAAGGTGCTAATATTTTAGCTCGAAAACAGCCCTCTCTCTTTTCCAAAGGAAGATCGAGCATCTCTTGGTAAACTTTATCTGAACGAATCATATTGATTTGCATAATAATCTCCTTTCTTATCTACTATTAGTATAATCCCTTACCTAAGGTCAGAGTCAAGAAGAAAATTGAAATATCTATTAAAATTTCATTGAAATTACCTCAAACCGTTCGAAAATTACCTTCAATAAAGTTCTTTAATACTGAGATTGTAATATCCGGAGTATCAATAAATTAAAAACTTACTTTTCTACTGTTCATAGGAATGATGATACTAGAAAAAAATAAATCCTGAAGGGTAAAAACTTGTATCATTTTTTATGGAAAGCCTATTATTCAAAACTTGTTTGTCTCCTAGATAAACTATATAATTAGTTCGCCCCTTTTTTGCCCCTTCTTGAACCAAAAGAAAAAACCGCTACTCCTAAGAATAGCGGTTTTATATGTTTTTTTAAGCTACTAATGTAGTTGCTCTATTATTTAAGAGTAACTGAAGCTCCAGCTTCTTCCAATTTAGCTTTGATTTCTTCAGCTTCTGCAGTTGGAACGCCTTCTTTGATGACACCTGGTGCACCATCAACAAGTTCTTTAGCTTCTTTAAGCCCAAGACCAGTGATTTCACGTACAACTTTGATAACGCCAACTTTTTTGTCACCAGCAGCTGTCAACTCAACGTCAAATGAGTCTTTAGCAGCACCAGCGTCAGCAGCACCAGCTGCAGCAACAGCTACAGGAGCAGCTGCAGTTACACCAAATTCTTCTTCGATAGCTTTTACAAGGTCGTTCAATTCAAGGATTGAAGCTTCTTTAATTTCAGCAATAATGTTTTCAATGTTCAATGCCATTGTTATTTCCTCCAAATAAGTTTTTAATTTTATAATAGTTTTTCGTAGCTAGGCTACGCTGCGTAGCTTAAGATTAAGCTGCGTCTTCTTTGTTGTCTGCAACCGCTTTGACTGCAAGAGCAACGTTGCGCACTGGCGCTTGAAGTACAGAAAGGAGCATAGAAAGAAGTCCTTCGCGGTTTGGAAGAGTTGCAAGAGCAACGATTTCTTCTTTAGATGCGACAGCGCCTTCGATTGCACCACCTTTGATTTCAAGTGCTTCAGCGTTTTTAGCAAAGTCGTTCAAGATTTTCGCTGGTGCGATAACATCTTCGTTAGAAAATGCTACTGCAGATGGTCCAACAAATACTGATGCAAGATCTTCAAGACCAGCTTTTTCAGCTGCACGACGCAAGATTGAGTTTTTAATGACTTTATACTCAACTTCGCTTCCACGAAGCTCACGACGAAGAACTGTATCTTGCTCAACTGTCAAACCACGAGCGTCTACAACGACGATAGATGCAGCAGCTTTCATTTTTTCAGCTACTACGTCAACTAGTTCCGCTTTTTTAGCAATAATTGCTTCACTCATTAGTGTGTTCACCTCCGTAATTATTTTGCTTGGGGAATTTTTCCAAAAGAAAAACGCGCCCAAACCTAGACACGAAAGTACAATACGCTTCTTTTTACATGATACGTTTTGTCCTCGGTAGGATCTTTATGAGTCGAGCTCCCCTACTGTCTTAGGCAGTTTTTTCAAACCGTATATAAGTATAGCATAGACAAAAAAAGAATGCAAGATTTTTGCAAACTTTTTTTAAATTTTTTTAAATCTCTACTGTCAAAACTTTGCCTTGCTTAACCACCTGTTCTCCAGCGATATAAACATCATCGACATCACTGGATTTGACAGCATAAACCAGGTGAGAGAGCATATTTTCCTGAGGTTGAAGATGGATTTTTCCTTGTGGTTGAATGACCAGAAAATCTGCCTGTTTGCCGACTTCTAGGCTTCCTATCTGCTTTTCCATTCCTAGAACCTTAGCTCCTTCGATTGTCAGTGCCTTAAGGGCTGTTTCGATAGAAAATTGGCTAGCATCTCCGCTCTTCATTTTCTGAAGGAGGGCGGCTATCCGTCCTTCCTCAAACATATCTAGATTATTATTGGAAGCAACCGAGTCTGTCGCAATTCCGACTGCTACTCCTGCTTTTTGCAGTTGGATGATGGGAGCGATCCCTGAAGCCAATTTAAGGTTACTGATAGGATTGTGGGCGATAGCCACATGAGAAGTTGCCAAACGTTCAATTTCTCTCTCGTTTAATTCGACTCCGTGAGCAAAGACAGAGGAATGATCTAAGTAACCTAGTTCTTCTAGAAAGGCGAGGGGGCGTTTGCCGTATTGTTTCAGAATAATTCCTGATTCCTCCTTGGTCTCCGCCACATGGATATGGATGGGAATGTCCAGCTCTTTTGCCATATCTAAGCTCGCTTCCAGCAAGTCTCTACTACAACTGTAGGGAGAATGTGGAGCTACCATAACCTTGAAATTTGGATTTTCATATCCTAAGATTTCTTCTATGATGGCTCGTGTTCTGCTTATAGTCTCAGCAGTTGTTTCTGTCTCTGAAGAAAAGAGGGTCGGTGAGAAATAACAACGCATCTTGGAAGCCTTGACTGCCTGATAAATTTGCTCAATATCCACACCATTGGGATTATACATATCGTTGAAGCTTGTTGTTCCTGACTGGAGCATTTCTGTCAGAGCTTCTTTGACCGCCTTGGTAGTCATGTCGGGAGTAAATCCTGCTTCTGCTGGCCAGATAAAGTCATTGAGCCATTCATGGAGATTGCTGTCATCCCGAATCCCTCGCAAACCTGTCATGGCAGAATGGGTATGGCAATTAACCAAACCAGGCATGATCCAGGCTCCCTGATAGTCTATAATCTGCTCAGCTTGCTCTAAAATCTCTGGCTTCTCTTGGCCGACATAGACGATTTGAGAGTCCTTAACGGCTAAGACACCATCCAAATAAACATGGAAATCTTGGTCACAAGTCACGATATTTACATGCTGATAGACTTTCATTGTTTTCTCCTTCTAAGACCCTGATTTTTCTAGCTATTGTAACAAAAAAGTCACCCGAAGGCAACTTTTTTCGTTCATAAGATTTTAAAATAGAAAGGATTATTCAGGGCTAAAAGCTGCTGCTTTTTGCATTTGGGAATACTTGCCCTTTCTAGCCATGAGGTCCTGATGGTTCCCATACTCAACAATATCACCATCTACCAAGACAAGAATCAAATCCGCATCCTGAATGGTTGACAAACGGTGAGCAATGATAAAGCTTGTGCGCCCTTTCATGAGTTTGGCAAAGGCATCCTGTACTAGCACCTCTGTCCGTGTATCGATGGAAGAAGTCGCTTCGTCTAAGATAAGAATCTTTGGGATAGCTAGAAAGACTCGGGCGATGGTCAAGAGCTGGGCTTGGCCGACAGATAGTGATTCTCCTGCATTTTCCAACTTAGTATCATATTCCTGTGGCAACTGTTGGATGAAAAAGTCTGCGTTGGCTGCTTTTGCGGCAGCAATCACCTGCTCCCTACTGGCATCAGGATTTCCAAAGGCAATATTGTCATGAATGGTCCCTTGCTTGAGCCAGGTTTCTTGGAGTACCATCCCAAACTGCTGTCTCAATGATGCTCGGGTATAATCGTAAATAGAACGACCATCTAACAAGATATCTCCCGAGTTAATAGGATAAAAACGCATGAGGAGATTGATAAGAGTTGACTTACCAGCACCTGTCGGACCAACGATGGCTACCTTGCTACCAGCTGGGATATCGATAGACAAATCCTTAATCAAGATCCTTTCAGGATTGTATCCAAAAGAAACATGCTTAAAGGAAATGGCTCCCTTAACTTGGTCACTGGTCAAGACTTCCTTACCTGTTTCAGCAACCTCAGGACTTTCTAAGACAGCATAGACACGCTCTGCGCAAGCGAGAGCACTTTGCAATTCGGCTAGAACAGAAGAAATATCGTTAAAGGGCTTAGTGTACTGCTGAACATAGTTCAAAAAAGTCACTAAACGTCCGATGGTCAAGGTGGACCCCATCATGATACGATAGGCTCCCACTCCAGCAAGAAGAGCATAGATGAGTGCATTGACAAAGCGAGTTGAAGGATTAACCGTTGATGAATAAAAGATAGCTGACTGAGAATAACCTGCGTAGTTGCCATTCGCCTCGTGCAGTCTTTGGATAAACTCTGTCTGAGCATTAAAGGACTGGATAATAGTTTGCTGGCTAAGAGACTCTTCAATCAACTGAGTCTGAATCCCCCTCGTCTCTGTTTGCTTCTGGAAGAGATGATAAGAGCGTTTAGCAATAAAGCGTGAAATCACCATGGACAGGGGCGTCAACAGCAAGACCAAGAGGGTCATGAGGAGGTGGATTTGAAGCATGGCTAGAATACTAACCAAAATCATCAAAACGCCAATGAAAAATTGGTTAAAAATCATGGTCAAGCCAGCTGCCAACTGTTCTATGTCTGTAGTCACACGACTAACCATCTCTCCACTACCCTGCCGATCCACAAAAGCAATCGGTAAACGATGAAGTTTATGAATGATTCTCTCTCGCAAGTCTTTGGTATAAGAGAAAATTAGACGATTATAAAGAAGAGGATTGGCCCATTGTACCAGAGTATTTCCTATGACTACCAAGATCATCTGAATGAAAATCTGCCAAAAAACTGGTGAAGAACCAGCCACAAGGACCTGGTCAATGACCTGCCCAATCAAAATAGGTAGGTAAATTGATAAACTAACTTGGGCAATAGTTCCTAGAAAGGCTAGGAAAAGGAGAAAGGGATGGCTTGCTAAATCCACGGCTAAACGTTTGAGCGTCTGGTTTGCAGTTTGTCGTTTCATGCTAGTCCTCCTTTCCATGTTGGGATGCATTGATTTCGTGATAGACTTGGCTAGTCTTCATCAAGTCATCGTGCTTACCAACAGCTAGTAACTCACCTTTTTCCAAGAGGAGAATCTGGTCAGCCATCTGAAGTGTCGAAGTTCGTTGAGAAATCAAGATTAAACTTGTATTTGGCAAATTTTCTCGAATAGCTTTCAAGAGCTTGGACTCGGTGATGGTGTCGAGGGCCGAGGTCGCATCATCTAGGATGAGAAAAGGAGCTTGGCGCAAGACTGCTCGGGCGATAGATAACCTTTGTTTTTGTCCGCCTGAGAAATTTCGTCCTCCTGCCTCAACTAAGGCATCTAAGAGTCCTTCCTTATCACTGACAAAATCCTTTGCTTGCGCAATCTCCAAGGCATGCCATAGTTGCTGGTCAGATACTTCTCGATTGAAACCTAGAGTCAAGTTGGAACGAATAGTTCCCTTAAAGAGTTCGACCTTTTGGGTCACATAGGCAATCCAAGACCGCCACTGCTCAAGATTACGAGGACTACGTCCATTTCGATAAAGGTCAATGCTCCCCTTGTCTACCGGATAAAGACCAAGTAAGACTTGCACCAAGCTTGATTTACCAGAACCAGTTCCTCCGATGATACCAAGGATTTGCCCTTGCTTCATATCAAAGGAAATGTTTCTCAGAGAAGGCTGAGCCGCATCAGGATAGGTAAAGGTCAATTCTTGGACTTGCAAAACCTGATTACTGGTAGCTTGCTTTTGTTCTAACTCTGAATGGATATCCTCTGGAGCCTCGTCAAAGACTTCCTCGATTCGCTTGGCTGAGATGTAGGACTGGTTGAGGGAATTGATCAGCATGGTGAGCTTAACCAATTCCACCAAAATCTGCAAGAGATAGTTGATGAGGGCAATGAGGGCACCTTGACTGAGTAAACCTCCTTGAATTGAAATATAGCCCTGCCAGATGATAACAAGGAGAGTCCCATTAACAATCAGATAGGTCAGAGGTGTTAACAAACTAGACCAGAAACCCGTCTTTTCTTGCAATCTAGCATAAACTTGGTTAAGGGTTTGAAAAATTTGTAACTCTCGTTTTTCCTGACCAAAAGCACGAATAACTCGCATGCCTTGTAATTGCTGGCGCGTTTCCTGAACCAGCTGATCCGTTTTCTTTCTGAGACTGCTGTAGAGAGGATTGACCAGTCGAGAGAGACCGACAATGACAATCGTCAAAATGACAACCATAACTAAGAACCAGAAAGTCAGCTCAGCTGAGATTCTATAGGCCATAAAAATGGCTCCAAAAACGATAATAGGCGCTCTCAAAAAGAGGCGCAGGAATTGATTGATACCAGTCTGAATCTGGTAAGTATCCGAAGTCAAGCGTGTCACCAAGCTAGATGTTGTCAGACGATCTCTGCTGTCCTTAGGCAAGGAAAGAATATGACGATAAAGGTCGTCTGTCAGTTCTTTGGCAAAACCCACCGCAGCCTTAGCTGAGTAAAACTGGGCTACCAAGGCCACTAAAACGCCAATCACTGCAAAGATAAGGAGCAGGCCAATCTGCATCCATAGATGCCCTTGATCTCTCTGAGGCAAGGATTGGTCAACAATCCCAGCAATCACCATGGGAACTAAGAGCTCAAAAACAGCTTCTAGCAACTTGAACAGGGGAGCCAAAATTGATTCTTTGATATAGGGTTTGAAGTAAGATAGTAAGTGTTTCATAGATCCCTTCTATTCTTATTCTGGAAATGAAGAAAGTGGGAAGCCCCACCCTCTCCGTTTTATTTGTTTAAGTAAGGCAATAGATAGCCATATCCTGCTTCTTCCATCTCATCCTTGGCTACAAAGCGCAAGGATGCAGAATTGATACAGTAACGGAGGCCACCTAACTCCTGAGGTCCATCTGTAAAGATATGACCCAAGTGAGCATTTCCTGACCGAGAACGAACCTCGATTCGCTCCATTCCATGACTCAGGTCCTTGTAATAGTGAATCAACTCCTTAGAAATCGGACGACTAAAACTTGGCCAACCACAACCTGAGGCAAACTTATCCTTAGCAAAAAAGAGTGGCTCCCCTGTCGTGATATCTACATAAATCCCTTCTTCAAAAGTTTGGTCATAAGCATTACTAAACGGCGCCTCTGTAGCAGCTTCTTGCGTTACTCGGTAGGATTCTTCAGTTAGGTTTTCCTTCAGCACCTCTTGACTAGGCTTTTCATAGTTAGAGGCATCAATCAATGGCTTCTCAGCATCCGTCACATCGATATGACAATAACCTGAAGGATTTTTCTTGAGATAGTCTTGATGGTAGTCTTCTGCTAAAATGTAGTGGCGAAGTTTCTCCACCTCTACTGCAATCTTTCGACCCAGCATACGCTCCTGCTCCTGCACCACTGTGTAGATAGCTGGCAAGTCTGCTTCATCCTGATAATAGATTCCCGTTCGATATTGGCGACCACGGTCATTCCCTTGTTGGTTAATAGACAAGGGATCAATGACACGGAAATAATAAAGCAAAATCTCTCTAAGTGACACTGCTTTCTCATCATAAATCACTTGAACAGTCTCTGCATGGTCTGTTTCCTTGAGCAACTGGTAATTGGTCGTTTCGACTTGGCCATTAGCGTAGCCGACACTGGTTGCTAGCACTCCAGAAATTCGTGAAAAATACTCCTCTAGGCCCCAAAAACAACCACCTGCTAGATAAATTTCTGCCATCTTTATTTCTCCTTTATCAAGTTTTTAACTAATACTCTTCGAAAATCTCTTCAAAGCACGTCAGCTTACATCTGCAACCTCAAAACAGTATTTTGAGCTAACTTCGTCAGTTCTATCCACAACCTCAAAACACTGTTTTGAGCAACCTGCGGCTAGCTTCCTAGTTTGCTCTTTGATTTTCATTGAGTATAAACTTCTTTTCAAAAAAAGGATAGGAAGTCCTCTGGTCGAGAGTTTCCCCATCCTATCTTCTATTCTTTATTTTGCTTCGACACGGACACCTTTGGTATCAACTTTCAAATCATGCAGTTTGCCTTTGAAAGACTGCTTTTGCAATTCTGCCTTAATCGCTGGCATCTTGTCATGAGAAGCCAAGACCATAACTGTCGGTCCGGCACCAGAGAGATAGGTTGCATAGGCACCATTCTCTTTAGCTACTTGCTTAATCGTCGCAAATTCACGGACCAGACTTTGACGATAACGCTCGTGGAAGAGGTCCCCCTCGATTGCTTGTCCAGCTGTCACCATATCTCCTGCTAACAAGGCTGCAACGGCCACATTGGCAATTGAACTAGCTGCAACAGCTTCCTTGTAGGACAATTTCTTAGGAAGGACACCACGGCTGTCTCGAGTGCGTAATTCATAGTTGGGAATATAAGCTAGAAAATCACACTCGGGGAAGTCTGCCACAATTGCTGAAACGTGACCTTCAACGGAGCTCGCAACAACAAGATTTCCATAGATAGCTGGAGCCACATTGTCAGGATGTCCTTCAATCTTGGTCGCCAGCTGCAATTTGTCGTGGTTAGATAAGTTGAGATCGCCAAGTTGGTTGGCCAGTTCAATCCCAGCAACGATAACCGAGCTTGAAGAACCCAAACCACGCGCCAAGGGAACATCACTGGTCATTTTCAAGCGTCTTGGTTGCAAGTCCGGCGCAATTTGCAAGGCAATCTTAAGCAAAAGATTACGCTCGTCATGGGGAATCCATTTGCCAATCTGGTGTTCAATCAACCACTCATCTCGTTCTTCACAGACCTCAATTTGAAGATACTTGGTTACAGCTACACCGACCGAATCAAAACCTGGCCCAATATTGGCACTGGTTGCAGGTACAATAATCTTCATCTTATTCTCCTAACACCTTGAAGGTATTCAAGAGGTCAAATTCTGAAGCTTTGGCCAACTCTGCTGAAACATTCTCAAGTTGTGCTTTATTAATCTTATGAGTGATAATCACTACACGCGCCTTGTCACCCTCTTTGCCATCTTGGAGGATTTGCTTGAAGGAAATATCTTGAGCGTTGAAAATCTCAGCCAATTTCAAGACCTGACCTTTTGAGTCTGGAGCCAAGATTGAGAAGTAGTAATTAGCTTTAACATCTTCTGGATTAGCCAAAACCAAGTCACGGCTGTATTCGTTGAAGTCTTTACCAATGGTACCATCATTCAAGCGACGAACGATACGGACAATGTCTGCTACAACACTTGTTGCAGTTGGTTTTTGACCCGCACCTGGTCCGTAATACATAGACTCACCGATACCGATAGATTCTACAAAGACTGCGTTCATTACCCCATTCACACTGGTAAGTGGATGTGCTTTAGGTAGGAAGGTTGGAGTCACTTCTGCAGCAATACCTGAAGGAGTTTCCTCGATAGAACCAACCAATTTCACTACATAGCCAAGGTCTTGGGCTACAGCTACGTCTTCTGGTGTGATGTTGCGGATTCCCTTGTGGGCTACATCGTCAAAAGCAACCTTCATCCCAAAAGCAAACTGGCTCAAAATCACCATCTTGTAGGCTGCGTCAATCCCATCCACGTCATTTGTAGGGTCGCTTTCTGCAAAACCAAGTCTTTGTGCTTCAGCCAGAGCATCATCATAAGACCAGCCTTCTTCGACCATCTTGGTCATCATGAAGTTAGAAGTTCCGTTAACAACACCAAGAACGCGCGTGATTTTATCAGAAGCTAATGAATTTGCCAAGGTACGAAGAATTGGAATCCCACCAGCTACTGCTGCTTCATAGTAAAGTGCTACATTATGCTCTTTAGCGATTTCTAACAATTCTGCACCATGAACAGCCAAAAGGTCCTTGTTAGCAGTAACAACGTGTTTCCCAGCTTCTAAGGCACGAGTGATAAAGGTTTTAGCTGGTTCGATACGCCCCATCAATTCCACTACGATAGTAATGTCCTTGTCTGCTAAAATATCATCTACATTGGTTACAAAGTTAAAGTCATTTCCTGCTGCAAGCAAGCGGTTCTTTTCATCTTCATCCTTGACCAATACCTTTGCTACTTCAATCTCCGAATGAGCTGACTGAACGATTTTTTCTCCATTTTCCTTTAGGAGGAATGGCACACCACTTGCCACGGTACCAAATCCAAGTAAAGCAATTTTAACTGTCATGTTTGTCTCCTAGAAATTTTCTGATATAGCCATTATAACAGAATTTTGTGAAAATTCCTATTATAGTAGATCACTATTTCAGTCTAGTAAAGAAAAAACGAATCCCATGATTCGTCTTTCTTGATAAATGAAAATTGATTTTAAAAATTATGAACGAATCTTTTGCAGACCGAGAACTGCGTCATGGTTAATCAATATTTGCCCATACTCTTGCAAGACTGAACGACTGATGTCACTGTCGTCTGCAAACTCACGCATACGAGCCAAGAGCCAGGCT